>NZ_VCKX01000273.1 GCF_005889725.1 Nonomuraea zeae
GTGGGGGAGTGGGGTGGGGCAAGGCGGATGCCCTGAAGGCCCGATAGGGCGGTGAAGGCCCGAAGGTGGCGGAGGTCCGGTAGAGCCGCGAAAGGCCTAAGGGTGGCGGGGGTCCGATGGAGCCGCGAAAGGTCTGAAGTGGCGGAGGTCCGGAAGAGCCGCGAAGGTTCGAGGGTGGCGAAGGGCTGACTGGAGAGGCGAGGAGTCGATCTCCAGGAGACCGGCCCGGGTTACGCTGACCCGCATGAACGAGCTCTTGGTCGACCGCACCGACGACGGAGTCGTCCTCATCACCCTCAACCGCCCCGACCTGCGCAACGCCATGACCGACGCCATGACCGCCCAGTGGCGCGACACCATGGCCGCCCTGGCCGGCGACCGCGACGCCCGCTGCCTGATCGTCACCGGCGCCGGCACGGCCTTCTCCTCCGGTGGCGACCTGTCCTGGCTCGGCGAGCGTGGCGCCGAGGCCGTGCCCGCCCTGCGCGATCGCATGCTCGCCTTCTACCGCACCTGGCTCATGGTCACCGAGCTCGAGATCCCCACGATCGCCGCCGTCAACGGCCCCGCCGTGGGTGCAGGTCTGTGCGTGGCGCTGGCCTGCGACCTCGTGTACGCCGCCGACGACGCCAAGCTGTTGGCCCCGTTCACGTCGCTGGGCCTGCACCCCGGCATGGCGGCCACGTACCTCCTGCCCCGCAGGGCGGGCGCGAGCCTGGCGCGGGAGATGCTCCTGACGGGCCGGACCCTGTCCGGCGGGGAGGCTTCAGATAAAGGTCTGGTAAATCAGGCTTTCCCGAAAAATGACCTAATGTCGGAAGTGCGGGCCATCGCCACGAAGATCGCCCAGAACGCCCCCATTGCCACAAGGCTCACCAAAGTGGCCCTAAACCAAGACCATCAAGACCTGGAAGCCGCTCTGAGGTGGGAGTCCTTGGCCCAGCCCGTGACCATGGCCTCCTCGGACATGCTGGAGGGCCTGTCCGCACATCGGGAAAGGCGCATGCCCAAATTCACCGGCTCTTAATCATCTGACCAGCAGAAACAAGGTCCACCCTCTGTGGAATTTCGCCAGTCTCGGCTACCGTGCATATGTGCCCCCCGAGACAGTCGAGGTTCGTCGCAGTTCTCGTCGCCGGCGTACGGTCTCCGCCTACCGCGACGGCGACAAGACGATCGTGCTCCTGCCCGCCTGGCTGAGCGGCGAAGACGCGGATGAATGGGTGAGCCGGATGCTGGATCGCCTGGCCGCCAAGGAACGCCGGCGAAGGCCGACCGACGAAGCCCTGCTCGAACGGGCGAAGGAGCTGTCGGTCAGATACCTCGACGGCAAGCCCGACCCCGTGAGCGTGCGATGGGTCGACAACCAGCAGCATCGCTGGGGCTCATGCACCCCGGAGAACGGCACGATCAGGATCTCCACCCGCCTCAAGGGCCTGCCCGAGTGGGTCATCAACTATGTGATCATCCACGAGCTCGTGCACCTGCTGGTGCCCAGCCATGGGGCCAAGTTCTGGGCGCTGGTAGAACAGTATCCGAAGGCGGAGCGGGCGCGCGGGTTCCTGGAGGGATTCTCCGCCGCGGCCCACACGGCACCGGAGGAGTGTTGACGCGCATAGCCGCGGTCCTCGTACGACGGCACATGGCACAGGCGGCGCCCCCCGGCGTCGACCCCGGGGAGTTCCTCACGGCGGTGGCCGAGGACACCTATGAGATGGTCGCGGGCCTGGAGCTCGTCACCCCGGTCCTGATCACCAGCGTTCCCGAGCTGGAGGAGATCGTCTGGCCGGGCACCCAGGTGATCGCCATTGAGGACGACGAGCCTCTCAAGACGATCCTCGGCCGCCTGAGCGCCGACCAGATCGCGGTGATCGGCGGCGACGCGCCCGATCTGCCACCTCTCCTGGTCGGCAAGCTGTTCAGGGAGCTGGGCAGGGCCGAGATCACGATCTGCCCGGCGGAGGACGGCGGCGCCGTGGCCATGGCCTGCGCGCTCCCCGCGCCCGGCTGGGCCGACCCCGACCTGGACGACCCGGACGTGGTGGCCACGCTGCGCGCCCAGGCCCCCGGCCCGCGCCGCGTCGCCACCACCCCCGGCTGGCACCGCCTGCGTACGCGCGAAGACGTCGAACGCCTGGACCCCGGCCTCGAAGGCTGGGACAACACGCGAGCCCTGATCACGACCCGCTGAGCGTCAGACCGGCACGGTGAGCTCGGCCAGCACGGCGCGGTGATCGGTCCCCGGCACGTCGTGCACGCTGACCTCCCGCACCCCTGCCCGCTCGTCCACCAGCACGTGATCGATCGTGATGATCGGCGGCACCCGCTTGTTCGCCGGCCACGTCGGGATCAGCCCGGCCCCCACCTGGTCGGCCGCGTCCTTGTAGCCGCGGGCCAGCAGGCCGCGCATGGCGGCGTGGTCCAGCGAGGCGTTGAAGTCGCCCGCCAGGACCCGCACCCGGTCGGTAGAGGCGGACGGGAAGGCCGCTAGTGCCTCGTTCCAATTGGTGACCTGAGGACCCAGCGGCGGGAAGGGATGCGCGTCGATGAACTCGATCGGCTTCCCGCCGGGCAGCGAGATCAGCGCGGCCGGCATCTGGTGCCCGACCGGCGGCATCAGGTCCCAGAGCGGTTGCACCGGATGCTTGGAATAGAGCCCGCTGCCGCCGGCGCTCCACTCGTCCTGCAGCACGCGATGCGGCATGAGCTCCTTGAGCCCGGCCGCGTCGAGATCGGCGACCGCGCCGGGCGTCAGCTCCTGGGTGCTCAGCACGTCAGGGCCGAAGTCGCGTACCAGCTTCATGATCGTCTGCACGTCGGCCCTGCCGAACAGCATGTTGATCGTCATGACCTTGAGCGGCCTGCCCGCCGTGGCCTCCGCCGTGCCCAGTGCCCTGGGCAGCACCGCGAAGCCGAGCGCGGTCGTGGCCAGCAGGGCGACGGCGGTCGCCGCGCGCTTGCGCCCGACCGCGGCGATCAGGAGAGGGATCAGCGACCCCGCCGCGGCGTACGGGGTGGCGGTCATGAGCTGCGTGGGCAGGGACCCTCGCTCCAGACCGGCCACCCTGGTCACCGCCCAGGCGGCGAACGGGGTCACGGCCAGCCACGTCAACGCCGTCCCAGGGAACTTCCTGCGCTTGCGCGCGGGCGTCACGATGGTGCCACCGACGGCAGAAGTCTCCACGCAACCCCCTTTGGAACGACGCAAAGGACTCTAGCCAAAGGCGCGTGAGCCTGAGCTGAGCGCGGCCTGTCCGCGTGCGGCCAATCGCCGCGTGGCCTCGTCGGACAGCTCGGGGATCTCGTCCACCGGGAACCAGCGCAGGTCCAGCGACTCCGTACTGATCACCGCCTCGGCCCCGGGCGGCGCGACGGCGGCGTATTCGACGTCGAGATGCCAGCAGAGCGGCGGATGACACCACACGGAGTGCTTGTCCAGCGCCAGCGGGCCGGGCAGCAGCTCGAGCCCGGCGATCCCGGACTCTTCGTGGGCCTCCCGCAGCGCCACCGCCCCGAGCGCGTCGTCGGAGACCTCGCAGTGGCCGCCCATGGGCAGCCACATGCCGGCCTTCGGATGCAGCGTGAGCAGCACGCGGGAGCCGTCGTGCGACAGCACCGCCGTGGTGGCCGTCAGATGCCCGGGCACGCACTCGCGCAGCATCGCGTCGTCGTGCGAGCGCAGGTGCTCAAGGAACTCCGTGCGCAGCGCCTCTTCACCGGGCGTGGGCGCGGTCCAGGAGGACAGCACCGACACCGCGTCCTGGTGCAGGCTCAACCCTTGTCGCCCTCGTTCTCGCCGTCGTCCGGCTTGGCCTCGAGCTGGGAGATGTCCCAGGCGGCCTCGCCGCGTACGAACGCGTCGGGGTCGTCGAGGTCCTCGGCCGTCGGCATGAGGTCCGGGTGGCCCCAGAGCGCGTCGCGCCCGTCGACCCCGCGCTCGGCCTCCAGCGCCCGCCACAGCGCCGCGGCCTCGCGCAGCCGCCTCGGCCGGAGCTCCAGCCCCACCAGCGTGCCGAACGTCAGCTCGGCCGGCCCACCGGTGGCCCGGCGCCGGCGTACGGTCTCGGCCAGGGCCACGGCGGAGGGCAGCTTGCCCTCGGCGGCCCGGTCGACCACGGTGGCCACCCACCCCTCGACCAGGGCGAGCATCGTCTCCAGGCGGGCCAGCGCGGCCTTCTGCCGCTCGGTCTCCTCGGGCTTGAGCAGGTTGCCCCCGCTCAGCGCCTCCTGGATCGCCTCGGGATTGTTGATGTCGAGCCCGCGGATCTGCTCTTCGAGCGCCGAGGTGTCGACCGTGATGCCCTTGGCGTATTCCTCGACCGCCCCGAGCAGGTGCGAGCGCAGCCACGGCACGTGCTGGAACAGCCGGTGGTGCGCGGCCTCGCGCAGCGCCAGATAGAGCCTGATCTCGTCGGCGGGGACCTCCAGGCCCTCGCTGAAGGAGGAGATGCCCCCGGGCAGCAGCGCGGCGGTGTCGGACAGCGGCAGGCCGATGTCGGTCGTGCCGACCACCTCGCGTGCCAGCGATCCGATGGCCTGGCCGATCTGCTGGCCGACCATCATGCCGCCCATCTGCTTGAGCATGCCCATCAGCGGCCCGGCCATCTGCTGGGCCTCGGGCGGCAGCCCGGAGCCGCCGAGAGCGCCGCCCATGGTCTCGACCATGCGCTCGGCGATCGGCTCACAAAGTTTGCGCCAAATCGGAACCGTGTTCTCGATCCACTCGGACCGGCTCCAGGCCCGCGGGTTCGACACGCCGCTGGGCAGTGTCGTCGCCTCGTTCAGCCACAGGTCGGCCAGGCTCAGGGCGTCGACGATCTGCCGGCGCTCGCCTTCCATGACGCTCGGGTCGCCCTCGGCGACCACCGCGTGCCTGGCGATGTTCTTCGCCATGTCCCAGTTGACAGGGCCGGAGCCCTGGGGCGCCGACAGCATGTCGGCGAACTGGCGCATCGCCTGAGCCATCTGCTCAGGGTTGCCGAACATGGCGAACGGGTTTTCGTTAGGGTCGTTTTCGCGACCTGGCAGGTCAGTCACCGCTCTACCTCGTGCAGGATGGAGGAGTCCACATCCGCCACGTTAGTCGTCCTACGGCGGATCAGTGCAAAGTGAGGACCTGGTGCCTACCTCGAAACGCCCGCGTCAACCTGTCGTAGCCGTCACGGGCGCGGCCTCCGGCCTAGGCCGCGAGTTGCTCGCAAGGCTCGTGTCCTCCGCGGATTTCCGCAGGGTGGTGGCTATCGACGAGGAACGCGGCGACGTCGCGGAAGCCACCTGGAGGGTGATCGACGTACGAGATCCGCTCTTGGCGAACCGGATCTCGGACATCGACGTCCTGGTCCATCTGGCCGGCGACTACGCGGTCGACTCCGATCCGGGTGAGCGGCGGGCGTACAACCTGCGTGCCGCCCAGACGGTGCTGACGGCCAGCGCGGCGGCGCGCGTGCGCCGGGTGGTGCTGGTCACCAGCGCCATGGTCTACGGCGCCGCGCCCGACAACGAGGTGCCGCTGGCCGAGGACGGCCCGGTGGCGGCCGAGCCCGACACCGGCGTCGTGGGCGACTTCCTGGAGATCGAGTCCCTCGTACGCAGGTCGCTGCGCAGCCATCCCGGCCTGGAGGTGACCGTGCTGCGCCCGGCCGCGGTCGTCGGACCGGGCGTCGACACCGTGATCACCCGCCACTTCGAGTCGCCCAGGCTGCTGACCGTCAAGGGCTGCAGCCCGCACTGGCAGTTCTGCCACATCGACGACCTGGTCTCGGCGCTGGAGCTGGCCGCCCGCGGCGTGGTCACCGGCGTGGTCGCCGTGGGCTCCGACGGGTGGATGGAGCACGAGACGGTCGAGGAGCTGTCCGGCATCCGCAGCCTGGAGCTGCCCGCGGGGCTGACGTTCGGCACGGCCCAGCGGCTCCACCGGCTCGGCATCACGCCGGCTCCCGCGACCGACCTGCACTACGTCGTCTATCCGTGGGTCGTCGACTGCGTCGCGCTGCGCGAGGCGGGCTGGAAGCCGGCGTGGACCAACGAGGCCGCGTTCGCCCAGCTCCTGGAGCTGCGCGAAAACCGGACGACCGTGGTCGGCCGGCGCCTGCCCGTCAAGGAGGCGACGCTCACCGCCGCGGGCGCCACGGTGGCCGTCATCGGCACCGCCGCGATCGTCCGCCAGGTGCGCAAGAAGAGGCGCCAATAAGGATTTAACGGAAATTTACCCAAGAGGGCTGCCGTCGGCGGTTTGACCAGGCACAACGGGAAAATCAGCAGGCTGGCGGGGAGATTTCTTGTTGGTAGGCTCCCTTCCGTGGACGTCATCCGCCTGCTGGGCATCCGTGACACCCCGCTGTCCGTCGACGAAGTGCTGGCCGCCGTGGGCGACCACGCCGCCGGCGGGACGACGCTCTTCGTGGGCACCGTGCGCGAGCAGGACCACGGCAAGCCGGTGACCGGGCTCTCCTACTCGGCACACCCTTCGGCGGAGGCCGAGCTGCGGCAGGTGGCCGAGAAGATCGCCGCCGACTTCCCCGTGACGGCGCTGGCCGCCGTCCACCGGGTCGGCGACCTGGCGCTGGGCGACGCGGCCGTCATCGTCGCGGTGGCCGCGCCGCACAGGGACGAGGCGTTCAAAGCCGCGCGCAGGCTGATCGACGACCTCAAGGCGCACGTCCCGATCTGGAAACACCAGGCGTTCGCCGACGGCGAGACCGAATGGGTCGGCGCCGGCGAATAAGCTCATCACCATGTCACGACGCGCCCTGACCCTGCTGCTGGCGGGAATTCTCGTGCTCGCGCTCGGCGTGGTGGGCGCGTTCAGACCGGTCCCGTACGTGGTGCTGAGCCCGGGGCCGACGGAGAACACGATCGGCGAGGTCGACAAGAAGCCCGTGATCTCGATCAAGGGGCGGGAGACCTTTCCGACCAGCGGCGCGCTGAGTCTCGTCACCGTGGCCTATCAGGGCGGCCCCGCCGCGCAGATCGACCTGCTGACGGCGTTGCGCGGCTGGATCGATCCGACCGTGGCGGTGGTCCCGCAGGAGACCATCTTCGCCCCCGACCGCAACCCCAAGGAGGTCGAGGAGGAGAACATGGTCGAGATGACCGACTCGCAAGACTCGGCCACCGCCGCCGCGCTCAACGAGCTCAAGATCCACTACGACGTGGTCGTCACGGTCGTGTCCACGGAGAAGGGCAAGCCGGCCGACGGCAAGCTGCAGAAGGGCGACGAGATCAACGCCGTCGACGGCAAGCCGGCGAAGAACGTCGACGTCGTGGGCGACACGGTCAAGGCGCACAAGCCGGGTGACAACGTGGTCTTCAACGTCACCAGGGGCAAGGAGAAACTCGACGTCACCGTGCAGACGGTGGCGGGCCCCAAGGGGCAGACCCAGGTGGGCGTGCTCATGCAGGCGAAATACAAGTTCCCCTTCGAGGTCGACATCAACGTCGGCGACGTGGGCGGGCCGAGCGCCGGGCTGATGTTCTCGCTCGGCATATTCGACAAGCTCACGCCGGGCGAGCTCACCGGTGGCAAGCAGATCGCCGGCACGGGCACGATGGAGCCGGGGGGCAAAGTCGGCCCGATCGGCGGAATTCCCCAGAAAATGGTCGGCGCCAAAGACTCTGGCGCGACCGTCTTCCTGACCCCCGCAGACAACTGCGCCGAGGCCATGAAGGCCGTTCCCGACGGGCTTCGCCTGGTCAAGGCCGACACGCTGCACAACGCGGTGCTGGCCCTCGACGCACTGCGCACGGGCAAGGGCAACGTGCCCGCGTGCGAGGCCGGATGAAACTTCTGCCGATAGCTGTGCGTTAGTAAGAGGGCTGGTACACCGGTGTAGGTTGCCAGACACGGACCGTTTCTTCATTACGACGAGGGGTTGGCCTTGAGCTTCCGGACCCCAGGAGCCGGCAGGGCGATGCGCTTGCCCCGCCGTCCGCGACTGCTTCTGCCTGTAGCGATCGCCCTAGTGGCGATCGTTGCCTTGTTCTTTCTCTTCTCGGGCATTTACACCGACTATCTATGGTTTGACTCGACCAACTTCACGACGGTCTTCACCGGTGTGCTGCTGACCCAGATCGTGCTGTTCCTGGTCGGAGCAGTGCTGATGGTCGGCATCGCCGGCGGCAACATGCTGCTGGCCTTCCGGATGCGGCCGATGTTCGGGCCGGCGTCCTTCGGCGGCGGGAGCGGTGCGGACCGCTATCGCATGGCCCTGGACCCCCATCGCAAGCTGATCTTCATCGTCGGCATGGGCCTGCTCGCCCTTTTCTCCGGCTCCTCGTTCGCGGGGCAGTGGAAGACGTGGCTGCAGTTCATCAACGGCGCGTCGTTCGGCAAGCAGGACCAGCTGTTCAAGATGGACGTGTCGTTCTTCATGTTCGACTACCCGTTCATCCGGATGGTCCTGAACTTCCTGTTCACCGCCGTGATCATCTCGATCGTGCTGGCCGCCATCACCCACTACCTGTACGGCGGCTTCCGCCTGCAGTCGCCGGGCGTGCACGCCTCCAGGGCGGCCCGCACCC
The DNA here is from genome assembly GCF_005889725.1 of Nonomuraea zeae. GTDB lineage: Bacteria > Actinomycetota > Actinomycetes > Streptosporangiales > Streptosporangiaceae > Nonomuraea > Nonomuraea zeae. Next base: position 8,521 of record NZ_VCKX01000273.1, read on the forward strand.
ACCTGTCGCTGCTGCTGGGCATCTTCGTGCTGCTCAAGGCCGTCGCCTACTGGATCGACCGCTACGGTCTGGTCTTCTCCGACCGCGGTTTCGTGCACGGCGCCTCCTATACCGACGTCAACGCCGTGCTGCCGGCCAAGACCATCCTCGCGATCATCGCGCTGATCTGCGCCGTGCTGTTCTTCGCCGGCGTCGTGCGTCCCGGCGGCATGCTGCCGGGAGTCTCCTTCGGCCTGCTCGTGCTCTCGGCCGTCCTGATCGGCGGCGTCTACCCCGCGCTGGTCGAGCAGTTCCAGGTCAAGCCCAACCAGCAGGGCAAGGAGGCCGCGTACATCCAGCGCAACATCGAGGCGACGCGGCAGGCGTACAACGTCGACAAGACAGAGGTCGAGACGTACAACGCGGTGGCCGACCCGGCGAAGGTCCAGGACAACGGCGACACCTCGGTCTCCGGCGTCCGGCTGCTCGACCCGGCGCTGGTCTCCTCCACCTACGAGCAGACCCAGCGCATCAGGGGCTTCTACAGCTTCGCCGAGCCGCTCGACGTCGACCGCTACAACGACGGCACCGGCAAGCTGATCGACCACATCGTCGGCGTACGCGAGCTGACCGCGCCGCCCGAGGGCCAGAACAACTGGATCAACCAGGCCCTGGTCTACACCCATGGCTACGGCTTCGTCGCCGCCCCCGGCAACAAGGTCGACACCAGCGGCCTGCCCGACTACGACGCCAAGGACATGCCGGTCACCGGCCCGCTGGCGGCCAGCACCAAGCTCCAGGAGCCGCGCGTCTACTTCGGCGAGCACCCGAGCTCGGCCCCGTACGTCATCGCCGGCGGCAACCCGAACAACCCGCAGGAGCTCGACTATCCGGAGACCGGCGGCACGGGCCAGAAGAACACGACCTACACCGGCCAGGGCGGCGTGCCCGTCGGCTCGTTCCTCAACCGGCTCGTCTACGCCGCCAAGTACGGCGAGAAGAACATCCTGCTCTCGGGCGACATCAACGACAACTCCAAGATCCTGTACGTGCGCAACCCGCGCGAGCGGATCGAGAAGGTCGCGCCCTTCCTGACCCTCGACGGCAACCCCTACCCGGCCATCGTCGACGGGCGCATCACCTGGATCGTGGACGGCTACACCACGTCCAACGACTACCCCTACGCCCAGAGCGAGAGCCTCGGCGACATGACGCGCGACACCACGACCGACCGCCGCGTGATCGCCCAGCAGCCGAGCGACAAGATCAACTACATCCGTAACTCGGTCAAGGCCACCGTCGACGCCTACGACGGCACGGTCAAGCTCTACGGGTGGGACAACAACGACCCGGTGCTCAAGACGTGGAGCAACGCCTTCCCCGGCATCATCAGGCCGGCCTCGGAGATGAGCGCCGATCTGCGCAACCACGTCCGCTACCCGGAAGACCTGTTCAAGGTGCAGCGCTACACCCTGTCGCGCTACCACATCACCAACCCGGCCGCCTTCTACAGCGGCCAGGACTTCTGGAACGTCCCCAACGACCCGACCCAGGGCTCCCAGAACATCAAGCAGCCCCCCTACTACCTGACCACCACGATGCCGGGCGGCTCGCCGACGTTCTCGCTGACGACGACGTTCGTGCCGCGCCAGGGGCCCAACCTGGCGGCGTTCATGGCGGTCGACTCGTCGGGCGGCTCGGGCTACGGGCGGATGCGCATCCTGCGCATGCCGTCCAGCACACCCATACCGGGTCCAGGGCAGGCGCAAAACTCCTTCCAGAGCCGCTTCGCCGGTGAGCTCAACCTGCTGGGCGTGGGTGCCTCGTCGGTGCGGTACGGCAATCTCCTGACGCTCCCGTACGCGGGTGGCCTGGTCTACATCGAGCCGGTGTACATCCAGGTGGCCGCGGGAGGCGGACAGGAGCCGTACCCGATCCTGCAGCGGGTCCTGGTGTCCTTCGGCAGCAAGATCGGTGTGGCGCGCACGCTTGAAGAGGCGCTCACAGAGATCTTCGGCGGCGAGCAGAACACGCAACCCAGCCAGCAGGAGCAGACCACACCGACGACGAGCCAGACCAACACGGCGCTCAACTCGGCGATCTCCAACGCCAAGAAGGCCTACGAGGACGCGCAGAAGGCCCTGCAGGCCAGCCCGCCCGACTGGGACGCCTACGGCGCCGCCCAGAAGCGGCTGGAGGAAGCTCTGAAGGCCCTCGAAGGGGCGAACTCGCGTCAGCCCGCCCCGTCGGCGAGCCCGTCGGCCGCGCCGTCGGCGTCCGCATCGCCGTCAGCGTCGCCGACGGCCTCGACCACGGCTTCACCACCACCGACACCGTCACCGACGGGGTCGTAGGCCATTCAGTTTGCGCCCACCCTGCGTCGCCGATATGGTTGAGACACACAACGACGCGGGGTGGAGCAGTTCGGTAGCTCGCTGGGCTCATAACCCAGAGGTCGCAGGTTCAAATCCTGCCCCCGCTACCAAGTGGAAGGCTCGGAGGTTCGTCCTCCGGGCCTTTGCCTTTTGTGCGGCGGTGGAAATGCGCCCGGAAGATCGATCTGAAGTCCGGGACATTCCACTGCTGACAGGGGGTATAGTTATGACTGTCACGCCGACGCGGGGTGGAGCAGTTCGGTAGCTCGCTGGGCTCATAACCCAGAGGTCGTAGGTTCAAATCCTGCCCCCGCTACCAAGAAGAAGAAGACCCGGTCTCCGGAAACGGAGGCCGGGTCTTTCTCATTTCTCCGGCACTCACCATGGATTGTCTGCGAAGCACGCAGGTGATTACATGATTACATGACTGAAAAGGCAGTGCCGACCCTGTACGAGTGGGCGGGCGGCAGCGAGGCCCTCGACCGGCTGACCGAGACGTTCTACCGCAGCGTCGTCAAGGACGACCTGATCGGGCCGCTGTTCGCGCACATGGACCCGGGCCATCCGCGACACGTCGCCATGTGGCTCAGCGAGGTCTTCGGCGGGCCCGACCGCTACACCAAGGAGCGCGGCGGCTATCCGGCCATGCTCCGCCACCATCTCGGCAAGGCGATCACCGAGCCGCAGCGCCGCAGGTGGGTGAGCCTGCTCATGGACGCGGCCGACGAGGTGGGGCTGCCCGACGACCCCGAGTTCAGGGCCGCGTTCGCCGGCTACATCGAATGGGGCACCAGGCTGGCCCGGCAGAATTCCCAGCCCGGCGCGGAGCCGCCCGCGCAGGCTCCGGTGCCGCACTGGGGCTGGGGAGTCGCGCCGCCGTACCAGCCGTAACCTGGAGGAATGGAAGGCAGGCCCCGCGGGAGGCTGCGCATCTACCTGGGCGCGGCGCCCGGGGTGGGCAAGACGTTCGCCATGCTGAGCGAGGCGCGGCGGGCCGGTCAGCGGGGCAAGGACGTGGTCGTGGGCCTCGTCGAGACCCACGACCGGGAGCGCACGGCCCGCCTGCTCGACGGCCTGGAGATCCTGCCCCGGCTGACCCTGTCCTACCGGGGCGCGACGTTCACCGAGCTCGACGCCGGCGCGGTCATCGCCCGGGCCCCCAAGACCGCCGTGATCGACGAGCTCGCCCACACGAACGTGCCCGGCTCCCGCAACGCCAAGCGCTGGCAGGACATCGAGGAGATCCTCGACGCCGGCATCGACGTGGTCTCCACCGTCAACATCCAGCACCTCGAATCGCTGAACGACGTGGTCGAGCAGATCACCGGGGTGCCCCAGCGCGAGACGGTGCCCGACGAGGTCGTACGCCGGGCCGACCAGATCGAGCTGGTGGACATGGCGCCCGAGGCGCTGCGCCGCCGGATGGCGCACGGCAACATCTACCCGCTCGAACGGGTGGACGCCGCGCTGGCCAACTACTTCCGCGTCGGCAACCTGACCGCTCTGCGGGAGCTCGCGCTGCTCTGGGTGGCGGACAAGGTCGACGAGCAACTCGACCGCTACCGTACGGACCACGCCATCGCGACCACCTGGGAGACCCGTGAGCGGGTGCTCGTCGCGCTCACGGGAGGCAAGGAAGGGGACACGCTCGTACGGCGGGCCGCGCGCATCGCCGACCGCAGCAAGGGCGCGGACCTGCTGGCCGTGCACATCACCCGGGCCGACGGCCTGTCCTCCGGCGCCAACCCCGCCCACCTGGTCCGCCAGCGCACGCTCGTCGAGGACCTCGGCGGGACCTACCACCAGGTGGTCGGCGACGACATCCCGCGCGCGCTGCTCGACTTCGCCCACGGCGTGAACGCCACCCAGCTCGTGCTCGGCGCGTCCAGGAGAGGGCGGTTCGCGCAGATCCTGTCGCGTGGAGTGGGCGTGACGACGGCGACGCTGGCGGGGGCGATCGACGTGCACATGGTCCCGCACGAAGCGGTGCGGAAGGGGCGGGCGCGGGCCGGCTCGGGAGCGGCGCTGACGCGCACGCGCCGGCTGTCCGGCTGGGCGCTGGCGCTGCTCGGCCTGCCGCTGCTCACGGCCGCGCTGCTCCCGCTGCACCTCGCCCTGCCCACCGAGATCCTGCTCTTCCTGCTGCTCGTCGTGGGAGTCGCGCTGGCCGGGGGCATGTGGCCGGCGCTGACGGCGGCGGTGCTCGGGTTCGCGCTGCTCAACTGGTTCTTCACACCGCCGGTGCGCACGCTGACGATCGCCCAGCCCGAGAACGTGCTCTCCCTGGCCATTTTCGTGCTGGTGGCGGCCATGGTCAGCACGGTCGTCGACCTGGCCGCCAGGCGCAGCAGGGAGGCGGCGCGCTCGCGGGCCGACGCCGAAGTGCTGTCCACGCTGGCCGGTCACGTGCTGCGAGGCGAGGCGGCGCTGCCGTCGCTGATGAGCCGGTTGCGCGAGACGTTCGGCATGACGTCGGTGACCCTGCTCGAACGAACCGGCGAGGCCTTCCCCGACGACTGGCGCATCGTCTCCACCTCGGGGGGCCCGCCGTCCACCAGCCCGGGAGAGGCCGACAACGATGTCGTGATCGAGGAGGGGCTCGTGCTCGCCGCCCAGGGCCGGCTGCTCGACGCCAGCGATCGGCGGGTGCTGGAGGCGTTCGCGGCCCAGGCGGCGGTCGCGCTGCGGCAGCAGCGGCTGCGGGCGGTGGCCGAGCGCGCCGAGCCGCTGGCCGAGGTGGACCGGATGCGTACGGCCCTGCTCGCCGCCGTCAGCCATGACCTGCGCACCCCGCTGGCCGCGGCCATGGCGTCGGTCGAGAGCCTGCGCGGCACCGACGTGGACTGGTCTCCGGAGGACCGCGCCGAGCTGCTCGCCACCGCCGACGAGTCGCTGATCAAGCTGAACCGGCTCGTCTCGAACCTGCTCGACATGAGCCGCCTCCAGGCCGGAGCCCTCGGGGTGGCGCTGACCCCGGTGGCCATCGAGGACGTCCTGCCGCACGCGATCGACGAACTCGGCCCGGTGAGCGACCGGATCAAGGCCGACGTCCCGCCCGGGCTTCCTGAGCTCATGGCCGACCCCGCGCTGCTGGAGCGGGTGCTCGTCAACCTGATGGCGAACGCCGTCCGCTACAGCCCGGCCGGGCGAGGCGTGCTCGTCAGTGCGAGCTGGCACGGCGAGAACGTCGAGATCCGCATCGCCGACCGGGGGCCCGGCATTCCGCCGGAATCGCATGAAAGGGTGTTCATGCCCTTCCAGCGGCTCGGTGACCGTGACAGCCACGCGGGGGTGGGGCTGGGTCTCGCGCTCTCGCGGGGCCTCACCGAGGCGATGGGCGGCACGCTGGTGCCGGAGGACACACCCGGAGGGGGACTGACCATGACCATCTCGCTGCGGCGAGCCGCATGACCCGCGTACTCGTGGTGGACGACGAGCCACAGCTCCTGCGGGCGCTGCGCGTCAACCTGACGGCCAGGCAGTACGAGGTCGCGGTCGCGCCGGACGGGGGTTCGGCGCTGCGCCAGGCCGCCGAGTGGCATCCCGACCTGGTCATCCTCGACCTGGGCCTGCCCGATCTCGACGGGGTGGAGGTCATCCAGGGCCTGCGGGGCTGGACCTCGATCCCGATCATCGTCCTCTCCGGGCGAGCGGACAGCACGGACAAGGTGGACGCGCTGGACGCGGGCGCGGACGACTACGTGACGAAGCCGTTCGGCATCGACGAGCTGCTCGCCCGCGTCCGCGCGGTGACCCGCCGCACGAGCCGGCACGACGAGGAGCCCGCCACGGTACGGCTGGGGGATCACGTCGTCGACCTCGCCAGCAAGACGATCTCGGGCGGGGTGCGCCTGACGCCCACCGAGTGGCACTTCCTGGAGATCCTGCTGAAGAACCCGGGCAAGCTGATCAGCCAGCGGCAGCTGCTCACCGAGGTGTGGGGAGATGCGTATCTGAAGGAGACGCACTACCTGCGCCAGTACATGGCCCAGCTCCGGCGCAAGCTCGAACGCGACCCGGCGCATCCGGTGCATCTGCTGACCGAGCCGGGCATGGGGTACCGGTTCCAGTCATAGCGGGGATTTCGGCGGGGGCTCAGATCTTGCTGAACATCGAGATCGCCTTCTGCAGGGCCCAGCCGGCCAGCAGGATGCCGAAGATGATCTGGGCGATTCGCATCCAGGTGGCAGAGGTCTCATCGGCGTAGACGACGACGCCCACCCACATCAGGCCAAATGTCCCGACTAGGAGAATCGCCGCCCAGTTCAAGCTGCGCTGCCACATATGCGAAGTCTTACAGCCGACCAGCCAAGGTCCGGTATGCCCGGAGTTGTCGTGCGGTCAGCGGAGAGTCTGGGTCTATCCCGGGTCGCGCTCCTTGCCCGAGTGACCACTCCTGGAGACCGTTCGCCTGGGGCAGCCCTCCGGCGAGGACGGCGACCTGGGGAGGCCCTGGCCTAGGGAGAGCGGTCACCTGGGGGATCGTGACGTCGGCAGGACGGTTACCTGGGACGGGCGACTACATCCGAGGAGGACGCGGACGGCTACCTGGGCAGCCTTCTGCCGGTGCCGACGCAGCGGCGCAGGCGCATCCCGCTCGGCCTCTTCGGCGTGGCGCCCTCCATGGCGGCGAGCAGTGCGGCCGCCGTGCCGGCGTCGGCCAGGATGCGCTGCACGGCCTCGCCGTCCTCAGGCAGCTGCCCCCTCTCGGCGAGCTCGTGCTTGATGAAGGCCAGGGGGTCGGACGCGGCCACGGACTCCGCCGCGACACTCGCCCGCGCGGCCGTGAGCAGGCGCAGATAGTGAGTACGCAGCACGGCCTCACGCATGCGTGCGTGCTCCAGGTCGTCGATGAGAGTTCGGGCGACTCTCAGCAGGTCCCCGGCATGAGTCGCCCCATCGGCGAGAAAGGCGCGGATGTCATCGAACTCCGAGCGGGTCATAGCGGGCACCTCCGAGAGCGCAGTCTGCTCGTAGGTACTTCGTACAGAGAGGCGATTGCGGATGACTTGCTGTCGGCTTGACTCGGAGGGGCCGTCCAGGACGCTGACCGGCCAGGTTTGAGCATCTGGTGGTGAGGGAACGACCCCATGATTACCTGAGTGTGCCGAAGCACGGGCGGCGGACTGCTAGAGTTGCTTCGCGCAGGGCGATCAAGGGGTTCGCAGAACTCAGAGGATGCCCGGCAAATCCCACTTTCTTCACTGAACTTCCGGATGATTTCACATCTGTCCGGAAGGGCTGGTAAGTTAGAGGGGTTGTCCCGGAAACGGGGCAGAGCTTAATTCCCGCAGGTCGAGCAAGTCCGGTCAATTTGACAGAGACTGGAACGGCTGAAAGAATTAAGACACAACGAAAGAACGCAGAACGAAATGAACGCCTCCGAGCCGGGATCGTAATGATTCTGGTGGGGATGTACGCGTCCGTTTCTTGAGAACTCAACAGTGTGTTAAAAGCCAGTGCATGATTAACCATGCATAACCCCGTCAAGGGTTTTCGGATTCTTGATGGATTCCTTATTGGTTGGGATTCAACCACTTTTCCAAGCATTGTTTGGAGAGTTTGATCCTGGCTCAGGACGAACGCTGGCGGCGTGCTTAACACATGCAAGTCGAGCGGAAAGGCCCTTCGGGGTACTCGAGCGGC
>NZ_VCKX01000274.1 GCF_005889725.1 Nonomuraea zeae
GCCTCCCACCGCCGCGCCGCCCGCGCCAGCTCCCGGTGCACCGGCAGCCCGTCCCGCTCGCCGTCCAGCCACTCCCGCAGCCGCGGCCAGGCCCGCAGGAGCGCCCCATGGGTGATGGCCAGCGTCCCGGGGGCCGGGTCCGGCCGTTCCGTGATCAGCCCCGCCTCCGCGTACGCCTTCAGCACCCCGTCGATCGAGGCGACCTCCTCGGTGCTGCGCCCGGCGATCAGCTCGTCCCTCGGGGTGGGGGCGACGGCGTCCAGGCCGTCGGAGTCCGGCCCGACCAGCCGCAGGAAGACGTCGGGCACCAGATCGTGCTCCGCGGGGCTGAGCCCCAGATAGACGGCCTCGGCGCGGTCGCCGAGCGGCGGGTCGTGGATGGGGCCCGGCGGCAGCAGGCGGCCCTGCTGGGATTGGGGCGCGTCGAGGAGGGACATCAGGAGCTGGCGGGCGCTCGGGCGGGCGTCGGGGTCGTGGTGCAGCGCGGCGGCCACCAGCCCGCGTAAGGGGCGGTCCAGCCGTTCGCCGTGGCCTAATCGGTCGCCGGAGCCGTACGCGGCGAAGACGAGCAGCCGCCCCCAGGCGTGCACATCCCCCGACGGCCCCTCGCCGTCGCCGCCCGGCCCCGATCCCAGACCGAGCCCGACGAGCCGCGGCCCGGTCGCGCCCAGGACGACCTTGTCCGGGGTCAGCGCCCCGTGCACCGCGCCCGCCTCGTGCACGGCCGCCAGCGCCGTGGCGGTGGCCGCGGCCAGCCGGTAGAGGTCGTCACCCGCGTACGGCCCGTGCCCGTCCACCACCTGGCGCAGCGTCGGCCCCTCGATGTACTCGCTGACCAGGTAAGGAGGCTCGCCGTCCAGCCGCGCCTCCGTCAGCTTGGCGACCGACAGCGAGCGGACCTGACCGGCGGCCGCGGCCGAGGCGGCGAGCCTGGCCCGGGCCGCGGCATCGGGCAGGGAGGGCACGCCCAGGGCATGGCGGGCACCCGACTCGTCATAGGCCTCGCGGACGATGACCTGCCCGCCGCCGTCGAGCCGGGCTCCGAGCCAGTAGCCTCCCAGCCGATCAGTCATGCGGGATGAGACGCCGCCTTCCTAGCGATTGTTCAGGCGTGCCCTGTGCTGTGGCCATTCCTCTTCGAGGATGCCGAAATAGACGGTGTCGCGCCAGGTGCCGTCGGGCCTCTTCCGATGCCGCCTCAGAGTGCCCTCGTGCAGCCCGCCGATCCGCTGGATGGCGTGCTGGGAGCGGAGGTTGAGCACGTCGGTCTTGAGCAGGACGCGGTTGTAGCCGAGCTCGAAGGCGTGGTCGATGAGGAGCAGCTTGCAGCTCGTGTTCACGGCCGTGCGCCAGACGGCCCGGCCGTACCAGGTCCAGCCGATCTCGACGCTCTGCTCGAAGCCGGGGACGTCGGCGTACGTCGTCCAGCCGACGGCCCGCCCGCTCGCCTTGAGCACCACCGCGAAGGGGACGTGCTGGTCGTCGTCGATCAGCCCTCTGGCCACCTTCCCCAGCTCCTCCTCGGACACCGGGGCGGCGGGCAGCCAGCGCCAGACGTCCGGGTCCCCGCCGCCGGCGGCGAACAGGTCGGGAACGTGATCCATGGTGAGCGGCTCGAGCCGGACGACATCGTTCTCGAGCGCCACGGGCGCAGGCAGCTTCGCGGTCATGGCGGCAACCTTAGGTGGTGCGTGGGATCACGTTGATGGCCACCTGTCCACTTTTGCGGGGAACCACCTGTCGACACTCATACCGGCCGGTCGGTAGGCTCACGGTCATGGACTTCGCCTTCGACACCGTCACCGAGGACCTGCGCGAACGACTCCTGCGCTTCATGGACGAATGCGTTTATCCCGCCGAGCCCGCCTTCGAGGAACAGGTTGCGACCAGCGGTTGGGGCCCGCCGCCGCTGATGGCCGACCTGAAGGACGAGGCCAGGAAGCGCGGCCTGTGGAACCTGTTCCTCCCGGGCGAGCACGGGGCCGGGCTGACAAACCTGCAGTACGCGCCGCTGGCGGAGATCATGGGCCGGAGCCCGGCGCTCGCCCCCACGGCCACCAACTGCGCGGCGCCCGACACGGGCAACATGGAAGTGCTGGCCATGTTCGGCAACGAGTGGCAGCGCAAGGAATGGCTGCAACCGCTGCTCGACGGCGAGATCCGCTCCGCGTTCGCGATGACCGAGCCCGATGTGGCCTCCTCCGACGCCACCAACATCGCCACCTCGATCACGCGCGACGGCGACGAGTACGTCGTCAGCGGCCGCAAATGGTTCATCTCCGGCGCGATGAACCCCGAGTGCAAGATCTTCATCGTCATGGGCAAGACGAACCCCGACGCGCCCAAGCACCGCCAGCAGAGCATGATCCTGGTGCCCCGCGACACCCCCGGCCTGCACATCAAGCGCGGCATGCACGTCTTCGGCTACACCGACGCCGACCACGGGGGCCATGCCGAGATCGTGTTCGAGGACGTACGCGTGCCGGCCGGCAACCTGATCGGCGAGGAGGGCGGCGGCTTCGCCATCGCCCAGGCCAGGCTCGGGCCCGGCCGCATCCACCACTGCATGCGCCTGATCGGCATGGCCGAGCGCGCCGTCGAGCTCATGTGCCGGCGGGCGCTGGAGCGGACCACGTTCGGCAAGCCCGTCGCCCAGCAGGGCGTGGTGCAGGACTGGATCGCCGAGTCCCGCATCAAGATCGAGCAGCTGCGCCTGCTCGTGCTCAAGACGGCCTGGCTCATGGACACGGTGGGCAACCAGGGCGCCCACACCGAGATCCAGGCCATCAAGATCTCCACGCCGATCACCGTCGAATGGATCCTGGACAAGGCCATCCAGGTGCACGGCGCGGGCGGCGTCTCGCAGGACTTCCCGCTGGCCGCGCTGTGGGCGGGCGCCCGCTCGCTGCGGCTGGCGGACGGTCCGGACGAGGTGCACAAGCGGTCACTGGCCTATCGCGAGATCAAGAGGTGGATGTGAACGAGGCGGAGATCAAGGAGCGGGTGGCCGCGTTCCTCGGGGAGCACGATCCGGGCGGGGACCGGCTGGAGTTCCTGCGGGCCCGGTTCGACGCCGGGCTGGCCTGGGTGTGGTTCCCCGAGGGGCTCGGCGGTCTGGGGGCGTCGCGGGAGCTGCAGCAGGTCGTGGAGCGCGAGCTGGCCGGCACGCCGCAGATCAACGGCGGCGTCCAGGGCATCGGCCTCGGGATGGCCGCGCCGACGATCCTGGCGTTCGGGACGGAGGAGCAGAAGCGGCGGTTCCTGCGCCCGCTGTGGACAGGCGAGGAGATCTGGTGCCAGCTCTTCAGCGAGCCGGGCGCCGGGTCGGACCTGGCCACGCTCGGCACGCGCGCGGTCAGGGACGGGGACGAATGGGTGGTCGACGGTCAGAAGGTGTGGACCTCGGGCGCGCATCATTCGCGATGGGCCATCCTCGTCACGCGTACGGACCCGGACGTGCCGAAGCACCGCGGCATGACGTACTTCATCTGTGACATGCACGCCCCCGGCGTCGAGGTGCGGCCGCTGCGGCAGATCACCGGCGAGGCCGAGTTCAACGAGGTGTTCCTGACCGGCGTGCGGCTCCCCGACGACCTGCGGCTCGGTGAGATCGGCGACGGCTGGCGGGTCGCCCAGACCACGCTGATGAACGAGCGGGTCGCCATCGGCGGCGCGCCCGTGCGGCGCGGCGGCGGCATGGTGGCCGCCGTGCTCGACGCCTGGCGCGAGCACCCCGAGCTGCGCAGCCACGACCTGCACCAGCGGCTGCTGTCGCTCTGGGTGGAGGCCGAGGTCACCCGCCTGTCCGGCGCGCGGCTGCGCGAGCAGCTCGTCGCGGGCCAGCCGGGGCCGGAGGGCTCGGGCATGAAGCTGTCGTTCGCCAAGCTCAACCAGGCGCTGTCGGGGTTCGACGTGGAGTTCAGGCGCGAGCTCGGCTACGACGACTGGACCTTCCGCCGTTCCGAGAACGTCGACTTCTACGGCCGCGGCCCCGGCTACCGCTACCTGCGGGCCAAGGGCAACTCGATCGAGGGCGGCACCTCGGAGATCCTGCGCAACATCATCTCCGAGCGGGTGCTCGGCCTGCCCTCAGAACCACGCGTCGACAAGGACGTGCCCTGGAAGGACCTGCCGCGATGACGGGGATCGGTGAGCGACCCATGACGCTGTTGTACTCGGAGGTCGAGGAGGAGCTCAGGGCCGCGGTGCGCGGGCTGCTGGCCGACCGCTGCCCGCCGTCGGCGGTGCTCAAGCGGATCGAGTCCGAGCCCTACGACCTGGACCTGTGGAAGACGCTGGCGGGCGAGATCGGGGTGGCCGGGCTGCTGGTCCCCGAGGAGCACGGCGGCGCGGGCGCGTCGGCCAGCGAGGCGGCCGTGGTGCTGGAGGAGCTGGGCCGGGCGGTGGCGCCGGTGCCGTTCCTCACCAGCTCGGTGATGGCCACGCACGCGCTGCTGCCCTCGGGTGACGCCCTGCTCGGGGAGCTGGCCGAGGGGCGCAGGACGGCCGCGCTGGCCGTGTCGTTCTCGGCGTCCCCGTACCGGCCCGCGCACGGCTCGTCCGTGCGGCTGGAGGGCGGGCGGCTGACGGGGTCGGTCGCCGGCGTGGCCGGGGCGGACGTGGCCGACGTACTGCTGGTGCCGGTGGGCGGCGAGCTCTACGCGGTGGAGGGGGCGCGGGCGGAGGTCGTGCCGTCCCTCGACCTGACCAGGCCGGTCGCGACCGTCACGCTCGACGGCGCGCAGGCACGGCCGCTGGGGCCGTGCGACGTGGCGGAGGTGCTGCGGTTCTCGGCGGGGCTGCTGGCCTCCGAGCAGCTCGGCGTGGCCGAGTGGTGCCTGGACACGACCCTCGCCTACGTCAGGGAGCGCCACCAGTTCGCCCGGCCGATCGGCTCGTTCCAGGCGATCAAGCACCGGCTGGCCGACCTGTGGCTGGACGTCGTACGGGCGCGGGCGGCGGCCAGGAGCGCCGCCGCGGACGGATCGGCGATCTCCGTGGCCGTGGCCCAGTCGTGGAACGCCGCGGTGGCCGTGCACGCCGCCGAGGAGGCCCTGCAGTTGCATGGAGGGATCGGGATGACATGGGAGCATCCCGTGCATCTCTATCTCAAGCGCGCCAAGGCCACCGAGATCGCGCTGGGCACGCCGGGCGACCACCGGGAGGCGCTGGCCTCACTCGTCGACGTCCCCGGCCCCGAGTGAGGTGAGCAGCAGGTCGGCGAAGTGCCTGCCGACCTGGGCGCCGGTCAGCGGCCCCGCCGCGTGGAACCAGGTGCCCAGGTGGTGCACCGAGCCGAAGAAGTAGTCGACCACCAGCTCGGCGGGGACCCGGTCGCTGAAGGTGCCCTCGCGCTGCCCCTCGGCCACGAGCGCGCGGAAGCGCTCGTGGTAGCGGCGGCGCTCGGCGCGCACGCTCTTCTGCGTCTCCGGGGCGAGCAGGTGGATCGACCGGAAGAAGATCTTGGAGTCGTCGAGGTTCGCGGTCGTGGTCTCCACGACGTCGGCCGCGGCCCGGTGCAGGCGCTGCTTGAGCGAGCCAGGACCGTCGGCGATCTGGGCCAGCCGGTCCATCTGCATGCGGAGCACCCGGGCGTAGATCTCGTGCAGCAGATCGTCTTTGGAGTCGAAGTAGTGGTACATCGCGCCCTTGGTGACGCCGGCCGCCACCACGATCTCCTGCACCGAGGTGCCCTCGAAGCCGCGCTCGGCGAACAGCCTGGTCGCCTCGGCGAGCAGGCGCTGCCTGACCGGTTCTTCCTTCACATGTCCCCCTTGGTCACCCGCCTTAGCATACCGACTGGTCGGTCGACCTCATTTGCTGGTCTTGCGGGTACTAATTCCGTCACCTTAGGCTCGCCTTGGTTGAGAGACGGGTATCACTTGACCGGCGAGGGATCTTCGGCGTGGCAGATCCTGCAATCATCTACTCATTCGGGGAGTTTGCCGTGCCCGGTGGCTCTATCTACGTGCAACCCAACGAGAAGTACACAGGGTCGTCCCCGCAGTGGTGGTACGAGAAGTTCTGGCGGGAAGACGCCGAGAACCGGCGCAAGGCCCGCTACGTCAAGGCCGGTGTGGGATTCGTGATCGGGGTCGCGCTCGCGCTGAGGTTCGACCTGGCGGGTTGGTCGCCGCTGATCGGTCTCCTGCTGGGCGGCATCGTGGCCGGCGGCGACTGGTACCTCGACTGGCGATCCTTCCACGCGACCGCGGTCTGGCGTGGGGCCCGCCGCGGTGAGGCGATCACCGGCAGGATCCTGCGCAGATCCCTCGGCAGGCACGGATACGCCGTGCTGGACGGTCGGGCCATCCGCGGTCAGGCTTCCATCGACCACCTGGTGATCGGTCCGGGCGGTGTGTGGATCATCGACAACGAGTCCTGGAGCCCCGACACCGAGATCGCCTGCTACGCGGGGCGGCTGTTCTTCGGCGAGAAGTACGGCACCAAGACCGCCAAGTCGCTGGTCGAGACCGCCGAGGCGTTCGCCGAGCTGCTGTCTCGCGAGACCCGCGTCCCGGTCACGATCTCGCCGGTGCTCGCCGTCCACTGCGGGCTGCTGCCGAAGGGCGGCATCGTGATGGCGGAGGGGCTCACGCTGACCAAGCCGAAGCTGATCGCGAAGGTGATCAGGTCGGTGGAGGGCGACGTGCTCAACGACGAGCAGATCGAGCTCCTGGCCCGCACCGCGGCAAGGGAGCTGCAGCGGGTCTGACCCCGATGCCCGTGCTCGCGCGGGTGTCTGACCGGCCGGGGGCTGCCTCCGGCCGGGGGGTTCTCAGGCCGGCCGGGCTTCTCAGGCCGCGCCGGGTCTCTCAGGCCGCGCCTCTCAGGCCAGGGTCTCGATGAACGCGGTGAGCTGGGCGACGTTGCGGCACTCCGACATCGGGACGACGGCTCCGTAGTCGCTCGCGACCGAGTCGCCGGTGTCCCATTGCTGCTTCGGCTCGGGGTTGAGCCAGTAGGCGTGCCGGGCCCGGCTCGTGAGCGACTTGAGCACCTCCAGCGCGGGCGGCTGGTAGTTGGAGCGGGCGTCGCCCAGGATCAGCAGCGAGGTCTTGGGCCCGATGGCGTCGCCGTAGCGCTCGGCGAAGCGCTCCAGCGAGTGCCCGTAGTTGGTACGCCCGAAGCGCACCATGTCGGCCTCGTCCGCCAGCTTGGTCATCGCCTCGACCACGTCGGCACCGGGGACGAAGAACCGGGTGATCTCGTCCACCGTGTCCACGAACCCGAACGCCCGCACCTTCGTGAACTGCTCCCTGAGCGCGTACGTGAGCAGCAGCGTGAAGTGGGCGAACGACGAGACCGAGTCGCTGGTGTCGCAGAGGATGACCAGCTCCGGCTTGTGCGGGCGGGGCGGCTTGAAGTGCGTGGTCAGCGGCACGCCGCCGCTCTGCAGCGAGGCCCGCATCGTCCTGCGGAAGTCGAGCCGCCCCCGCCGGCCCTTCCTGTGCTTGATCGTCAGGCGCGCGGCCAGGCGTCTGGCCAGCGGGTAGACCTCCCTGCGGAGCTTGGCCAGATCGGCCTTCGTGATGCGCAGGAAGTCGATCTGGTCGAGCGGCGGGCGGACGGCCGAGCGGGCGATGCGCTCGATGCCGGAGTCCTCGGCGATGCGGCGGCGCACGTCGGTGGCCACGGCGTCCTCGAAGCGCTTGATGCCGGAGTTGACGCGCTGGCGCACCGTCTTCTCGGCCAGGCCGCCGCGCTCGCGGCCCTGGAGGACCTCGCGCAGGATCCCGGCCATCAGCGTCTCGGGGGACAGGGCGCGCATGACGCTGTAGGAGAACCAGTTCTGGCGGCCGGGGCCGGCCTGCTGGCGGCCGAACCGTTCGACCATGGCCTGCGCGAACTCGCGCATCTCCGCCTCGGTGCCGCCGCCGGACAGGAGCATGGCGAGGTGGGCGCGCAGCTCGCTGACCTCGGCCGTCTCCAGGTCAATCGCGGTGTCCGGCCGTAGGGCGGACATGCCGCTCGTGGACGCCGGGAACCACAGGTCGAACAGCACGTCGAACCCCGGCCGGTAGGCGGGCTTCTTCACCAGCGTCGCCGCGTAGGCGGCACGCAGCGACTCCCGGTCGGCCAGCTCGATCACCCGCAGCGCCCGCGCGGCGTCCAGCCCCTCGGCCAGCGAGACGGGCACCCCCGCGTCGCGCAGCGCGTGCACGAACCCGACGTGCCTGTCGACCAGCGACCTGCGCTCAGGCATCGGGCAGCCCCAGCTCCTTGATCGCCCGCGTCTGGTCGGAGACGTGCTTGAGCACCACGCCCAGCGTGCCGGCCATGGTCGCCTCGTCCAGCTCCTCGCGGCCGAGCGCGAGCAGCGTGTTGGCCCAGTCCACGGTCTCGGCCACCGAGGGGGCCTTCTTCAGCTCCAGAGCGCGCAGCGTCGCCACCGTCCTCGCGAGCTGCTCGGCCAGGTCGGCGCGGATGCTCGGCACCTGGGCCAGCACGATGTCCCGCTCCCGCTCGGGGGTCGGGTACTCGATGTGCAGGTAGAGGCAGCGCCGCTTGAGCGCCTCCGACAGCTCGCGGGTCGCGTTGGAGGTCAGCACCACGTACGGCCTGCGCGTCGCGACGATGGTGCCCAGCTCGGGGATCGTCACCTGGAAGTCCGACAGGAGCTCGAGCAGCAGCCCTTCGACCTCGACGTCGGCCTTGTCGGTCTCGTCGATGAGCAGCACGGTCGGGGTGCTGGACCTGATCGCCTTGAGCAGCGGGCGCTCCAGCAGGAACTCCTCGCTGAAGATGTCGTCGTCGGCGCTGGTGGCCTGGATCCGCAGGAGCTGCTTCTTGTAGTTCCACTCGTACAGCGCCCTGGCCTCGTCGAGGCCCTCGTAGCACTGCAACCTGATCAGCTCGGCGCCCGTGGCCTGGGCGACCGCCTTGGCGAGCTGCGTCTTGCCGACTCCGGCCGGGCCTTCCACCAGCAGGGGCTTGCCCAGCGCGGCGGCCAGGAACACCGAGGTGGAGATGGCGTCGTCGGAGAGATAGTCCGAGGCGGCGAGCCGCTCCGTCACGTCGGTGGGCGAGTCGAACATCGATGATCCTGTCTGCCGGAGCGCGTGGCCGAACTTTATTCTAGCGCGTCGGGTCCGCCTGATACCGATTCGACCAGGATGCGGATCACCGGTATATTCCTCTCTGCCAGCGCCGCTAGCTCAGTTGGTTAGAGCAGCTGACTCTTAATCAGCGGGTCCGGGGTTCGAGTCCCTGGCGGCGCACCGCACGATCGAACAGCGCACTCCTTGATCACAAGGGGTGCGCTGTTCGCGTTTCCGATGGCCTGATTCATGCCGTCTTCTGGGTTGACCAGGTCACCTTGAGCGGACGAGATCGATCATCACCGGGACGGGCAGCGACGGGTTGGCGGCCGCGTTCTCCACGACGCCCGGCTGGTCGTCGTCGAGCAGGGCGACGATCATCTCGGGTGGCAGCGCCGGATGGCCGGCGGCGACCGGCCTTGCCCTCGGGTCTGCCAAGCAGGCGACCAGCGCGGGCACGCCGGCCTGTGGCTGCTTCGCGATCTCTCGCAGCGCTTTCGGGACGGGTGGCCGGAGTCTGGAGATGCGCTCCAGCAGGGCGGGCGGAGTCTCCGGGTTGCGCGCGAGACGGACGGCGACGCGTGGACCGTGCCGATCGACCATCGCGCTGAGCTGAGCTGCGGAAAGGCCCGAGTGGGTGGCGATCGACTTGAGGACCTTCGCGTCGGGGTCGGCGGCGAGCAGGTCACGGATGCCGGCGGGCAGGTCGTCTCGGGCCGCGATGAGCATCCGAACCGTGGCCGCCGTGGATCGGGCGAGTACCTCGACCTGCTCCGGCGAGGCAGCGGCGATCGCGGGCAAGACCGCCGGGCCGATCTTCGGAGTTTCCGCAAGCGTCGTGAGAAGGTCAAGGGGAATGTGCGGGTTGACCGCGAGACCCCGCCGCACGGCGAGATCCGCGTCGCACGCGAGCACCCGCATGAGGTCGGCGGAGATCGCCGGGTTGGCTGCGAGCGCGGCACGCACCCCTGGCTCGGGACTCCGGGCAAGCCGTTCGTACACCGCTTGAGGAAGATCCTCACGGGTAGCCAGCGCGTCCCGAAGGATGAAGGACGGATGGTCCGCGAAGCGGGCGAGCAGGCCGACGGGAGTGGCCGGGTTTCGCAGTGCGCGCTCGTACATCGTGTGGACGGCCGCTTCGTGCGCACCGGTGCACGCGTCGGGCCAGGGCATCGCGCGCGGGTCCTCATCGCAGACAAGGCATCGAGTCGCCGCCTCGGCCTCGTCCCCGGTGAGCAGGGCCGCCAGCACGGCAGGTGGCGTGTGTTCGTTCGCCGCGACACCGGCCCGAACATCGGCGTGCGCGTGCCCGGCTAATCCGGCGGTCACCGACGGGTCCGGCGTCCACAACGCGAGCTCGATGACGACGCTGATGTCCGGGTCATCGGCGAGATGATCGACGACATCCGGCGGGAGGTCGGGGCAGGCGGCCAGCTGCTCCCGGTGCTCGGGCGCCGGAGCCGTCATGAGGAGGCGGGCCCATTCCGGACGCTCGACGCCCTGTTCCAGCGCTGCGAGCGCGGCCACCGGCTGCGTAATGGGGTCGATCCGGTCGACCGCCAGAAGGCCGCGCTGGACGAGCCGTACGGCCGACTGTTGATCACGGTCCGCAAGCGCGCTGATCTGGGCGCTGGACAGGCGCTCCCGCTCGGCCAGTTCGGCCGCGAGTACGTCGTCGGCGTTGGCGATCAGGAGATCGACCAGTTCGGCGGGGAGTTCCGGATTCGCGGCGAGCCCGCAGAGGATCGGGTCATACATCAAGCGCCGCTCCCGGGTCGCCGTTGCGCCAGTCCGGCTGTTCTGTCGGCGGCGGCTGATATCCAAGGATAGTCAAGATGATCTACGACGACGATGGAGCCATGAGATGGCCACGGTCACCTTCAGGGACGAGAGCGCAACCGGCCGGCACTTAGCCGAGTTCGACCTGCCCGACCTGCCCCAGCGCATCTCCGCCCGCGAGCTCGTCCGCCTGCGCGTCCGGGAGGAGGTGGCCCGCCACAACGCCGACCCCGCCTCCCGCTTCACCGGGCTGGTCCGGCCGGTGGACGCCGAGGTGGAGCTCAACGGCTACCGGATGGGCGCCGCCCGGCGCATCGACTGGGAGCGGCAGGCCGACATCGCCGAGCGGGCGTTCCAGCGCAACGGGTTCCTGCTGCTGGTGGGGGAGCGGCAGATCGACGACCTGTCGGAGACGATCGACCTGACCGTCGATCCCGTCGTGTCATTCGTCAAGCTCGTGCCGCTGGTCGGCGGCTGACGTGGGCGTCCTCGAAGACTTCTCGCGCCTGATCGGCTGGAGCGGCGAGTGGGCGGACCCGCCGACGCGGGCGCTCTTCACCCGCTTCGACGACGGCGGCCGGCCCGGCGCGGACGGGACCGAGCGGCGGATGTACGCGTACTGGGCGCAGTTCCGGCTCAGCCTGGCCTTCCGGGCCGGCCGCGGCCTCGACCCGGCGCTGCTGGCCGTCGTGCGCGACATCGCGGGCGGCGACACCCCGTGGGCCGCTCAGGACGCGGTCTTCCTGTGGTCGGTCGCCTACTCGCTGAGGGCCTGGCGGCACCCCGACTTCGAGGAGGTCTACCGGATCCCGACGAGCATCGCGCGGTCACTCGACTACCCCGACCGCCGCCGCGTGCTGATGGACCCGTACGACTGGTCTCGCAAACACGACAAGGAGGCATGGGAGGCGCTGGGCGAGCGGCTCACGGACCTGCTGACGGAGCCCGCGGCCAACGGCCCGGCCGGCGTCGTGCGCAACCTGATCTGGGACCTCGACCCGATCGCACGCGCGATGGCCGAGGACTACGGCCCGCGCCTGGCCGCCCCCGCCGTCCTGCCGCTGCTGAAGCACTGGGTGCGCACGAGATCCGGCAAGCCCGGCGACAAATGGCTGGAGAAGGCCGGCCGGCTGCTGACCGACGAGGCCGTCACGGTGCTCCGCGACATCCTCACCCGGGTGGCGGCGCATCGCGAGACGCCGGCCGAGCGCCGCATCACCGCCCACGGCGAGCGGGCCCTCACGGTCTTCCTCGACGAGCGCACCATCCTGCCGGTACGCGGCATGGTGTGGACCTGCGAGCTGATCGACCGGCCGTGGGTGCCGGGGCTGCTCGGCGACCTGGCGGTGACCTGCGGCACCGGATTCGGCGGCACGGGCGCGAACTGCCGCAGCGAAAAGCTCGCCAACGCCGCGGTCAACGTCCTGGCCCGCCGCGGCGGTCTCGACACCGTGAGCCCGCTGGCCAGGGTCCAGGTCAAGGTGCGCAGGAAGTCCGTGCTGGCCGGCGTGGCCGAGACCCTGGACGCGGTGGCCGCCGCCGCGGGGCTGAGCCGGGAGCAGCTGCTCGACCGCACGGTCCCCGCGTTCGGGCTGGACGCCGACGGGGTGCGCGAGGAGAAGATCGGCGGCCACCTCGTCCGCCTGCACGCCGATGGCCCCGCGCTGAGCTTCGTCAACCCGGCCGGCCGGGCCGTGAAGTCCGCGCCCCAGGCCATCCGCAAGGATCCGGCGCTGGCCGAGCTCAAGGCCACGCTCAAGGAGCTGAAGCAGACGCTGCCCGCCGAGCGGTTCCGGCTGGAGCGGGCGCTGATCGAGGAGCGGCGGTGGGACTGGGCGCAGGTCACCGAGCTCTTCCTCGACCACCCCGTGACCGGCCGCTACGCCCGCGACCTGATCTGGCAGATGGGGCAGGGCTTCGCCGGGCTGCCGGTCAGGACGGAGACCGGCTGGGAGCTCGCGGGCCCGCACGGCGGCCGGGCCAGGCCGGGCCCCAAGTCGCCCATCAGGCTCTGGCACCCGATCCGCGAGCCGGTCGAGGACGTGCGGGCCTGGCGCGACCACCTGCTGGAGCTGGGGGTACGCCAGCCGTACAAACAGGCCTTCCGCGAGATCTACCTGCTCACCCCGGCGGAGGAGGAGACCCGCACGCTGTCCAACCGCTTTGCCGGCCACGTGCTGCGTTACGGGCAGGCCAAGGCGCTGCTGAACCAGCGCGGCTGGAGAGACCTGTCGATCGGCCACTGGGACTACGAATGCGGCGGCAACGAGGGTGAGGCCGTCAAGGAGCTGTCCGGGTGGCGGGTGCGCTGGGGGATGCACGTCACCGGCGATCCTGAGGCGGACGGCTGGGGGAGCGCCTCCTTCTGCGAGACCGAGGCGCTGCGCTTCCAGCGCGCCGGCTCCCTGTCGCTCGGTGACGCGCCGCTGGCCGAGGTGCCGCCGCTGGTGCTGTCGGAGGTGCTGCGCGACGCCGATCTCGCCGTGGGGGTCGCCTCGCTGGGGCTGGCCGATCAGGCGATGCCCGGGCACGAGGACTACTGGCACTCCTACGGGTTCGGGGAGCTCCAGGAGAGTGCCCGGATGCGGCGGGACGCGCTGAGCCGGCTCCTGCCCCGGCTGAAGATCGCCGGCCGGGTGGAGCTGACGGACCGGTTCCTGCGCGTGCGCGGGGACCGGCGCACGTACAAGATCCATCTGGGGTCGGGGAACATCCTGATGGAGCCGAACGACGCCTACCTGTGCATCGTCCCCGGGCCCGGCCGCCCGGCCCAGGCGGTCTTCCTGCCGTTCGAGGAGGACGGCGGGATGCTGTCGGTCATCCTGTCCAAGGCGTTCCTGCTGGCGGGCGACGCCGCGATCACCGATCCCAGCATCACCCGCCAGCTCGTTCTCACCTGACCCTGGTCAGCGGGGCCCGATCCCGTCCAGGGTGAAGCTCCTGTTCCACTCCCGCACCCACTGCGGGCCGAAGCCCTCGGCGGAGGCCAGCGGCGTGGTCCGCGGGTCGAACTTGCCCGTGGCGGGGTCGAAGCCGGCCGCCGCGGAGCTGTCCGCCCTGACGTTGTAGGAGTCGAAGTCCGGGTTGAACGTCTTGACGCTCAGCCCGGCGGCGTCGTCGGTGTAGGCGAAGCCGCCCGTGGCGATGCTGACCGAGCGGGTCAGCACGTTGTGGGACGGCACGTACACCGAGTCCGGATTGCTCCACACCTGCTCGTCCGTGCACTCCGTGGCGCCGACCGCCGCGCAGACCCGGCCCTGGGAGTCGGCGGGCACGTACCAGTCGCGGATGTTCGGGTACTGCCTGCCGTAGTGGCGGTACCACCTGTCGATGTTCGCCTGGGTGTTGGTGAAGCCGGTGCCGTCGCCCGCCTTGAGCATGTCGTTGAAGCGCTCGACGACGACCTTGGAGTTGGCGACCGGCAGCCGCTTGCCGCCCTCGTGGTAGAGCTTGTCGTGCCCGATGTACTTGATGTCCTTGAACACGTTGTCCGAGGCCACGTTGCTGTGTCCCGACTGGTAGAACAGGCCGTGCTGGGCGGTGTCGAAGACGTTGTGGTGCACGACCATGCCCGACATGCCGTCGTCCATGTAGATCGCCTGGTTGCCGGCCGCGCCGACGTCCTTGAACAGGTTGTACGCGATCACGTTGTTCAGGTACGTGTAGTCGCGCCCGGCGTAGATCACGCCCTGGTCGGAGGCGTGCGTCACCAGGCTCTCGAACCTGTTGTGGCTGACCTCCATGTCGTTGCCCATGATCTGGATGGCCATGTGGGGCGCGTCGTGGACGTGGTTGTAGCGGAAGGTGTTGCCGACCCCGTACAGGTAGCCCGCCGGGGTGTAGGTGGCCAGCTTCGAGAAGTCGTAGATCTCGTTGTGCTCCACGACGTGGTCGCCGCGCTCCAGCGAGTCGCGGTCGCCGCCGGCGGTGAACACCCCGCCGCCGCCCAGGTCGTGCAGCCTGCTGTTGATCACCTTGTTGCGGTGCCCGCCCCTGCTCGTGCGGTATTCGGCGACAGCCGTGATCGCGTCGGCGGCCTCGCCGATCGCGATCGCGTCCATGCTGACGTTGAGGATCTCCAGGCCGTCGATCGTGCACGACTCGGCGTCGAGCAGGCGCACGCCGGTGCCCGTGGTGCCGTTCAGCCGCAGGCCCTTGAGCGTCACCTCCCGCACGTTCTCCAGCGCGAAGAACGGCGCGTCGAACGAGGTCAGGCTGATCTCCTTGCCCTCGACCGTCCCGCCCGGCGGGTAGTAGTAGAGGGTGCCCGCGCCCGGCCGGCGGTCGATGTAGTACTCGCCTTCGGCGTCCAGCTCGCTCAGCACGTTCTGGGCGACGAAGGAGGTCCACTTGTCGGTGGCGGCGTACATCGTGGGGTAGCGGGTGCGCAGCTCGGTCCCGCTGACGGAGGCGACGCGGACGCGGTCGTTGGCGTAGTTGTTGCCGAAATAGCCGGCCAGCCAGCCGTCGGTCTCGTACACCGTGTTGTCCGGCGCGCCGCCGGGCGGCGGCGCCCACGCGGCGGCGCGGCTCGCGACGGCGGGGTCCACGGCGGTGTAGACGGGGCCCGGCAGGTTCAGCATGTCCTCGTACGGCATGGTGCTGCCGTCGGCGGTCTTGTCCGAGAAGTAGTCGCGGGCGCCCTTGGGGGCCTCCTTGACGCTGAGGCCGGTCTTGTCCAGCTTTGCGGCGCCGTTCGGGTACTGCGCGAGCGTCTGGGCCGTGTCATCGGTGATCAGCTCGGGGGCGAACGGCCGGGGCTGCCAGTTGAAGCCGTTCTTGTTGATCTCGCCGGTGGGGATGCCCTCGGCGGCCAGGTCGTAGACGTAGACGTGATCGGCGGCCGAGCCGGGGACGCGCGCCCGCGACGACCACTTGGCCTCGCCCTCGGGGACGTCGCTCAGCTTGCGGAATCGGTCCGGCGCGAGCGTGGTCACGCCGGCGAGCTCGACCTGCTCGCCCGGGTAGGCGGCGTAGGTGACGTAGGAGTGCGCCGGGCCGCTGAGTTCGATGGTTTCGGCCGTCTGGTAGACGCCCGCCCGGAGGTAGACCAGGCCGGGGCGGCGTGCGCTCGTCCTGCCCGCCAGCGCGTCGCGGGCCTGCTCGACCGTGGCGAACGGGTCCGTACGGGTGCCGGTCGCGCCGGCCCTGCCGTCCGGTGCCACGTACACGACGGTCTTCTGGGCCGCGGCGGCCGGAGGCGTCATCGCGGCTAACAAGCCTGCCGCCACCAGGACGCTCAACAGTGTTCTCGGCATGCTCCCGCCAACCTCCAACTGGGTCGCAATCGATGAAATATGACAGATTACGATGATTAATTGGGGTGAACCGTAACCCTGTCGCCGCCAGAATTCAACCGTTTGACCACGGGCCGCCGAGCCGATGTCCCCAGGGCGGAGCGGAGGTCAGGGAACGGCCACCCGCCTGCGCCGCCGCAGGAGAAGGCCGGTGAGGGAGGCGAGGATGAGCACGGAGCCCGCCGCGACCAGCACCCGGCCGTCGGGCCCGGCCTCACCGCCGCCCCCGGTCTGCACCCCGCCCGACGGGGTCCGGGTCGTGGTGGTGGCCGGGGTGCTCTCGGGATCCTCGGACGCGGTGTCGTCGGTGTCACTGGAGTCGGGGCTGGGGCTGGGG
>NZ_VCKX01000275.1 GCF_005889725.1 Nonomuraea zeae
CGGACAGGATCTTGGCCAGGGTGGTCTTGCCCGAGCCGTTCTCGCCGACGAACGCGATCACCTCGCCCTGCCGGATCTCGATCGACACGTCACGCAGCGCGGGCTCCTCGGCGCCGGGGTAGGTGAACGAGATGTCCTCGGCGGTGATCCGGCCGAACCGCTCGGGGACGGCGACCGGGCGCGCGCTTGTCAGGCGGCGCTCGGCGTCGGCGCAGAACTCCAGGAAGTCGGTGAAGTAGAGGCCCTGCTCGTAGAGGCGGTTGGTGGCGAACATGAGACTGCTGAGCGAGCTCTGCCCCGACCTGATGGCGAGGACGGCGGTGCCCGCGACGGCGAGCGGGATCGCGGCCACGGCGACCAGGATGCCGAGCGCGACGTAGACCAGGGCGGTGCCGAGCCCGCCCAGGGCCTCGCCGACCAGCCGGGCGAAGGTCTGCCGCTTGGCCAGCGAGAGCATGACGTCCTGCTCGGCCCTGGCGACCGCGTCGTACATGCGCAGCAGGAAAGCGCGCATCGTGAACGAGCGCACCTCGGCCGCCGACTCGCGGTTGGCCAGCAGCTCGGCGATGATCCACTTGCGCCGCCGGGCCGGAATCAGGCTGTAGACGGTCGCGTAGCGCATGCGGGCGCTGCGGACCGCGGCCCAGGCGTCGGGGAGCACCGCGAGCAGCAGGAGCGGGAGCAGCACCGGGTGCAGCACGCCGAGCACGCCCGCCACCGCGACGATGCCCACCAGGGCGGTCACCACGTCGACGGCCGTGGTCACGACCCAGTCGGCCGTGACCAGGCCGCGGTTTCTGGCACGTTCCAGCGAGTCGTGAAACTCGGGGTCGTCGTAGGAGACCAGCTCCACCCGGCTGGTCAGGCCGTAGAGGCGCTCCTCGGCCAGCCGGGCGATCTGCGGGGTGAGGCGCGACTGGGCCCAGCCCGCGCCGGCCTGGGTGGTGGTGCGCAGCACCGCCGCGGCCCCGACCAGGGCGAGGCTGGGCAGCGCGGCCCTCACGCGGTCGGGCGTCGGGCCCGCGCTGAACAGCGCAGTCAGCACGCCGGTGGTCGCCAGCAGCCCGAACGCGGTGAAGACCCCGCCGAGCAGGTTGAGGACGATCGTGGCCAGGGTGTCGCGGGGGCTCGCGCCCCAGGCCATGCGCATGGCCTGGCGCACGAGCGAGGGCAGGCGCCTGGCGATGGCCAGGAAGCCGGCCTCGGCGACCTTGTCGGTGTGGGCATGCCAGTCGGAGACGGAGATCTCGCCGAGTTCGAGGGGCTCTTCGGGCATACAAAGAGTGTGCCCTTGAACACTGACAGTTTCCCTGCGGGCGTTCATGTGTATGCGATCGTGACATCGCGCGGGCAGTCGCGGCCTCTTCCGCGTCTCGGGGAGCGGCGGCGCCGTGACCGGACCGGGCGATTTCCGGCTCGCCGCCCGCACGGAGCTTCCCGGCACTTCCGACGTCGTCATCCAGAGCCTGACGGTGTCGCTGCGAACCCGTGCGGCGTCAGCGCCGTCTTCAGGAACAACCCCCTGGTCAATAGCAGGCAGACCATCCGCTGATCGCACCCCATAACACCGTGATAGAGGCGATCTGACATATCTCCCGGACGAGGTGGTGCGCGTACCGTGACGGCACCCCCAACTCCCGGAGGAGGCTCCGTGTCAAGACCTCTTCGTCTCGTGCTCTCCCTCGCCCTCACCCTCACCTTCCTGCTCGTCACCTCGCCCGCGCAGGCCGCCGCCCTGGTCAGGGTGCTCAGGTACGACGCGAGCCGGGCGGCCGAGTTCGTGAGCGCGGTGAACCAGGCGGCGCAGATCTGGAACTCCAGCGTCACCAACGTCCGGCTGATCCAGGGGACGCCGGCGCAGTTCGTGGTCTACGCCGACAACGGCTGGCCGCGGGCGCTGCCCACCAGCCTGGGCCGCGGCACGATCTGGATCGGGCGGCAGGCCACCGCCCAGGGCTACCACCCGGTCCGCATCGCCGCCCACGAGATCGGCCACATCCTGGGCCTGCCCGACCGCCGGACCGGGCTCTGCACCGACCTGATGTCCGGGTCGAGCGCGCCTGTGAGCTGCACCAACGCGAACCCGAGCGCGGCGGAGCGGGCCGAGGTGGACCGCAACTTCGCCGGAGCCACACCACTCGTGGAGTTCGACCGGTTGCACGTGGATCGGTGACGATCCGTCCCTGGATTCGGGCTCGGATTCGGGCTCGGGCTCGGATTCGGGCTCGGGCTCGGGCTCGGGCTCGGGCTCGGGCTCGGGCTTGGACTCGGGCTCGGACCCGGACCCGGACGGGCGGCGGTGGGCTCGTTCCGAGAACCCCGCCGCCCGCCGGCCGTGGTCAGCCGCAGGTGTAGCCCGACGGCAGGCGGGTGTCGCCGTCGGGGCGGGCGGCCTGGAAGCCGAACGACGTGCTCGCGCCCGGGGCGAGCGTCCCGTTGTGCGAGGCGTTGCGGGCGGTGACCGTCTGGCCGTTCGCGGTCAGGGTCCCGTTCCAGGAGCCGGTGAGCCGGTGGTCCGGCGGCAGGGTGAAGGTGACGGTCCAGGCGTTCGTGGCCGTGGTGCCGGTGTTGGTCACGTTCACCTGGATCACGTAACCGTTGCCCCACTGGCTCTGCGTGGACGGGGTGGCCGAGCAGGCGCCGGTCCCGCCGCCCGAGCCGGTGGTGGTCACCGACACCGTCGCCGAGCGGGGCGAGCGGTTGCCCGCCGCGTCCCTGGCGTACACGGCGAAGGTGTAGGCCGTGCTCGCGGTCAGGCCGGTGATCGCGGCGGATGCGGTCGCGGGCGTGGCCACCGTGGTCTCGGCCGTGCCCTGCAGGCGTACGACGTCGTAGCCGGTCACGCCCACGTTGTCGGTCGAGGCCGGCCAGGTCAGGCCGGCGGACGAGGAGGTGATCGCCCCTGCGACCGGCGTGCCGGGCGTGGTGGGCGGGCTGGTGTCCCCCTGTGCCGGCTCGTACGTCAGGCCGAACCCGTACGGGAACAGCGGCGTCTTGCCGTCACCCGAGTTGATCGGCTGCTGGGAGGCGCTGCTCATCCAGGTCATGGGCAGCTTCCCGCTCGGCTGTACGGCACCGAACAGCACGTCGGCCACTCCCTGCCCCTCGGTGCCCGGCAGCCAGGCGGCCACCAGCGCGTTCCAGCCGGGCAGTTGCGCGGCGATGTCCAGCGGCCGCCCGGAGACCAGCACCACCACGACGGGGACGCCGGAGGCGCGCAGGGTGGCGAGGGTGTTCAGGTCGGCGGTGTCCAGGCCCAGGCTCCCCGGCCGGTCGCCCTGGCCCTCGGCGTACGGGGTCTCTCCGACCACCGCGATCGCGGCGCGGTAGGAGGAGTCGATGCCGCTGCCGTTCTGGCTGTAGGTGACGGTCGTGCCCGAGCCCGCGCTGTTCCTGATGCCCTGCAGGATGGAGGTGCCGGGCGTGATGTTGCCGGAGGAGCCCTGCCAGGAGATCGTCCAGCCGCCGCTCTGATAGCCGATGTTGTCGGCGCTCTTGCCCGCCACGAAGATCTTGCCACCGGTGGCGGCCAGGGGCAGGACGTTGCCGCTGTTCTTCAGCACGACCTGGGACTTGGCGACCGCCTCGCGGGCCAGCGCGCGGTGGGCGGCGCTGCCCACGGTCGCGGTGTAGGACCGGTCGGTCAGCGGCTTCTCGAACAGGCCCAGCTCGAATTTCTTGGTCAGGATGCGCCGGTTCGCGTCGTCGATGCGGGCGGTCGTCACCCGGCCCGCCTGCACCTCCGCCCGCAGCAGGTCGATGAACTGCCGCCACGCCGTCGGCACCATGACCATGTCGATGCCCGCGTTGACGGCGGTGCGCACGTCGAGCGCGGAGGTGCCGGCGGCGCCGTCGATCTGGTCGATGCCGTTCCAGTCGGAGACCACGAGCCCGGAGAAGCCCAGCTCGCCTTTGAGCACCGTGGTGATCAGGTACTGGTGCCCGTGCAGCTTGGCGCCGTTCCAGCTGCTGAAGGAGACCATCACCGAGCCGACGCCGCGCTCCACCGCGGCCCTGAACGGCGGCAGGTGCACGGCCCGCAGGTCGGCCTCGGAGATCTGGGCGTCGCCCTGGTCGACGCCGCCCGTGGTGCCGCCGTCGCCGAGGTAGTGCTTGGCGGTGGCCAGCACGGAGGCGGGGGCGTTCAGCGCCGTGCCCTGCAGGCCGGTCACGATCGCCGACATCGAGGACGGCAGGTCCGGCGTCTCGCCGAAGGACTCGTACGTGCGGCCCCACCGGTCGTTGCGGGCCACGCACAGGCAGGGGGCGAAGTTCCAGTCGATGCCGGTGCCGGACACCTCCTCCGCGACGGCCCGGCCGATCCGCTGGGCCAGCGCGGGGTCGCGGGTCGCGCCGAGCCCGATGTTGTGCGGGAAGATCGTGGCTCCGCCGACGTTGTTGTGGCCGTGCACGGCGTCCACGCCGTAGATCATCGGGATGCCCAGCGGCGTGGCCAGGGCCGCGTTCTGGAAGCTGTCGTACATGTCGGCCCAGGACGCGGCCGTGTTCGGGGACGGCGCGGAGCCGCCGCCCGACAGCACGGAGCCCAGCCGGTACGTCGTGACGTCGGAGCCGCTGACCGAGCCGCGCTCGGCCTGGGTCATCTGACCGAGCTTCTCATCCAGCGACATCCGGGACATCAGGTCGGCCACCCGGGTGGGGACGGGCAGGGACGGATCCTGGTACGGCGCGGCGGCCACGGCGTGGGCGGGCGGGACGACCAGCGCGGCGGCGACGAGCAACGGCACGGCCGCGCTGATCGCCCACTGGTTGCGGAAGTTGCTCATGGCACGCTGCTCCGGGTCGGCTCGAAGGTTTTTGGGAGCGCTCCCAAGCGGACTCTAGGTCACCTTCTCCCCACCATCCGTTCCCGGCCGGCCACACCGCGCAAACCACTGCCCCCACCAGGCAAAACACTCCGAAACTGGGTGAAACTTTCAGCCCGCGGCCCACGCGCGACGCCCCCACGACGGCCCCCCGCGCCACCGTGATCGCACCCGCACCCGGCCCACCCCTTTCCCAGCAAGATCGATCCATGTATGTTCGATCTCGAAAGAAAGTTTCACCCATGGAGGAATGATGGGCAAGAAGCTTCACCTGCTGGCATTACCGGTCGCTGCCGCCGCCCTGGCCGCCCTGGCGAGTCCCGCCCAGGCGGCCACCGGTTACGACCGCTGTCAGGACGGCTACTACTGCATGTTCTCGGGCCTCGACGGCACGGGGGACATCATCCAGATCCAGGGCGACACGCCCGATCTGGCGGCGCTGAACATGGCCGACCGCGCCAAGTCCGACTGGAACCGTACCGACTCGTTCATCCACCTGTTCTCCGAGGCCAACTACGACGGTTGCGCGGCAGTGACGAGCCCGCGCGACAAGGGCAACTTCTTCAGCTCGTTCCGGGACTTCTTCGACTCCGTCCGCTTCAACGGCCCGAACGGCCCGTCCTGCCTGTTCACCATCAAGGGCGGCGCCACCGACTCGCACGGCTGATCACAGCCTGAGCGCTTCCAGGAAGCGGTCGGCCTCCGCGGCGAGCCGCGGCAGGTCGGCCGCCGGGTCGGCGGAACGGGCCAGCAGCATCCCGCCCTCGCACAGCGCGCCGAAGACGAGCTGCGCCCGCGCGGGCAGGTCGCCGTCAGGGGCCTGACCCACCGCCACGGCCAGCCGCAGGCCGTCGAGCAGGACGCGCAGCATGTGCTCGTGCTCGATCGCGCGCACCGTCTCCCAGCCCAGCACGGAGGGCCCGTCCAGCAGCACGATCTGCCGGAACCCCGGATCGAGGCAGTGCCCGAGGAACGTCCGGCAGCCGCGCCGCAGCGCCGCCCACGGGTCGCGCTCCTCGGCGGCGACCCGCAGCAGCTCGGCGTCCACCGTCTCCAGCTCCGCCACGAAGGCCGCGCGGAACAGCGCCGGCTTCCCGCCGAAGTGGTGGTAGGCGGCCCCCTTGGTCACCCCGGCCGCGGCGGCGACCGCGTCGATCGAGGTGTCCGCGTAGCCGCCGGCCCCGAACAGCTCCCGCGCGGCCCGCACCAGCCGCGCCGTCGTCTCGTCGGACCGCTCTGCCTGGGTACGGCGGATCATCGTGCTCCCCATTGACTTACATACTCGCGGTACGTAACTTCAGAAGACAGTTACATACCCACAGTATGAATCACCATGGGGGTGCGCCATGTCCTCACCGTCCATCGCCGTCTACGGAGCGACCGGCCACACCGGGCGCCTGGTCGCGGCCGAGCTGCGCGCCCGCGGCCGGGACGTCATCCTGGCCGGCCGCGACGCGGGCGCGCTGAAAACCGTGTCCGACGAGCTCGGCGGCGCCCGCGTGCACGAGGCCGCGCTCGACGACCCCGCCGCGTTACGCGCGCTCGCGACGCAGGCGGGCGTGCTGATCCACTGTGCGGGCCCCTTCACCCACACCGGCAGGCCCGTCGCGCTGGCCGCGGCCGAGGGCGGCTGCCACTACGTAGACCACGCGCTGGAGCAGCACCACACGAAGTGGATGTTCGACACCATGTCAGAGCCCGCGCGGCAGGCGGGCAGCACGATGATCACGGCGATGAGCTTCTACGGCGGGCTCGGCGACCTGCTCGCCGGGGCCGTGGCCGAGGGGCTGACGGACATCGACCGGGTGGTCACCGCCTACGCGGTGACCGGCTGGCGGCTGACCACGGCCGCGAAGCAGACCGCCGAGCTGCTGTTCGCCGACACTCGCCGGATCACCTACACCGACGGCGCCCAGCACGTCGGCTACGTCGAGCCGCGCAACGCCGTCTTCCCGTTCCCGCCGCCGCTCGGGCCCCGGACGATGATCGCCCCCGTCCCGTTCTCCGAGGTCGTCACCGTGCCCAGGCACGTACGGACGCGGCGGGTAGAGGCGCAGCTCACGGCGCACACGTTCGAGGAGGAGCAGGCGTTCACCAGCGAGGACGTGGACCCCGAGACCAGGGCGGGCTCGGACTTCACCGTCGCCGCCCAGGTGATCACCGCGGACGGCGGCGCCGCAGGCCAGGCCCGCGGGCACGACCTGTGGCGGATGAGCGCGCTGGCCTCGGTCGAGGCCGCCGTACGCCTGGCCGACGGCCGGGGCCCGGACGGCGCCGGCGTCTTCGGCCCGGCCGAGGCCTTCCCCGCCGAGCCGTTCCTGCGCGAGCTGGAGCGGCTCGGCCTGTTCACCCTCACCCTGCCGGGAAGGACCGAGCCATGATCCTCGTCACGGGCGCGGCCGGCGGGCCGCAGGGCTCGACCGGGCGGCATGTCGTGGACCTGCTGCTGCGGCGCGGCGAGGCCGTCCGGGCCTTCGTGCACTCCGACGACCACCGGGCCGAGGAGCTGCGCAAGCTCGGCGCGGAGGTGGTGGCGGGCGACCTGCGGGAGATCACGTCGGTGCGCCCCGCCCTGCGCGGGATCAGCCGGGCGTTCTTCACCTATCCGGTGACCGCGGGGCTGCTCGACGCCACCGGCGTGTTCGCGGCGGCGGCCAAGGAGGAGGGGCTGGAGCGCGTGGTCGAGGTGTCGCAGCTGGACGCCTCGCCGGATGCGCTCACGCCGAGGATGCGCCGGCACTGGGTGTCGGAGCAGGTGTTCGACTGGGCCGGGGTGGGCGCGGTGCACCTGCGGGCCGCGGTGTTCTTCGAGAACCTGGCCGTGGCGAGCTCGGGCGGCCGGCTGCCGCTCCCCCTGGGGCCGCGCGACACGCGGATCCCGCTCGTCGCCGGCGCCGACGTGGCCAGGGTGGGTGCGGGGCTGCTGCTCGATCAGGCGCCCGCCGACCCGGTGTGCCTGGTGACCGGGCAGATGACGACGATCGGCGAGGCCGCCGACGAGCTGGGGGTCGAGTACGCGGACGTCCCGCCGGAGGAGTGGGCGGCGCGGGCGATGGACGTCTACCGGGACCCGTACACAGTGGAGCACCTCACCCACCTGTGGGCGATCTTCCGCCTCATCGGGTCCGGCGACCACCCGCTCTACCGGGTCACGGAGAGCATCGAGCGCTACGGTGGCCGCCCGCCGATGACGATGCGGGAGTTCGCCACCGGCAGATAGGGGAAGACCCCCGGCCGGGGCACCGGCCGGGGGTCCTCATCGCTGGAGAGGTCAGCCGGTGAAGCCGACGGCCGTCCAGTCGTAGTACTTGTAGCCGCGGGCGCCGAAGTTGGCGACCGTCTTCTTGACGCCCCAGATCTCGGGACGCTGGTACAGCGGGATGGTGTGCACCATGTCCCAGATCAGCTTGTCGGCGGCGTTGGCCAGGTCGATGGCCTTGGCCGGGTCGGTCTCGTCCACCGCGGCCGCGATGGCCGCGTCCACGGCCGGGTCACTGGCCTTGGGGAAGTTGCTCTCGGAGCCGGTCTTGTAGATCTGCGGCAGCGAGCCCAGCGGCAGCGGCGTGCCGATCCAGGAGAACGGGACGAGGTCGAAGTCGCCCTTGATGATGAAGTCGTTGAAGAACTTGTCGACGGGGACCGGGCGGATGGTGACCTTGATCCCGGCCTCCTTCAGCATGGCCTGGGTGAGCTCACCCTCCGTCTGCGCGGTCGGCGTCGCCGTCGGGATGACGAAGCTCAGCGCGAACTCCTTGCCGTCCTTCTTGCGGTACTCGCCCTCCTGCTTCCAGCCGGCCGCGTCGAGCAGCTGCTTGGCCTTCTCCAGGTTGTACTTGCCGAGGTCGCCGGAGTTGTCGACGTAGCCCTTGTGGTTGTTCATGAAGACGTGGTTGCCGAGCGTCTGCAGCGGCCACTCCATGTCCTTCAGGTCGGACTGGGTGATCACGTCACGGTTGATCGCGTACTGCACGGCCTGGCGGACCGACTTGTCCTTCAGGAACTCGCTCTGGTTGTTGACCGTGATGTGCCGCCAGTTCGGGCTGAGCGCCTTGCGGATCTCCGCGCCCGGCACCTCCTTGGCCCGCTTCAGGTCGGCGGGGGCGCCGGCCGCGATCTCCGCGGCGTCGAGCTCACCGTTGGCGAAGGCGTTCACCTCGGCGGCCGGGTCGGGGATGGCCCGGTAGATGAGCTTGTCGAGCTTGGACTTCTTGCCCCACCACTTGTCGTCCCGCACGAGCGTGAGCGTCTTGGTGCCCTCGTCGAGCTTCTCGACCTTGAAGGGACCGGCGGTGGCCGGGATCTTCTGGTTGTAGTCCTTGTCGTACGCCTCCGGCGTCGAGATGTGCTCGGCGGGGAAGAGGTGCGAGGTGCCCCGGTTGAACAGGCCCTGCCACTCCGGGTACGGCTTGGAGAAGGTGATGACGGCGACCTTCTCGGAGTCACCCTGCTTGACCGACTCGATCTTGTCCCAGCCGTCGGTGGAGGCCGGCTTGAACTTCTTGTTCTCGCCGTTGTTGGCCTTCCACGCCGCCTCAAGGTCCTTCCAGGTCATCGGCGTGCCGTCCGACCACTGGGCCTTGTCGTTGAGCGTGTAGGTGACGACCTGCTTGCCGTCCACCGTCTCGTTCTTCACGTCGGTGACGTAGTCGGGGTTCGGCGTGAAGGTGGCGTTCTCGTCGGCCATCATGAGCTGAGGCATGATCGGGTCGAGCATCGTCGCCGTGTCGGCCTGGTTGCCGTCCACGTGGTTGCCGTTCCACTG
This sequence comes from Nonomuraea zeae, assembly GCF_005889725.1. Classification (GTDB taxonomy): domain Bacteria; phylum Actinomycetota; class Actinomycetes; order Streptosporangiales; family Streptosporangiaceae; genus Nonomuraea; species Nonomuraea zeae. The sequence continues at coordinate 9,589 of NZ_VCKX01000275.1, forward strand.
GGTCGGCCACTGACCGATCGCCAGGGTGAGCGTGCCGCCGTCCTTGACCTGCTCATAGGGGACGGGGTTGATGCTGAAGGCCGGGGTCTCCGCCATCTGCTTCTGGGCCTGCTGCGACTGTTCGGCACTCGGCTTCTTGGCCTCGCTGCCGCCACCGCCGCCGCAGGCTGCAACAGCCAGGGCCAGGACCGAGAGCCCGGCGGCCGCACGGTATCGAACGTTCACTCTTCCTCCTGATTGTCCGAGGCCGTAATGACCTCGACTTCCTCCGCGTAATGGCAGGCTGCGCCGTGATCGACGGCGTTCGCGAGCCGGGCAACCGAGGGCTCCTCGTCCACACACCGCTGCCGCTCGCCCTCGCTGAGCCGGGCGAACTTGGGGCAACGGGTGCGGAACCTGCATCCAGACGGCGGGTCGGCCGGGCTGGGCAGGTCGCCTTCGAGCAGGATCCGCATGCGGGTGCGTTCCATCTCGGGGTCGGGCAGCGGGATCGCCGACAGCAGAGCCTGCGTGTACGGGTGCGCGGGATGGTCGTAGACGTTCCCGACCGTCCCGATCTCGGCGATCCTGCCCAAGTACATGACGGCCACGCGATCGGCCAGATGCCGGACGACGGCCAGGTCGTGCGCGACGAACAGGTAGGACAGGCCCAGCCTGTTCTTCAGCTCCTCCAGCAGGTTGATCACACCTGCCTGGATGGACACGTCGAGCGCCGAGACCGGCTCGTCCAGCACCAGCAGCTTCGGCTCCAGCGCGAGCGCGCGGGCGATGCCGATGCGCTGCCGCTGGCCGCCGGAGAACTGCTGCGGGTAGCGCTCCGCGTGCTCGGGCGAGAGCCCGACGAGCTGCAGCAGCTCGGCCACCTTGGCGCTTACGTCCTTCTCGCCGTGCGCGCGCAGCGGCTCGGCGATGATGTCGCCGACCGGCATGCGCGGGTCGAGCGCGGCCATCGGGTCCTGGAAGACGATCTGCAGGTCGCTCCGGAGCGACTTGCGCGCCGCCTTGTCCAGCTTGGCGCTGTCCTTGCCCAGCACCACGACCCGGCCGCCCTGCGGCGGCTGGAGCTGCATGATCTGCTGCAGCGTGGTGGTCTTGCCGCAGCCGGACTCGCCGACCAGGGCCAGCGTCTCGCCCTGCGCGATGTCGAAGCTGATGCCGTCGACCGCGTACACGGTGCCGACCCGGCGCTTGAACACCGCGCCCTTCATCAGCGGGTAGTGCCTGATCATCGCGTCGAGCTCCAGCACCGTCGGACGCTCGGCGCGCGGCACGCGCACGACCTCGCTCGGCGGGATCACCGGCACGGGGAACACGTCGGCGCCGGTCAGGCCCTTGTGCTCGATCTCGTGGGAGCGGATGCAGGCGACGTGGCGCCCGCCGCCGAACGGCGTCAGCGGCGGCTCCTCGTCGTCGCACATGTCCACCTTCATCGGGCAGCGCGGCGCGAACGGGCAGCCCGGCGGCAGCGCCGCCGGGGACGGCGGGTTGCCGTCGATGGGCACGAGCGGCCCCTCCTCGCCGTCGATCCTGGGGATCGAGGCGAGCAGGCCCATCGTGTACGGCATGCGCGGCCGGTAGTAGATGTCCTCCACGGGCCCCTGCTCGACCGGGCGGCCCGCGTACATGACGACGACCCGGTCGGCCATGCCGGCGATGACGCCCAGGTCATGCGTGATCATCACGATGCCGGCGCCGGTCTCCTGCTGCGCGGTCTTGAGCACCTCCAGGACCTGGGCCTGGATGGTGACGTCGAGCGCGGTCGTGGGCTCGTCGCAGATCAGCAGGTCGGGATCGTTGGCGATGGCCATGGCGATCATCGCCCGCTGCCGCATGCCGCCCGAGAACTCGTGCGGGAACGCCTTGGCCCGCAGGTTCGGGTTGGGGATGCCGACCAGGTCGAGCAGCTCCACCGCGCGCTTGGCGGCCTTGTCCTTGCCCATCTTCTGGTGCACGCGGACGGCCTCGGCGATCTGGTCGCCGATGGTGTAGACGGGCGTGAACGCCGACAGCGGATCCTGGAAGATCATGCTGATCGTCTTGCCGCGGACCTTGATCTGCTCGTCCTCCTTCATGCCGAGCAGCTCGCGGCCGTGCAGCTTGACCGAGCCGCTGACCACGGCGTTGCGTGGCAGCAGGCCCATGACGGCGAGGGAGGTCACCGACTTGCCGGAGCCGGACTCGCCGACGATGCCGAGCACCTCGCCCCGCTCGACCTCGTAGCTCACGCCGCGCACGGCCTCGATCCCGCCGGGGAAGGTGACGGTGAGGTCCCTGACCTCCAAGATGCTCACAGGTTGCTCCCCGGGTCGAGTGCGTCACGCAGGCCGTCGCCGATGAGGTTGACGCTGAGCACCAGCGCCACCAGCAGGCCGGCCGGGAAGACGAACAGCCACGGGTAGCCGGTGGCGTTGCCGGAGCCGTACGCGATCAGCGTGCCGAGCGAGACGTCGGGCGGCTGGATGCCGAAGCCGAAGAAGGACAGCGCCGCCTCGCCGATGATCGCGCCACTGACGTTGAGCGTGGCGTCGATGATCAGCAGGGAGGACAGGTTGGGGACGATATGGCGGAAGATGATCTTCCAGCGCGGGATGCCCATGTAGACGGCGGCCAGGACGTACTCCCGCTCGCGCAGCGAGAGCGTCATGCTGCGCACCACCCTGGAGGTGATCATCCAGGAGAACGCGGCGAGCAGCGCCACGAACCAGAGCCAGGAGCCGTCTCTCAACCGTGGCGAGATGATCGCGATGACCAGGAAGCTGGGCAGGACCAGGAGCAGGTCCACGCCCCACATGAGCACCCTGTCCACCCAGCCGCCGAAATATCCGGCGAACGCGCCGACGACGGCTGCCAGGCCGGTCGAGATCAGCGCCACCAGCAGGCCGATGACGATGGACTTCTGCATGCCGCGGAGGGTGACCGCGTACATGTCCTGGCCGATCGACGTGGTGCCCCACCAGTGGTCACCGTCCGGCGGCGACAGGAAGGACATGAAGTCCTTGTCGGTCCAGTCGTACGCGCCGAAGAACGGCCCGACGTAGGCCAGCCCCACCAGCAGGACCAGCGCGATGAACCCGTAGCGAGCCTGCTTGTTGTGCAGCAGGCGCCTGAAGACGACCTTCGATCGCATGTCAGTTCACCCGGACCCGGGGGTCGAGGGCGGCCACCAGCAGGTCCGACAGGAAGGCGGCCGCGAGGATGCAGACGGCGGCGAAGAAGGTCACCGCGGCGACGGAGTTGACGTCGTTCTGGTTGATCGAGTCGACCAGCCAGGCGCCCATGCCGTGCCAGGCGAAGATCTTCTCGGTGAAGGTGGCTCCGGTGAACATGGTCCCGAACGCGAAGGCGAAGTACGTGGCGGAGGGGATCAGCGCGGTGCGCAGCGCGTGCTTGGTGAGCGCGGTCCTGCGGCGCAGGCCCTTCGCCATGGCCGTGCGGACGAAGTCCTGGCCGAGCACGTCGAGCATCATGTTGCGCTGGATGCGGCTGTAGAAGGCGATCGAGCCGAGGCTCAGGGAGATCGTCGGGAGGATCAGATGGTTCAGCCGGTTGAGGAACTGGTCCCAGCCCGACAGCCGTGGGTTGTACTCGCCGGTGTACTCGATCAGCGTGAACCCCAGCCCTCTGTTCAGGTTGTACGTGGCGATGGCCAGCAGAGTGGCCAGCACGAAGACCGGAATCGCCATGATCACGAAAGAGCTGACCCCGATTAACCGGTCGCTGAACTTGTACTGCTTCACCGCGGAGACCGCTCCCAGCACGACGCCGAGGGCGAAGCCCACCAGCGTGCCGATGAGCAGGAGCCGCAGGCTGACCATGATCCGGCGGCCCATCTCGCTGTTGACGGAGCCCCCGTTCCAGGTCTTGCCGAAGTCTCCGGTGACCACGCCTTTCGCCCAGGTCGCGTAGCGCACGAGCACGGGAGTCTTGTCGTTCAGGTTGTAGGCATCAAGCGTGGCGTCGATGACCGCCGCTGGGACCGGGGGTTGACGTCCCTCGTACGCGGCGCGCGGGTTCATGGTGGTGGCCGCGAGCATATACGCCAGACTGGCCGCGATGGCGACCAAGATCACATTTATTGCCAACCTGCGAAGCAGGTACTTGCCCATTACTCTCCGTTCGCGCTGACCGGTGACGCGAACTTCCGACCGGAAAAGCGCCTCCGCAACGAAAACCCATCTCGCATCGTGAGATTTACACATGATGTCGAGATGGCGATCAACGCGCAGAATATATGTAAAAATGTAACAGTCAGAAACGGTTCGACGTAACGGTCAGGTCACTCACAATAGATCGACAAGCCCTCGGCCGAACCCGCCGACCACCCCTCTGAGCTGCGTAGATCCGGGATATTTCGCTGCCATTGACAGCGCTGACACCGGTGGTTGTGTCACAGGATCCGGACAAAAGTTGCCGATTACACAAAGTGATCGACTTCACTTTGCTCCCGGCGCTCAAGTCAGGGCCGCGAGCACCGCAGCCCCGGCCTCATAGGACCTGCCGACCGCGCCGGCGTCGTCGTGGCGGTGGTGCTCCAGCCGGACCGCGCCAAGGTGGCGCATCTCATACACGCGCGAGCGCCACACCGCCGCGGGCCCGCGCTCCGGCTCCCCGTACGACTCCCAGAACGCCAGCCGCTCGTCCTGCTTGGCCGACGCCATCCGGATGGGCCAGTCCGCCGCCGGGTCGCCCCACGACGTGCGGTCCAGGTCGAACACCCCGGTGATCACCGGCTCCGGCGCGTTCGCGGCGATCATGATGTTGACCGTCCACAGGTCGCCGGTGAGCAGGCGGGGCTCGGTGATCTCGTCCAGCACCGCGTGGTGCTCCGCGGCCAGCTCGGCGGTCTTGCGGATGTCCGCGGCCTCCAGGTTCGCCGCGTCCAGGTCGGCCGCGATGTCGTGCAGCGACTCGATCACGGCCTGGCTCCAGGTGGCGTGCGCGGCCTGGGAGACGGTGCCGAACGCCGGGCCGCGCACCGCGTGGACGGTCTTCGCGATCTCGCCGATCCGCCGGTAGAAGCCCGTCCAGGACGGGCGCGGGTGGGCGCGCAGGCCCTCGGCGGCCGGGACGCCGTCGAGCAGGGTCTGCACCAGGTAGTCCCGGCCGACCAGGTCGTGCGACCAGTCGGCCGCGATGACCCGCGGCATCAGCGGCGCGATCACGGCGAGGTGAGGCACGGTGGCGTACTCGTTGCGCATGAACTCCCGCTCGGAGCGGAGCTGCCGGCCCGGCTCGGGGGCGAACCGGATGATCACCGGACGCTCCTGGCCCTCGACGGCGACGCGGAAGGTGGTGTTGTACATGCCCAGGCCCAGCTCGGTGGCGCTCGACACGCGGCCGCCGGGGCCGAAGACGCGATGGCAGACCGCCTGGAGCTGGGCGGCGGTCACCGGCTGCTGGAACGCGTGCGCGGGGCGCTCGATGGGCTGGAAATCCATCCGCCCATCCTCGCGGACGCGCCGTACCGGTCTCGCCGTCACGCCATCCACTTGCCGCCCGCGACGTCGATCGTCAGGCCCGTGAGCCAGGAGGAGACGTCGGAGGCGAGGAAGGCCGTCACGTTCGCGACGTCGAGCGGCGTGCCGAGCCGGCCCAGCGGGTGCTCGGCCAGCATGCGCTCCTTGAACTCCGCCGGCATCCGCTGCTCCAGCCGGTCCGTCATGATCGTCGACGGGGAGACGGCGTTGACCCGGATGCCCACCGGGCCGAGCTCGTGCGCGAGCTGCCTGGTCAGCGCGATGACACCGGCCTTGGCCGCCGTGTACGCCACGGAGGCGCCGGTCGGGGTGCGGGCCGCGAGCGACGACATGGTGATGATCGAGCCCCTCCCCCGCTCCCGCATCCCGGGCAGGAAGCTCTTGATGACCAGGAAGGCGGAGGTGAGGTTGGCGTGCACGGTGGCGTGCCAGTCCTCCTCGCTCATCCGGTCGATCGGGGCGGGCCGCCCGGTGCCGCCGCCGGCGAAGACGGCCAGCACGTCCACGGGGCCGAGCCGGCGCTCGGTCTCGTGGCGCATCGCCTCGATGGCCGCGAAGTCAGTGGTGTCGGCGGCCACGCCGATCACCGTGCCCCCGGCGGACGTGGCCCCGGCGGACGTGGCCCCGGATCTGGCGGCGGATCTGGCGGCGGACTCCGCTGCCTCCTTGACGGCGGACTCGATGGCGGCGGGGTCGCGGCCGTTGACGGCGACGCGCATGCCCTGCTCGGCGAGCACCCGGGCACTCTCGCGCCCGATCCCGCCCGAGCCGCCGGTGACCAGCGCGACCTTGCCCTGCAGATCCGGGTACATCATGACGTGGCTCCCTTGGGGGATTGTGATCCTTCCTCGGGCTCCAACGGTGCCGTGCGGGGGCGGTCGCCCGCATCGGGCGCAGGAGGTGTCCGCGCCTGCGCCCGCTGAGGTGCGAGCCCGGCCACCGCCGTACTCCGGCGGGCGTACCCCAGCCGCCCCGCGTACCCGCACCCCGGACCCCAGACCACCCACCCGAGCCGGACCACGTGCCCGGCCCTGGAGCAAGGCCCCGGAGGTCGTCCGCGGGTCAGCGGGCGTCCTGGGTGGTTCCGGCGGCGGCCCGCAGGAGGTAGTCGGTCCCGCCGACCTGGCCTCCCTTCAGCGCCACCTCCAGCCCGTCGCACGCGGGATCCGCCGACGACAGCACGCACACCGGGCCGCCCACCGCCAGCGTGGCGACCACGTCCAGCGAACGCGCCCCGAGCGCCGCCACCACCTCCCCCGAAGTGTCCCTTCGCTTT
>NZ_VCKX01000276.1 GCF_005889725.1 Nonomuraea zeae
GTTGGGGGTGTTGGGGGCTGGGAGATGGGAAAAGGAGGCGGGGGTGGGGGTGGGTTCTTCGGGCTCGGAGCCGCGATTGACGAAAGTCACCACGAGGACCGCTGCCCCCGCGATGACAGCCGCTGCCGCTATCGCGGCCGGGCGGCTCAGCCGTAATCGCCCGCCGCTCCCCGGCGCGGGGACCGGCGGCCGGCCGCCGCCCGCGAGGTCGCCGGACGGTGGCGGCGGCGCAGGCCCGGATGGCGTGGCCTCGCCGGCCGAGCGGGGCGCTTGTGACCCGACGGCGAGGTGCACGGTGCGAAGCTCCGCGGAGGTCGCGAGCCCGCCGGACGGATGGTCCACCGAGGTGTCCACCCGGATCGGGGAATCGCCTGCGTTCGCCGATCTGACCGCCAGATTCGCCCTTTCCCAGCGTTCGCGATAGGCGGCGGGGTCCGCATTACACGCTTTGGCGAACTCGACGGTGGTCTCCCAACTCGGGAGCCGATTACCCTTCGTGGCTTCGTGCAGCGTTGTGTGAGAAATCGCCCCCGACCGGCCGGACATCTCCCGGAAAGGCGGGTTGCCGACCGCATTGCGCAGTTCACGCAGGGTCGCCGCGAAGTCCTCGATTATCTCCGCCCGTGCACGCCTGTCGTCCACCGTGCGAAGGTAACAGCACTCACGGGCTTCACTCAACTCAAACGAGGACCCACGCGTAGCAAAGGGAGCCGAGCCCGCAGAAAGGCGTTTCCAGCGTCCTGAATCCGATCCTGCGCGTGCCAGAAAACTCGGCCACCCTATGCGACCTGCGACTATTCATGATTTACCCGCCGGGGCGGTCACGTCGTTTTCTCGAGAACCGGAAATTCTCCGTCGAGCCTCCTAACTCCCGGTCCGCTCATCCGCAGAGGCGCCGAACCACGTGGTCAGGGCATGGCGCAGTCCCTCATGTGCCTGAGTTGACGTTTCGCCGGATCCGGTCGCCCAGGCCACGTAGCCGTCCGGGCGGACCAGCAACGCGTCGGCGGGTGAAGCCTGCCGGTCGCTCTGCCCGGCGACCAGCCTCACCCGGTGTCCCCATCCGGATGCCGCGCCCACCAAAGCGGCGTCGCCGGTGAGATCCAGCAGTACGGGCCGGGCGTCGCACATGAGCCGGGCGACGCTGGTCGTGCCGTCGCACGAGCGTCGTCGACGACGTCCTGAGCTCCATGGACCAGCTCATCGCCTGGGGCCGCACGCAACCGCCGACCGCCGGGACCCGCGAGGAGATCTTGCGCCGCTACCTCACCGGCGCCGGTCGCCGCCTCCCGGCGGTCATGCAGTTCGCTCAGGCCAACCACGCGGGAGTGAGCGAGCTGGCGGTCGGCCACCGGGTCCTCGACCGGTTCAACACCCTCTGCGAGCTCCTCGCTCCGCCGCAGGCGGGTCCGGCGGAGCAGCTCAAGGCCCGGCTCGCCGTCATGGCGCTGCACATGGCCGGCGCCCCGCCGTTCCTGCTGCCCGCCTCGGTCGCGGAGATGACCGAGGACGAGAAGGCGGCCGCGGCACTGGGTGTCGCCTTCGAGCTGGTGTCCGGCCGCCACGCAGGCCACGGGCAGGCGCGCTGAGCCGCCGCTACCGCGCCGGGCGGAGCCTATGCGCCGGCTCTGGCATCACGCCCGATCTCGCCGGGGTCGGGCACGGACAGGAGCTGCTCGGCGCCGCCTTCGAGCAGCTGGGCCATCTCCGCCGAGCGCGGGAGCATCGACTTCTCGTAGCCGCGCACGGCGTCGCCGACGGTGGAGGAGCCGGCGAGTGCGAGCGCGAGCTCGGCGGCGTCGAGCATGGCGAGGTTGACGCCGACGCCCAGCGGGGGCATGAGGTGCGCGGCGTCTCCCAGGAGCGTCACGCTGGGCGAGTGCTCCCACGCGTGCGGCACCGGCAGGGCGAAGAGCGGACGATCGACGTACGGGCCGTCGTTGTCGGTGATCATCCGCAGCATCCGCGGCGACCAGGCCGCGTACTCGCTCAGCAGCCGCGCGCGGATGCCCTCGGTGTCGCCAGGGCGAAGCCCGTTCGCCGCGATCCAGTCCACGGGGACGCGCCGCATGATGTAGACGCGCATGTGGCCGCCGCTGTTGCGCTGCGCGAAAAGGCCGCGCTCGCCGTCGGCGGCATGGGCGCTGCCCCCTCCGGTCAGCTCGGAAAGCTCGGGGTGCGCGCTTTCCATATCGTCGAACCAGGCCTCCAGGAAGCCGACCCCGGTGTAGCGCGGCGTCGCGGGCGACACCGCCGTACGGACTCGGGAGAAGGCGCCGTCCGCGCCGATCACGAGATCCGCCTCGACAGCCGTCCCGTCGGCGAACGTCAGCGTTCGCGGCCCCTCGGGTGGTCCGCTCACCGCTTCGAGAGTGCGCCCCCACTGGACCGTCCCCTCAGCCAGTGAGCCCAGCAGGAGATCGCGGAGCTGCCCGCGGTCGATCTCGGGGCTGAGCGTCTCGCCCTCGTCCGGCAGATGGTGGGCGAGCACGCTCCCCGCCGGATCCAGCCGGCGCATTTCCTGCCCCTCGAACCTGGCCAGCGCGAAGAACTCCGCCAGCAGGCCGGCGGCACGGAGCGCGTGCTGGCCGTCCTCCTCGTGCAGGTCGAGCGAGCCGCCCTGGTTGCGGGAGCCGGCGTCCGGATCGCGGTCGTACACCGTCACCGGGATGCCGTGCCGCTGCAGGATGCGTGCGCACGTGAGGCCGCCGGGGCCGGCGCCGATGATGCTGATCCGCGCGTTCGCGGGCGTCGGAGAGTCCATGGTGGTTCCTTTCGTCGGTCGGAGACCACCAAAGCAGAAACGAGTACATAAGTGCAACTGTTCCAGTTTCTGCCTCGTTTCAGTTGTGGGGTACAGTGACGCCATGCCCGACTCTCCGGCCGTTGGCCGTCGCGAGCGCAAGAAGGCCGCGACGCGGCAGGCCATCGCCGACGCCGCAATGGAGCTCTTTCTGGAGCACGGCTTCGAACGAGCGAGCGTCCGCGACATCGCCGACAGGGCCGACGTGTCGACGACGACCCTCTTCGCGCACTTCCCGAGCAAGGAGGCGCTGGTCTTCGACCGCGAGGAGGACACCGAGGCGGAGCTGGTGGCCGCCGTCCGCGAACGGCCCGCAGGCCAGGACGTGGTCGAGGCGCTCCGCGTCCACGCGCTGAGGTCCTGGGTGTCGATCGAGTCGGACCCGCGTCACGACCGGTTCACCGCGCTGGTGGACGAGACGCCCGCGCTCCGCACGTACGCGGAACGCATGTGGATGCGGCATGCGATCACCCTCGGCACCGTGATCGCGGAAGAGCTCGGCCGGGAGCCGGACGACCCCGCCTGCTCGGCGCTCGCGCGGTTCGTCCTGCAGATCCCGACCATGGCCAAGGGGCGGCACGATCCGCGCACGGCGGTGGAGACCGCGTTCGACCTGCTGATCCACGGCTGGCGGTCACAGCACGATGCGGTCACCGGCGCCGAGGGGAGTCGGCGCTGACCGGGCGGCCCGGGGCCCGTCTCGTCACCGCCGCGTACGACCTGGTCATCTCCAGGAACAGCCCGATCACGAGGCCGCCGAGGACCCCGTGATACCACCGCCAGCCCACGCCGATGCCGACGAAGCCGTCCAGGATCATGATTCCGGCGCCGCCGCCGACGGCCGGCAGCATCCCGGCCAGCACGAGGAGCATGAGCGTTCTGGGCACCCTGCGCCCCAGCGCCGTGACCGTGATGACGGCGACGCACGCGCCCAGCACGCCGGACGCGGCCGCGAGCCACTGCGCGGTGGCCGCGTCCAGGAAATAGCCGCCGGTCTCGGCGGCGGACACGGGCGGGCCGCCCGGGAAGCCGAGCCGGGCCTGCAGGGCGAATGCGGCCTTCCCCGCGGCGTAGCCGAGGAACAGCGCCGCCACCGCGTAGGCCGGCCAGGCTCTCGGGCGATCAGAATCAACCATGCTGCGACCGTAGGAGCCGCGCGCCGGGAGTCACTCCCCAGAGCGAGGGAGGCGCCTCCCCTCAAGGGGGAGATCGCCGGTGGACGCGGCCCCGGGACGACACGTTCGTACAAGTCCTGCCCGGATCCTCAGGGAATCCTTGGGACGTACGAGGCATGTCCCCACATCCTGTGGAAAGGGTCGCGATGCTCAATCTGTCGATCATTCTCGAAGACAGCGCCCGCGAAGCTCCAGATCGCACCGCCCTGGTCTTCGGCGACCTGCGCCTGCCGTACTCCATGGTGGACTCCGTCGCGAACCAGGTGGCCAACCTCCTGGTGGCCCGGGGGGTCGGCAGGGGCGACAAGGTCGCGCTGCTCTGCCCGAACGTGCCCTATTTCCCCTTCGTCTACTTCGGCATCCTCAAGGCCGGGGCGACCGTCGTTCCGCTCAACGTGCTGCTGCAGCCGCGCGAGATCATCTATCACCTGACCGACAGCGACGCCAAGGCGCTCTTCTGCTTCGAGGGCTCCCCCGAGCTGCCCATGGGCGCGCGCGGGCGGGGGGCGTTCGACGCCGTCGAGGGCTGTGAGCACTTCTTCGTCCTGCCCGCCACCCCGCTGGCCACCGAGTCGGAGCACGGCGAGTCGTTCTGGGCGGCGCTGGACGGCATGTCCGGGGAGTTCGAGACGGTGCAGACCGAGCCGGGCGACACCGCGGCCATCCTCTACACCTCCGGCACCACCGGCCAGCCCAAGGGCGCCGTGCTGACCCACATGAACATGCTGACCAACACCATCGTCAGCAACGAGATGTTCCCCGCCGACCCCGACGGCGACGTCTCCTTCGCCGTGCTGCCGCTCTTCCACTCCTTCGGCCAGACCGCGGTCATGAACGTGAGCGTGCGCCGCCGCGCCACCCTCGTGCTCCAGCCGCGCTTCGAGCCCGGCGAGGCGCTGGAGCTCATGCGCAAGGAGAAGGTGACCATGTTCGCCGGGGTGCCGACGATGTTCTGGGCGCTGCTGTCGAAGATCCACGCCGACGGGGCCGAGGCGCCCACGACGCTGCGGGTGGCGGTGGCGGGCGGCGCCTCCTGCCCGGTCGAGGTGCTCAAGGATTTCGAGGCCACCTTCGGCATCCCGATCCTGGAGGGCTACGGCCTGTCGGAGACCTCCCCGGTGGCCAGCTTCAACCAGCTCAGGCGGCCCACCAAGCCCGGCACCATCGGCTTCCCCATCTGGGGCGTGCAGATGCGGCTGGTGGACGACGACTGGAACACCATCGAGGGCGAGGGCCCCGGCGAGATCGCCATCCGCGGGCACAACGTCATGAAGGGCTATTACGGGCGGCCCGAGGCCACCGACGAGGTCCTGCGGGACGGCTGGTTCCGCACCGGCGACATCGCCACCCGCGACGAGGACGGTTACTACGCCATCATCGACCGCACGAAGGACATGATCATCCGAGGCGGCTTCAACGTCTACCCGCGCGAGGTGGAGGAGGTGCTGATGACGCACCCGGCGGTCTCGCTGGTGGCGGTGGTCGGCGTGCCGCACGGCTCGCACGGCGAGGAGGTCAAGGCGTACGTCATCCCGGCGCCCGGCGCGCCGGCGGGCGCGGACGAGCTCGTCGCCTGGTGCAAGGAGAACATGGCGGCCTACAAGTACCCCCGGATCATCGAGTTCCGCGAGAGCCTGCCGATGACGGCGACCGGCAAGATCCTCAAGCGTGAGCTGCGCTGACAGCCCCGGCTCAGGGCACCCAGTCGATCGCGGCGGCCAGCTCGGATGGCGCGGTCCCGAAGGTGTTCCTGAAGGCCCGGGTGAAGTGCGGGCTGTCGGTGAACCCGGCGCTGTGCGCGGCCTCCGTCAGCGTCTCCCCCGCGGCGACCAGGCCGATGGCTTGCTGGAGGCGTAGCCAGCGCACATAAGGCCGCAGGGGGATCCCCACGTGCGCGCTGAACAGGTGCGCCAGCCAGCTCGGCGACAGGTGGACGGCGTCCGCCACCGTACGCAGCCGCACCGGCCCCCGCCTCAGCAGGGTGGGGATCACGGTGATCGCCGACTCCACGGCCGGGTGGAGCGGAACGCTGCCGGCGGCGCTGTGGCCGGTCCACCCCTCGACGGCCCGCAGGGCGGCCGCCGCCTCGGCTGAGTGCGCATGACCGACCGGCGGCTCCGCGAACATGAGCGGCCGTCTCCCCTTGCGGTCCCCCGGTCGCGGGCTCGTGTGCGCCGGCTCGGTCAGCGTATGGGCTGGAGCGCCGCGGGCCGGCGACCATTCCGGGGCCCTGGATCCCGTACCGGAGCGTGCGAGCAGGGACCGGCCCGGCGAGCTGCGGGGATCCAGGTGAACCAGCAGGGCCTCGTGAGCACCGGCGAGCACGGTGTGGCGGGTGTCGGGGGGAATGACGGCGAGGTGCGTGGTCAGCCGCTCGCCGTGGGCGTCGGCCATGGTGAAGGGCTCGGCGGAGACGATCAGCTGAACCGCGTGGTGTGCGTGCAGGGCGTTCCTGCCGACCGTCCCGCCGTACAGCATGAGACCGGGCCGGAGTAAACACCAGCCGCGCCAAGGATGCGACATCACCCGTCCTTTGCGGCACACGTTGAACGGCCTCGGCATTCACCTCGGTCGGAGCTATAGAGCGTATCCGGTCATGAGAAAGCGGGCCTTCCGCTCATGGGGCGGGCGGGCCATTTCCGCCCGCGCTGCCCGGCCGGTATGCGGCGGGTATATAAGCGCGGGTCCACGGCACGAATTCGTTGACAGTCCGAGCCGGCGGCTGGCGGAATGGGCCTTTTCTCTTTGGAAGGAAAGCCGTGCGTCTCGCCCGCCCTCTTGCCGCCGCCATGCTCGTGGTCGCCGCGTTAGCCGTCCCCCAGCCCGCGCAGGCGGCCGTGTTCAAACACCCTGGCGTCCTGGTCAGCCGCGCTCAGCTCGATTTCGTCCGGGCGAACCTCGACAAGGACCCGTGGAAGTCCGCCTGGAAGGGCCTGCAGAACAGCTCTTATGCTTCGCTGTCCTACGCGGCCAAGCCCCGCGCCGTCGTGGAGTGCGGCCCGGTGTCGAATCCCGACCACGGCTGCTCGGACGAGCGCAAGGACGCCATGGCGGCCTACACGCATGCCCTGCAGTGGTACCTCACGAAGGACTCCCGCTACGCCGAGAAGGCGATCCAGATCATGGACGCCTGGTCAGCCGTGATCACCGGCCACACCGGGAGCAACGCGCCGTTGCAGACCGGCTGGGCGGGCGCCAGCTTCTCCCGCGCCGCCGAGCTCATCAAGCACACCTACACCGGCTGGGCGAAGGCCGGCCGGTTCGCGGGCAAGCTCCGCGACGTGTATCTCCCGATCGTGATCGCCGGCAGGCCCAACGGCAACGGCAACTGGGAGCTGATCATGACGGATGCCGCCATCGGCATCGCCGTGCACCTCGACGACCGTGCCTCCTTCGACCGGGCGGTCGCGACCTGGCGCGGCCGGCTGCCCGCCTACATCTACCTCAAGACGGACGGCTCGCTGCCCAAGGCCCCGCCGGGCAGCACGTACAACACCAAGGCCGAGATCATCGACTACTGGCAGGGGCAGAGCACGTTCGTGGACGGGCTGACCCAGGAGACCTGCCGGGACTTCTGGCACACCGGATGGGGTCTGGCCGCCATCTCCCACGTCGCGGAGACGGCCGGTCATCAGGGCGTGGACCTGTACGCCGCGGCCAAGCACCGGCTGCGGCTCGCGATGGACTTCCACGCCCGCCTGCGGCTGGGCGCGGCGGTGCCGTCGTGGCTGTGCGGCGGAAAGGTCACCGCCGACCTCGGGGAGCACTTCGAGGTCGGCTACAACGCGCTGCACCAGCGGCTCGGGTACGACATTCCCTACGCCGCGCAGTGGGTCGAGCAGAGCCGCCCCGTCGGGGTGTCGCACTTCCTTGGCTGGGAGACCCTCACCCACGCGCAGAACCCGCAGGACGCCGGGATGGGTGGATCGGCCACCGCGGACTTCGACGCCGACGGCGTGGGCGACCTCTTCTCCGCCGCCACCGGGACGCTGACGGTCTGGAACGGCGAGGGCGGCAACAAGTTCGGCCCGGCCACCGCGATCGGCGGCAGCTGGACCGGGTTCAGCCGGCCGATCGCCGGCGACTTCAACGGCGACGGGATCAGCGACCTGCTCGCGGTCAAGAAGGACACCAACACCCTGCACGTCTGGAACGGCAAGGGCGCCAACAACTTCACCGCCGCCGCCGAGCTCGGCCCCGGCTGGGCCCCCTACTCCGCCACCCTCATGTCACTGGGTGACGTCAACGAAGACGGCCGTACCGACATCGGCGCCGTGCACGCCGACACCGGAGTGCTGACCATCTGGAACGGCAAGGGCGGCAACGCCTTCGGCTCGGGCACCACGGTCGGCGGCGGCTGGGCCGCCTTCAGCCGGCCGATCGCCGGCGACTTCAACGGCGACGGCATCGGCGACCTGCTCGCGGTCAAGAAGGACACCAGCACCCTGCACGTCTGGAACGGCAAGGGCGCCAGCAACTTCACCGCCGCTACCGAACTCGGCCCCGGCTGGGCCCCCTACGCCGGCACCCTCATGTCACTCGGAGACGTCAACGAAGACGGTCACACGGACATCGCCGCCGTCAGTGACGACAAGCTGTATCTCTGGAACGGCAGGGGCGGCAACAAATTCGGCGCGGGCACGGCCATCAGCTCCGGCTGGACACCGTATTTCTGAGCGCCTGAAGCTGTGATGTGGCGACAGGCGGATTCAGCTACGCGGACGCGCAGTTCTCCGCCACGTGGCCCGGAGCCGGGCGGCGGTGGCGGAGCTCCAATTGGAGTAGCGTGCTGCCGCTCATCGCCGGCCAGTCCCGTACACGTCAGGATGCTCAGCGCTCCGCGCGCGCCGCGTCGTGAGCCTGGGCGAGGAACCGCGCCGCGTCGTCGAGAGCCTGGCCGGCCTCGTCGACGAACCCTGACTGGTGCTGGAAGACATGCGGCAGCCCGCCCAGGATCTGCAGCGTCACGTCCACGTCGTCCGATCCCGCGCGGGCGGCCAGGCGGATCGCGTCGTCCAGCAGGAGCTCGTTCGAGCCGGCCTGGATGAGCAGCGGCGGCAGCCCGGTGAGGTCGGCGAGCGCGGGGCTGGCCGTCGGCGCGGACGGATCCTGCTGCCCCAGGTAGTGCCTGCGGTACTCCTCGATGTCGGAGCGGACGAAGATCGGATCGATCCCGTGCTTGCTCTCCATGCTCGCGCCGGTGAGCGTCAGGTCCGTCCACGGCGAGAACACCACGGCGGCGGCCGGCATCGGCAGTCCTTCGTCGCGCGCGGCCAGCAGCGTCGCGATCGCCAGCCCGCCGCCGGCCGAGTCACCGGCCAGGGCGATGTCATCCGGGTGCGCGCTGCGCTGGAGCAGCTCGCGGTAGGCCGCCAAACCGTCCTCGACCGCCGCGGGGAACGGGTGCTCGGGCGCGAGCCGGTAGTCGAGCGAGACGAGCCGCGTACGGGTGCGGCGGACGAGCTCGCCGGCCAGGGCGGCGTGTGTGCGCGGCGAGCCGACGACGTATCCGCCGCCGTGCAGGTACAGCAGCACCCTGTCCCCGGCCTGGCCGCCGGGGTCGAGCTCCAGCGCGGGACGGCCGCCGAGCGTGGCGTCGCGCACGGTGACGCCGTCCGGCGCCGGCGCGTTGAACATCTGCGCGAAACTCGCCCGCGCCTCGGCGACCGTGGCGTCCGGGGCCTTCGGCGCGCTGCGGAGCAGGGCGTCCAGGTCCCGGCGTTGGCTACGGCTCATCGTTGACCTCCAGGTCGGACCAGATAGATTCCTTGGAATGCACATCGCAACAAGATTCCGTGGAATCTAATTCCCACGGTCGGAGGAGGCCGCGTGACCGACGCAGGGCAGCTGTTCGTGGACCTCGTCCGCGTCGAGACGCGGCTGTGGAATGCCGTGGATGCCCGGCTGCAGGCCGAGCACGGGATCCGGCTGGGCCAGTACGACCTGATGACGGTGATCTCCAGCCGTCCCGGCTGCCGGGTCCTGGACATCGTGCACGAGGTCGCCATCACGGTCGGCGCCGCGAGCAAGTCGGTGGACCGGCTGGTGGCGGCCGGCTGGTGCCGTCGCGTGGCGAACCCGGCCGACGGCCGCTCGTCGTTCCTGGAGCTCACGCCCGCCGGAGCCGGCACGCTCGCCGGGGCGCGCGCGACCTACGAGGAGGAGATCGAACGCTGGACCTCGCGGCTGGTGCCGCCGGCCATGCTCCAGCAGATGGCGCAGGCGCTGCGGACGATCCGCACCGCCCTGGAATGAGCTTCTTGCCCGGGCGGCAGGCTAAGCCAGGATCTGCGCGAGCGCGTGCGAGGTCTGGCGGACCATGCCCGGGTTGGTCTCCCAGTAGTACGCCAGCCCGGAAACGGCCTGGTAAATGGTCCAGCCCCGGCCGCGCAGCCAGCCGGCGTCATCCACCTCCAGCTCGGCGCGGAAGCGCCGGCGGCTCTCACCGCTGAAGACGTTCCACGCGGGCTGCAGATCGCAGGCGGGGTCGCCGACGTTGAAGCCGCCGAAGTCGATGATCGCCGACAGGCGGCCGCCGGTGACCAGCAGGTTGCCCGGCAGCAGGTCGCCGTGCAGCCACGTCTCCGGCCCGTCCCAGGCGGGGGCGTCCAGCGCCTCCTGCCACGCGCGGAGGGTGGCCTTGCCGTCGATGCGGTCGCCGAGGTGGGCGACCGACCGGCGGACGAGCTCGTCCAGCTCGTCCAGCGGCCCGCCCCGGCTGCGCGCGGGCCGGGGATGCGCGCCGGCCGTGTCGATCCGGCGCAGCGCGGCGATGAAGGCGGCCAGGTCGGCGGCGGCCTGTTCGAGGTCGCCGATCGTGCCGTTGGCGTTCTCGCCGGGCAGCCATTCGTGCACCGCCCAGTTGAACGGGTAGCCGTCGGCGGGCCGCCCGAGCGCCAGCGGCACGGGTACGGCGAGCGGCAGGTTCGGCGCGATCCTCGGCAGCCAGTCGTGCTCTTTCAGCACCTGGTGGTCGGCCCACCCGCCTCGGGGCAGCCGGGCGACCAGCCGATCCCCGAGCCGGTAGATGTCGTTGTCCGTGCCGTAGGAGTCCACCGGCACGACCGGGAGATCCGCCCATTGCGCGAACTGTCCGGCCAGCAGGCGGCGTACCAGTGTGACGTCGGTGTCCGTCTGGTCCCTGTGCATCTTGATCGCAACCACGACCGCCATCGTCGACCGGCCGGCACAGCGGCCGCAACCGGGTTTCCCCCGGCCGGGGGCTCAGGCCAGGCGGGCGAGGATCGCCGCCACCTCCGCCCCTTTCAGGATGAACCCGGCGTGGCTCGACTCGACGCTGTGCACGTCGAACGGGTTGCCCGGGGTCAGCTCGTCGGCCTCGGCGATCATCCGGTCCTGGAAGGCCACCGGTGTCGTACGGTCCTCGGTCAGCCGGATGTAGGTGCGCGGGATGGTGCCCCAGGTCGCCGCGTCCACCCTGGCGTCGGCGGTGAGCACCGCCATCGAGGAGTCCGGCTGCAGGGTGTTGAGGAAGACCCGGAACTGGTCGTCCGTCGCGTCGGCCATGAACAGGTGCCTGGCGTCGGCGAGGAAGCCCGGATCGGCCGCCCGCCAGTTCACGCGGACGGCCCCGAGCGCGGCGGGGTCGCCGACGGGCGGCACGGTGACGGTCATCTGCGCGGCGAACTCGGGCTCCCCGAGATAGTCGGCCAGGCTCGGCAGTTTCACGCAGCACCACGCCGACAGGTAGACGATCCGGCTGATCAGATCGGGTACGGCGTTGCCCACGCGGCTGATGGTCAGGCCGCCGAGGCTGGCGCCGACCAGGATCACCGGGCCGTGCTCCGCAACCCGGCGGACGATGCCGGCGACATGGTCCACGTTGTCCTGGAGGGTGACCGCGGCCAGCCTGGACGGCTCGGCGGCCAGCGCGTGGAGATCCTGGGGCGCCTGGTAGGAGGTGGGGTACTGGGCGTCGAAGCCGTGGCCGGGCAGATCGACGGCGAGCGTACGGTGGCCGAGCAGCGCGAGCTCGCGCATCAGCGGCGTCCACAGGAAGGAGTTGCTTCCCGAGCCGTGGACGAAGACGTAGGTCGGATTGGCGGACATCAGGTTTCTCTCTGAATGATGAGGCAGGTCAAGGCGCCGGAGATCCTTGTGATCAATCTATCGGGAGCGGTCGAGAAGGGCAGAATGCAGCGACGGCCACGGAGATCGGCGGCCTGCACCGGCCCATGGAGGGGGATCGACATGCCTGACGGATGGGAGTGGGACAGCACGCTGTTCCAGGGCAGCGCGGCCTATTACGAGCGCGGCCGGCTGCCGTACGCCCGGGGCTTCGCCGAACGGCTGGCCGCCGAGCTCGGTCTGGACGGCCGGGGCCGGCTCCTGGACGTCGGCTGCGGGCCGGGGATCGTGACGCTCGACCTGGCGCGGTTCTTCGCCGAGGCGGTCGGCATCGACCCCGACGAGGACATGCTGGCCGAGGCGGAGCGGCGGGCCAGGCGTCGCGGGGTGACCAACGCGCGCTGGGTGACGGCCCGCGCCGAGGACCTGCCGGCCGGTCTGGGCGAGTTCCGGGTCGTGGTGTTCGCCCAGTCGTTCCACTGGACGGATCGGGACCGCGTGGCCGGGAGCGTGCGGGAGATGCTGGTGCCGGGCGGCGTGTTCGCCCACATCAGCGACCTGAAGGAGCCGCCCGCCGAACCGGCGCCGCCGCCGCTGCTCGCTCCCCCGTACGCGCGGATCGGCGACCTGGTGCGCCGGTACCTGGGCCCGGTGCGCCGCGCGGGGCAGGGCCTGCTCGTCAACGGCACGCCGGGCGGGGAGGGCCTCGTCCTGGCCAGGGCCGGGTTCGAGGGCTTCGAACGGCTGGTCGTACCGGCCGGGGAAGTGGTCGAGCGCACCGTGGACGACCTCGTGGCCTGGGCGTTCTCGCGCTCCGACTCGGCCCCTCACCTGTTCGGCGACCGGCTGGCCGACTTCGAACGGGACCTGCGCGCGATGCTGCGGCAGTCCTCCCCTGACGGCCGCTTCGCGGAGCGGCTTCCGGCAACCGAGATCATGCTCTGGCGCAGGCCGCCCGGCCGCGCTCGATGACCGGCTCTCCCCCGGCGCCTGGACGATCGTCCTCCGGACCAGTTCCCTCCCGTCTGGCGTACTTGCTGTATGAATGATCGCAACTGTGGTGGTTCAGGGCTTCGAGTCCATCTTGTGGGGCTCTGAACCAGG
This sequence comes from Nonomuraea zeae, assembly GCF_005889725.1. GTDB lineage: Bacteria > Actinomycetota > Actinomycetes > Streptosporangiales > Streptosporangiaceae > Nonomuraea > Nonomuraea zeae. The sequence continues at coordinate 13,171 of NZ_VCKX01000276.1, forward strand.
CGAGGGAGGCGGGCCAGATGGCGGAACGGGCGATCTCTCCGGTCCTGGTCGGGCGCGAGGAGGAGCTGGATCGCCTGGTCGCCGCGGTGAGCCGGCCGCCCGCCGTCGTGGTGCTGGAGGGCGAGGCCGGCATCGGGAAGAGCCGGCTGCTGGCGGAGATGGCGTCGCGTCCCGAGCTGGCGGGCCGGCTGCTGCTCGGCGGGGGCGCGCGGCGGATCAGGGAGCCGTTCCCGCTGGGCCCCCTGGTGGAGGCGCTGCGCGGCACGGGCGAGCCGCTGGCGCGGGCCGAGCTGTCGCCGGTCGCGGGCGCGCTGCGCGGGCTGCTGCCGGAGCTGGCGGCCGTGCTGCCGCCCGCTCTGGAGCCGCTGGACGACCGGGCGGCCGAGCGCCACCGGCTGTTCCGCGCTCTCATCGAGGTGCTGGGCGCGCTCGGCCCGGTGGTGCTGGTCGTGGAGGACCTGCACTGGGCCGACGAGCAGACCGTCGAGTTCCTCGCGTACGCGCTGGCGGTCCTGCCGGCCCCGATGTCGGTGGTGCTCACCTATCGCGGCGAGGAGGCCGGCGCGCTGGTACGGGAGGCGACGGGCCGCCCGGCGGACGCCGTCCTCCACGAGCACATCCTGCTGCGGCCCCTGGACGCGGCGCAGACCGGCGAGCTCGCCGCCGCGATCCTCGGCGAGGCGGGCGTGACCGCGGACTTCGGGGCGCACCTGCACGAGCTGTCGTCGGGGCTGCCGCTCGCCGTACAGGAGCTGATGGCGCTGCTGCGCCAGCGGGGCGCGCTGATCAGGCTGCGCAGCGGGCGGTGGGCGCGCAAGGCGGTGGCCGAGCTCGACGTGCCGCCGGGCGTGCGCGACTCGGTGCGCGAACGGGTGGCGCGGTTACCCGGGACGGCGCGGGCCGTGGCCGAGGCGGCGGCGGTGCTCCAGGTGCCGGTGCGGCTGGAGGCGCTGGCCCAGGTGAGCGGGCTGCCGAAGGCCGAGGCCGTGGCCGGGGTGGACGAGCTGCTGGTCTCCGGCCTGCTGGCCGAGCAGGCGGGGTCGGTGGCCTTCCGGCACGTGCTGACCGCCCAGGCGGTGTACGGCGGGATCCCGCTCGGGCGCCGGCAGGAGCTCCACGCCCGCGCGGCCCTGGCCGTGCGGGCGGTCGAGCCGGTGCCGCTCGGCCAGGAGGCCCACCACCTGCGCCAGGCCGGCCGGCTGACGGACTGGGTGGAGGCCGCCGACCGGGCCGCCGAGCAGGCCACGCAGCTCGGTGACGACGCCGAGGCCGTCCGGATCCTGGAGGACGTGCTGCGCGAGGCGCCGCTCGCGCCGGAGCGCCGCGGCCTGCTGGCGGTCCGGCTCGGCTGGGCCGCCGCGCAGGTCCTGCACCCGCCGGCGGTGATCGACCTGCTGTCGCGGGCGCTGGAGTCGGAGCAGCCCGGGCCCCTGCGAGGCCAGCTGCACTTCCTGATCGGCCTGCTCCAGGAGCGGCTCGGCGGCGACTCCGGCGAGCAGCGCCGCACCTTCGCCGCGGCCGTGGACGACCTGGGCGACCGGCCCGCGCTCGCGGTGTGGGTGATGGCGTCGCTGGGCCGGCCGATGGACGCGAACGTGCCGCTGGCCGAGCACCTCGTCTGGCTCGACCGGGCCCTGGACTCGGTGCCCGCCATGGGCGACCCGGTCGAGGAGGTCTTCGTCCTCGGCAAGATCGCGACCTCCCTGGCGGGTTACGGCGATCCGCGCTGGGTGGAGCTGACCGAGGAGGTCCGCCGCAGGACCGGCGGGCGCCCGCAGCACCGCCAGGAGGTGGGCGCCTACCGATCCATCGCCGAGAACGCCACCTTCGCTGGAGCTTATGTCGCCGCCGAGCAGTTGCTGGGCGCCGCGATCCGGGGCGCGGAGGGCGAGGAGTCGTCGCGCGAGCCGCTGGCCCGCTGCCGGCTGGTCGCGGTGCTGCTGGCCTGCTGCCGCGGTGACTGGGACGGCTTGGAGCAGGACACCGCGCTGCTCCTCGACGAGTACAGCGGGCGGCCGTTCGACCGGCTGTCCGCCGAGACGGTGTCCGCCTGCCTGGCCCTGGCGCGTGGCGAGCTCGACACGGCCCGCCGTGAGCTGCCCGACGTCGCGGGCCGGGCGCTGGACCTGGGCACGTACGAGCTGCTTCCGCTGTCGGCCGCCGGGCTGCTCCGGCTGTCCACCGCGAGCGGGGAGGCCGAGGCCGCGCTCGCGGCGACGGCGGCCGCGGTCGCCGTGTGGGAGACCAAGGGGCTCTGGCCGCTGGCGGTGCGCGCGCTGCCCGCGCTGGCCGAGGCGCTGGCGGCGGCGGGCCGGCGGGACGAGGGGGCCGCCCTGGTGGACCGGCTGTCCGCGCGGCTCGGCGGCCTGGACGCGCCCATGGCGCCGGCCGCGCTGGCGCACGCCCGCGGGCACCTGGCCCCCGAGCGTTCTCTCGCCGCCGCGGACCACTTTCTCGCCGCCGCGGACGGATACGACCTGCTGGGTGCGCCGTACGAGGCCGGCCAGGCCCGCGAGCTGGCGGCGGGACGGCTGTTCGCGGCGGGCGACCCGCGTGGCGAGGAGCCGTTGCAGGCGGCGATCACCGCCTTCCGCGAACTGGGCGCGCGCTGGGACCTGGACCGCGCCGCGCAGCTGGCCCGCAGGCACGGGGTCACGGTGCGGGGCCGCTACCCCGGCGGCCCGCAGGGCTACGGCGCGGACCTGTCGCCCCGGGAGCGGGAGATCGCCGAGATGGCCGCCGCCGGGCTGACCAACCGGGAGATCGGCCAGCAGCTGTTCGTCTCCCCCAGGACGGTGGAGAAACACCTCGGCGCCGCGCTGCGCAAGCTCGGCCTGCGCTCCCGCGTCGCCCTCGGCGCGCACCTCGGCACCGAGCACCGCGGCACCCCGCCCGGCGCGCACCTCGGGGTCGAGCACCCCCGTAGTGCCCCACCCGCCGCGGAGCCCCCGAATGGGGTGTCCTACCCATAGTCCCCCATGGGCCGCACGGACGACGCTGATGGCATGTCCGAAACCGACTCCGCAGATGGCGGCCCGGCCGACGCCGACGCCGATGAGAGAGGACCCGCGGCCACCCCGGACAAGCCGGTCATCGAGCCGCTCGACGACGCCCCCGAGGGCTTCGAGCCGGTCTGATCCTCCCCCCGCCCGGTCT
>NZ_VCKX01000277.1 GCF_005889725.1 Nonomuraea zeae
CCCCCGCCACCAGGTACAGCGCCCTGAGCGGCACCCTGGGCAGCAGCTGGACGACGAGCCGCCCCACCGTGAGCGCCGCCATGTACACCGAGGGCGCGGCGCTCGACACCAGCGGCGTCGCCCCCCGGTGCTCCTCCAGCAGCAGCACCGACCACTGCTCGACCGAGTTCTCGATGACCAGCGCGCAGGCGGCCAGCGTTCCGAGCACGACGGCGGCCCCGAGCAGCCCCCGCCGGTCGCTGCGGGCGGGCGACTCGGGCCGGCCGTGTCCCAGTCGCAGCGCCGGCACCGACAGGGACGCGGCCAGCACGATCAGCGCGATCACGACGAGCACCGCACCGACCCCGAGACCGAGCGAACGCGCCAGCCCCGTCGCCGGCGCCGCCACGATGACCGCGACCGGGAAGGCGGCGTGCACCGCCTGGAAGAGCCTGCGTCCCGTCTCGCGCTCGGCCCGCCCCGTGGCCAGGTTGAGAGCGATGTCGAGCGCGCCGCTGGCCGCGCCGACGACCAGCAGCGCCGCCGCCAGCTGCCAGGGCTCGGTGACCAGCCCGACGCAGGCCACGCTGACGGCGAACGCGGCCGTGCTCACCATCAGGGCGCCCCGCTCGCGCCCTCGCGCCAGCCGTCCCGTCAGCGCCATCGCGGGCAACGCCCCCACCGGTACGACGCTCAGCGCCAGACCGAGGTCGGCCGCTGAGATGCCTAGTTCGAGCTTGACTGCGGGCAGCAACGCCGACCACGAGCCCCAGAACACGGCCCACGCCGCGCACACCGCGATGAGCGGCATTTGCCAGCACCCCTTGAAATTCGGTCAAGTGACGGTCAAGATCGACGATGTCCTTATTACCCACTGTCGGAGAGAATTTCGTGCTCACGCGTACGGTCATCGCGGCCGCCCTGGTAGCTGCCGGGATCGCCGCCACCCCCTCCTCCGCGTACGCCGCCTCGGCCGCCTACACCCCCGAGCGCGTCTGCGGCCACGGCTTCGCGCGGGTCAAGGACGGTCACCGCGCGATGCAGACCCGCGACGGAGCCGTCCTCGGGCACGTATACCTGATGTACAGCAAGCGCAGCGGCAAGAACTGCGTCGCCGCGATCAAGACCAGGTATTCGGGCGCGAGTACGGTGACCGGCGCCTACCTCGAGGTACGCGGCGGCGGCCGGAGCGAGGACGTCCAGAAGTACCGCTACTACGCCGAGACCGGCCACATCGACGGCAGCTGGAAGTGCGTACGGTACGCCGGCTGGACCCGCGACCCCCGCAACCGCGTCGAAGCCTGGGGCGGCCGGAAGACCTGGGGTAACTGCCAGGGCTGAGACCGGCGTTTTTCCCCGAAGTTGTCACAACCCGGCGGCCTTCCGCGTCCTCCATGTGTAGAGACCGAAACACATGGAGGACGACATGTCCCAGCGGATCAACGTCGCCAAGCACGTTCCTGAGGCGTACCACCTGTTCCTGTCGGTGGAGAAGCTGCTGCACGAGAGTGAGCTGCCGGCCGCCACCATCGAGCTGATCAAGCTGCGCGCCAGCCAGATCAACGGCTGCGGCTACTGCGTCGACATGCACAGCAGGGACATGAAAAAGGCCGGGGAGAGCGACGAGCGCCTGTGGTCGGTGGTGACCTGGCGCGAGGCCACGGTCTACAGCCCGGCCGAGCGGGCCGCGCTGGCCCTGACCGAGGAGGCGACGAGGCTCGCCGACCGCGAGGCCGTGCCCGACGCGGTGTGGCAGCAGGCGGCCGAGCACTACACCGAGAAGCAGCTCTCGCTGCTGGTGGTGGCGATCGCGATGATCAACGCCTGGAACAGGATCGGCGTCACGGCGCGGTTGACCCCCGGCACCTGACGCCCCGGGCAGGCGGCCCCACGCCCCTTTTCCCGTGGCGTGCTGTGCCCTGGGACACCGGCCCACTCGTTAGAAATCCGTTGAGCGGGCCGGTGCCGCCCGATTAGGTTGGCGCCCAAGGCGGATGGCAGGCGCCCGTCATGCCGCCGGCGAGAAAGACGACGCACAGTCGGAGGAGAAGGACGCGCTTCGGAAGGGGGAGACCATGAAACGCGTCAGAGTCAGAAAGTCGGCCACCAAGCGCATCACCCGGCCGGTCGTGGAGCTGGACCTGCGATCACCGGCGGGTCGCCCGCTTCCCTATTGACTTACTCCTTACACCGAACTTACGGGGGTATCTGTAGATAACATAGATAACAAGAACATCACGGGGGGCTTACGATGAAGAGGCTTGTGGTGGTGCCGCCACACATTGCCAGGCACAAGGTCCGCGACATTCGCTCGGCAGACCGCCGCAAGCCACCTGGCGACCCCAAGGTCGTCGACCTGCGCGCCTACACCGGCAGAAACGTGCTCCACTTCCCTGGCGGCCCCACCCCCGCCGCCTGATCATGGGGCCCCGGTCAGCCGTAGAGTCGGTTGGCGTAACTCTCGCCGTAATAGCTCTCCAACTGCTGCACGCTCTCCTCGACCTGCTGCACCTCTTTGACCAGCCTGGCGTGCGAGGGCAGGCCGTCGGAGCCCCAGGCGTCCGGCTTCCACAGGGACGAGCGCAGGAACGCCTTGGCGCAGTGGAAGAAGATCTGCTCGATCTCCACGACGAGCGCGAGGTGCGGCCGGTGGCCCTTGACGATCAGGTCGTCGAAGAACGGGGCCTCGCGGATGAGCCGGGCCCGGCCGTTGATGCGCAGGGTCTCGTTGCGGCCGGGGATGAGGAAGATCAACCCCACATGCGGATTTTTCAGGATATTGAGGAATCCATCGGCCCGGCGGTTCCCCGGGCGGTCGGGGATGGCGATCGTCGTGTCGTCAATGACGTGGACGAATCCGGCCGGATCCCCCTTGGGCGAGACATCGCAGTCGCCCTGGTCGTTCGAAGTGGCGATCAGGCAGAACGGCGAAGCCGCCAGCCAGTCCCGGTCCCGCTCGTGCAGCCGCTGCCGGTCCTTGGTCGCCGCCCTCGGCAGGACCTCCCCGAGCAGCTCGCGCAACTCGTCCTCTGACCCGATCTCCGCCCAGCTCACGCGATCTCCCTTCAGGGGTTTCCCCTATTTTGTCAGGGAATCGGAGTCAGCATCCGATGTGGTGTCCGCAGAGCGAGACTCACCTGGTCCTGTCGCGTGTCCTCGCTCAGCCCCGGCCCAGGGCGTACCTCGATCTCCTCCAGCGGGACGGTCCGGCCGCAGGTGACGCAGAACGAGGCCGGGTCCAGCCGGGTGTCGCACTCCACGTGGTGGTAGAGGCGGCGGGGGCCGTGCGTGGCGAGGTGGCGGTCGCCCCACTGCGCCAGCATCACCACCGGCATCCAGAGGTCGCGGCCCCTGGCGGTCAGGATGTACTCGTCGCGCGGCGGCGCGTCCTGGTAACGGCGCCGGTCGAGGATGCCGGCCTCGACGAGCGCGCCGAGCCGCTGCGACAGGACCGCCCTCGGGATGTCGAGGTGGGCCTGGAAATCGCCGAAGCGGCGCACGCCGTACATCGCGTCGCGGACCACGAGCAGCGTCCACCGCTCGCCGACCACTTCCAGGACCTTGGCCAGCGAGCAGTCCTGGCCGTCGTAGTTCTTACCCAGCGCCATGTCCCCAGCTTAGTTCATTCATTGAACCGTGCTAGCCTTCGGCGCATGAGTTCAATGACCGAACTGACAGTGCGGCGCAGGGGAACGCTGGCTGTGGCGTCCTCGGCGCCGTTGCTCGTGCTGACGAACTACACGGTGCCGATGGTGACGCTGCCCGAGACCGCGCGGTCGCTGGGCGCCGGGCCGACGGGACCGGTGTGGATCCTGGGAGCGATCGCGCTCGGGCTGTCGGCGCTGCTGCTGGTCTCCGGCGGGCTCGCCGACGACTACGGGCGAAGGCGGGTGCTGGTCGTGGGCACGGGCGTGCTCGCCGTCGCCAGCGTGGTGGCCGCGGTGAGCACCACGGTGCCGATGTTCGTCCTGGCCAGGCTGTTCCAGGGCGGGGCGAGCGCGGCGATGCTGGCGGCGAGCCTGGGCATCGTCGGGCACGCCTACCCCACCGGGAGGGAGCGGCTGCGCGCCACCGGGCGCTATGGCGCGATGATCGGGCTGGGCACGGCGCTCGGACCGCTGGCGTCCGGGCTGCTGGCCACCGTGTCGGGCTGGCGGACGGTGTACTGGCTGATGGCGGTGTGCGCGCTGGCGCTGGCCGCGGTGTCGGCCATGGTCCTGGAGGAGTCGCGCTCGGAGACCCCGCGCAGGTTCGACGTGCCTGGCGTGGTGCTGCTCAGCCTGGGCGTGGCCGCGCTGGTCGCGGGGGTGACGGAAGGCCGGGCCGGGTGGGCGCGGCCGGTCGTGCTGGGGGCGTTCGCCGTGGCGGTGGTGCTCCTGGTGGCGTTCGTGGCGGTGGAGCGGCGGCGCTCCGAGCCGTTGCTCGATCCGGAGCTGTTCGGGCGGCCGGCGTTCCTCGTGGCGACGGGCGGGGCGCTGGTCGTGGGGGCGGCGGTGGTCGGGCTGCTCAGCTACCTGCCGAGCGTGCTGCAGACCACGTACGGGCTGACGCCGCTGGACACGGGGCTGCTGTTCGGCGTCTGGTCGGGCCTGTCGTTCGCGGCGTCACTGCTGGCCCGGCACGTACGGCTGGGCGCGGCCGCGCGGTTCGCGCTCGGGCTGGGCCTGAGCGCGGCCGGGTTCGGCGGGCTGCTGAACGTGGGCGACTCGCTGACGCTCCCGCTGATCCTGGCGGGGCTGGCGGTGAGCGGCGTCGGGTCCGGTCTGATCAACTCCTCGATCACGCATCTGGCGATCGAGAGCGTGCCCGCGCACCGGGTCAGCATGGGCTCGGGCGCGAACAACACCGCCAGGTACGTCGGCTCCTCCCTGGGCGCGGCCGGCGTGGCTGCGGTCGTCGGCGGCTTCGGGGTAGGGCAGGGTACGGCCGTCGCGGTGGCGGCCTGCATCGTGCTCACCGGCGTCACGGCGATCACCGCCCTGGCGGTCCGATCCTGATCAAGCATTGCCAAGAAAGGCGAAACATGACCGAATCGCGGATGGCCGACCTCGACGGCCTGCGCATGCACTACCTGATCGACGGCGACGGGCCGCTGCTCGTGCTGCTGCACGGCTGGCCGCAGACCGGCCACTGCTGGCGGCCGATCATCCCCGCCCTGGCCGAGCACTTCACCGTGGTCGCTCCCGACCTGCGCGGGTACGGCAGGACGGACAAGCCGGCGACCGGCTATGACAAGCGCACGATGGCCGCCGACATCCACGCCCTGGCGCGCTCGCTCGGCCACTCCACGCTCATGCTGGCCGGGCACGACCGGGGCGCCCGGGTCGCCCACCGCTACGCCCTCGACCATCCGGACGAGGTCGAGCGGCTGGTGGTCATGGACATCATCCCGACCAGGGAGATGTGGCGCCGGTTCGACATGCAGACGGGGGTGGCGGCGGGCACCTGGCACTGGACCTTCCACCTGCAGCCCGACCTGCCCGAGCTGCTCGCGGGCCAGAACGTGCGCGCCTACCTGGGCTACTTCTTCGAGAACTGGACGGTGCAGCGCTCCCGGCTGGAGGTCGAGGAGTACGTGCGGGCCTTCGAGCAGCCGGGGGCGTTGCGCGCCGGGTTCGACGACTACCGGGCCTCGTTCCCGTACGACGCCGAGCACGACGACGCCGACTGGGAGGCGGGCCGGCGGCTGGAGATGCCGGTGCTGGCGCTGTGGGGCGCGGCCGGGCTGGCCCGCCGGGTGCCGGTGCTGGACGTCTGGCGCGACTACGCCCTTGACGTACGCGGTGCCGAGATCCCCGACTGCGGGCACTTCCTGGCCGAGGAGCAGCCGGACGCCGTGCTCGCGCACATGACCGACTTCCTGCTCCCCCGCGACTAGCCGGGCCGGACGACCTCACCACCTGCGGGTGTGCGCCATCGCCCCCAAGTACGCATCGCGCTCCACCGCGAACTTGACCGGGTCCATGCCCTGGCGTTCCGCCCGCAGGTGCAGCAGGGTCAGCTCGGTCGCCGCCTGCTGGTAGTCGCTCATGGCCCGGCCGAGCCCGGCCCTCCTGGCCCACTTGCGGGCCGTCTTGCGGGCGGAGAGCGTGCTGAGCATCCTGACGTCGGCCTCGGTGACCAGCCCCGTCTGCTGGTAGCCGGGCAGGTAGACGCCCATCCTGGCGACGAGGTGACGGCGCTCCACGACGGTGACGACGATGAGGGCGATCAGCGCCACCATGATCACCAGGTAGGCCAGGCCCAGCCAGGCCAGCGAGCCCGTGGTGGCGGCGCCGTTCCAGAGGGCGTGCAGGAAGACCGCGCCCAGGTAGCCGATCGGAATCGCGGCGATCCTGGCGGGGTTGCGGTGCGTGAGCGCGTACGCGACGCCGACGCCGATCATCGAGGTGTAGATGGGGTGGCCGAGCGGGTCGATCAGCCCCCTCATGACGAAGAGCTGCACCGCGCCGCCCGCGCCGTCCTCACCGAACGCGATCAGGTAGTAGCCGACGTTCTCCACGAGCGCGAAGCCGAGGCCGGCCATGGAGGCGTACACGATGCCGTCGGTCAGGCCGTCGATCTCCCGCCTCCTGCGCAGGAGCAGCAGCAGCGCCGAGCCCTTGAGCGCCTCCTCGATCACGGGGGCGAGCAGGACGGTGCCCACGCTGGTGACGACCGCGGAGCCGTAGCCGGCGCGGGCGAACAGCTCCTGGCCGACGAACGTCAGCGCGATGCCCAGCACGATCGCGACCCCGGCGCCCCACGCGAACGCGAAGGCCAGGCTGAGCTTGGGCTCGGGTTCGAGCCTGTCGAGCGAGAGCACGGCCGCGAGCAGCACGGGCAGCGGCGCCACGGCCAATAACGCGGACAAGCCGAACCCGATGGGACCGCCGGACACGAGCATGAAGGCGAGCACGACCAGCGCGAGGACGCCCGAGACGACGAGGCCGATCAACAGAGCCTTGCTGGGCCGCTGGGCGAGCAACGGAGCTGTCATTGTGATGCCTCTCTTCCCGCTGGTCCGCCCACTATGCACGGGTCACATCGACAGTCACTTAACGGTTACTTGATTTCGCGGTAGTACGGATCCGTCACGACGGATTCGCCGTTGGCGTAGGAATACACCTCGCGGCCGGAGATGAACACCCGCTGCGCCCGGCTCATGACGTCCAGGGGGTCTCCGGACCAGATCACCACGTCGCCGTCCAGCCCCGGGCGCAGCGCGCCCACCCGGTCGTCGAGGCCCATGATCCGGGCCGGGTTCAGGGTGATCGACCGCAGCGCGACGGCCGGGTCCAGCCCTTCCTTGACCGCCAGCGTGGCCTGGTGGACGAGGAAGTGGATCGGCACCACGGGGTGGTCGGTGGTGATCGCCAGCTCGACGCCCGCCCGCGCCAGGATCCCCGGGTTGCGCAGCGAGCGCTGGCGCAGCTCCACCTTCGACCGGCTGGTGAACAGCGGGCCGATGATGACCGGGATCCGCTTGGCGGCCAGGGTGTCGGCCAGCAGGTGGCCTTCGGTGCCGTGATTGAGCACGACGCGGTAGCCGAACTCGTCGGCCAGCCTCAGCGCGGTGGCGATGTCGTCGGCCCGGTGCGTGTGCTGGCACCACGGCAGCTCGCCGTCCAGCACGCGGACCAGGATCTCCAGCGTGCCGTCGCGGTCGAACGGCTTGCCCTCCTCGGCCGCCGCCGCCCGCCTGGCCTTGTAGTCCTGCGCCTTCATGAACGCGTCGCGGATCACCGCGGCCACGCCCTGCCGGGTGGAGGGCAGCTTCTTCTGGTCGCCGTAGACGCGCTTGGGGTTCTCGCCGAGCGCGCTCTTGACGCTCACCGGCTCCTTGAGCAGCATCTCGTCCACGGACCTGCCCCAGCACTTGATCGCGACCGTCTGGCCGCCGATCGGGTTGCCGGAGCCCGGCTTGATCACCGCGGTGGTCACCCCGCCGGAGAGCGCGTCGGCGAAGGCCAGGTCGGCGGGGTTGATGGCGTCGAGCGCGCGCAGGCGGGCGCCGTTCGGGTCGGTCATCTCGTTGGTGTCCTGACCGGCCCAGCCCTCGGCCTCCTCGTACACGCCGAGGTGGCCGTGGGCCTCGACGAAGCCGGGCAGCACCCAGCCGCCCTGGGCGTCCACGACGGGGGTCCCGTCCGGCACGGCCACGTCCCGGCCGACCTCGGTGATCTTCCCGTCCTGGATGAGCACGGTGCCGCCGTCGATGGGGTCGCCGTCAACTGGTACGACATATCCGCCGGTAATCGCAAGGTTCATGACTCGTAACTTATCGGGGAGCGGGTAGAGGGCCCCGATGACCTCCGATCTGTACAGACGATGGCTGCTCGAGATGTGGAACGGCGATTTCGGGCTCGCGTACGAGCTGGTGACCCCGGACTTCGCCGGCCACTGGCCGGGCATGGACGTGCGCGGTCCCGAAGGGCTGATCGCGGCGCTCAGGCAGGGGTACGCGCCGTTCGGCGACGTCAAGGTCACGCTCGACGTCGGGCCGATCGCGGACGGGGACCTGGTGTCGGCCAGGTGGACCTTCAGCGGCGACTACCGGGGCGGCATCCCGGGCGCGAGCGCGGCGGAAGGGACCAGGGTGGCCTTCAGCGGCCACGACATCCTGCGCGCCGAGGGCGGCAGGTTCGCCGAGTACTGGGTGATCTCGGACGTTCCGACATTCAACAAAGAGCTCGGGATAAGCTGACATATCCATATTTATGAGGACGGGGACGGGGACGGGGTGCATGTCGCAGGAGTACAGCCCTGACACGGGCTCAGAGCCTCGCTCGCTGACCGACGAGCAGCTCTCCCTGCTGCTGGCCGCGCAGCAATTCGGCTCCCTTGCCACGAACAAGGGCGGCGGCCGGCCGCACATGTCCACGGTCCGCTACGACTGGGACCCTGAGCAGCGGGTGGTCCGGATCTCGACGGTCGCCGACCGGCTCAAGGTCCGCCAGCTGCACGAGGACCCGCGCTGCGCGCTCTACGCGGCCAGCGACGACTTCTCCTCCTACGCCGTGGCCGAGGGCCGGGCCGAGCTGTCGCCGGTGACGACCGACCCGGGCGACGAGGTGGGCAGGGAGCTGCTGGCCATGCACCCGGGCTTCACCGATCCCGCCGACGCGCAGGCCTTCCTGGCGCGGCTGGTCGCCGACCGGCGGCTGGTGATCAGGCTCAGGGTGTCGCGGCTCTACGGGACCGAGCTGACCGTTCCCGTCTGAGGGCCCGGCTCCTGTTGTAGGCGACCATCGCGATCACCACGAGGACGAGCGCCAGATCGATGGCCGCCGACCAGCGCATGGCCTGGACCTGACGCCCGCCTTCCGCGGCGGCGAAGAACACCGCGCCGATCACGGCCACCCCGCCCGCACCGGCGAACTGCTGGGCCGTGCTGAGGATGCCCGATCCGATGCCGGCCTGATGCGGGGCCACCTCGACCAGCGCCGCCCCGATGAGCTGCGGCAGGACCAGGCCGTTGCCGAAGCCGACGAGCATCAGCGCGGCCATGATCCACGGCAGGCCGTGCCCTGAGCCGATCACGAGCAGGCCGAGTCCGAGCGCCGCGATCGTGCCGCCGATCATGACGATGATCAGGCCGTACCTTCTGACCAGACGGGTCCCCAGCAGCGAGGTGAGCGTGAACAGCAGGCCCATCGGCGCGAACGCCAGCCCCGCCTGGAAGGCGGTGAGCCCGAGCCCGCCCTGCAGCAGCAGCGTCAGCGTGAACATGAACGAGGCGAAGTACGCCATGAACGCCACGATGGCCCCGACGCCCGCCAGGTAGGAGTGGACCTTGAGCAGCGCCAGGTCCAGCACCGGCTGCCCGCCCCGCGCCGCGAGCACGTGCTGCCAGCGCCAGGTCAGCGCGAACACCGGGACGCTCGCCGCCATGCAGATCCAGGTCCACACCGGCCAGCCCAGGCTGTTGCCCAGGCCGAGCGGCACCAGCACCAGCGCCAGGCCCGCGGCCAGCCCCGCCGCGCCCGGCAGGTCGAGCCTGGGGTGGCGGCCCGTCTCGACGTGCGGCAGGAGCCGGGCCGCCAGCGGCACGACGACCAGGCCGACGGGCAGGTTGATCAGGAAGATGACCCGCCAGCCCAGGCCGAGAACGTCGGCGGTGAGCAGCAGCCCGCCCAGCACCTGGCCGGCGATCGAGCCGAGGCCGCCGACCGCGCCGTACCAGCCCACGGCCCGCGCCCGCTCCTCCGGCGGATAGACGGCGGAGATCGTGGCCAGCACCTGCGGCACCATCGCGGCGCCCGCCAGGCCCTGGAGCAGCCGCGCGGCCACCAGCTGGACCGGGTCGGCGGCGAGCCCGCAGAGCACCGACGCGACCGTGAACGCGGTCACGCCCCACACGAACAGCCGCCGGTAGCCGTAGCGGTCGCCGAGCCGGCCGCCGGTGATCATGCCGGCCGCGTAGGTGAAGGCGTAGCCGCCGACGATCAGCTCCAGGGCGGCGGGCCCGGCGTTCAGGTCGTGCTCGATGGCCGGGGCGGCCACGTTGACCACGAAGAAGTCGAACTGTGCCATGAACCAGGCCGAGAGCAGCACGGCCAGCACTCCGCCGGATTTCACGACATTCAGGCTAGGGCGTCCGGATCGCTTGATCACCACCGGCCCTTGCAAGTTCGCCGGGCCCGGCTTACCATCCGCCTAATTGTTAGGAAACTTTCTTTAAAGAAAGGTCTCTGACGTGCGCCGATTAGTCACCCCCCTGATCGCCGTAGCTGTGATCATCGCGTTGTGCGGGCTTCCCGCACAGGCCGCGAGCCGCCTCGTCGCCACGTTCACGCTGTCCGGCACCACGGGCACGTTCGTGGTCGCCAATCCGGGCACGACCGCCGTGACCGGGTGGTCGATCGTCTTCGACCTGCCCGCCGGGGTCACCGCGTCGAACCCCCAGAACGCCACCATCCGCCAGAGCGGCACGAAGGTGACGCTCACCCCCGCCTTCTACATCAACACCGTCCAGCCGGGCCGCAACACCGAGCCGTACAGCCCCAAGGTCACGCTCAGCGCGGCCGTCCAGCCGGTGAGCTGCCTGATCAACGGCGCCAACTGTGACGGCAGCGGCGGCGACCCACCCGCAAAGCCGCCGGTCAGCGCCACGTACGACGTCAACGGGACGGCCGCCAAGTTCGTGGTCGCCAACAACGGCACGACCGCGCTCAACGGCTGGACGATCGTCTTCGACCTGCCCGCCGGGGTGACCGCGAGCAACGTCCAGAACGGCTCGCTCAGCCAGAGCGGCCGGACAGTGACGCTGACGCCGGCCCACTACAACACGACCGTCAACGCGGGCGCGACCACCGAGCCCTACAGCCCGTCCTTCACCGTCAGCACCGCCGGCGCCGAGCCGACGAGCTGCCGCATCAACGACGTCAACTGCGACGGCGCCCCCGACGCGCCCCCGTCCGCTCCCGGCAACCTGCGCTCGCCGGTCAGGACGACCAGGACCGTCTCGCTCGCCTGGGACGCCTCCGCGCCGGGCAGCCTCCCGGTCACCGGGTACGAGGTCTACAACGGCACCGCCCTGGCCGCCTCCGTGACCGGCACCTCCGCCCTGGTGTCCGGGTTGACGCCGTCCACCGCGTACACGTTCACGGTCAAGGCCAAGGACCGCAAGGGCACGCTGTCGGCCGCGTCGGCGCCGCTGGCCGTGACCACCAGGAACCCGGCCGACGACACCCAGGCGCCCACGGTGCCCGGCGGCCTGCGCAGCACCGCCAAGACCTCCTCCAGCGTCACGCTGGCCTGGACCGCCTCGACCGACAATTCCGGCGTAGCCAACTACGACGTGTATGTCGGCTCCGCGGTGGCCACGACGGTCACCGGCACCACGGCGACCGTCTCCGGCCTGTCGCCCTCGACCGCGTACTCCTTCACCGTCAAGGCCAGGGACCTGTACGACAACGTCTCGGCGGCCGGCGCGGCGGTGCAGGTGACGACGGCGGACATCGTCGAGACCGGCTACGCCCGCGTCGGATATTTCGTCCAATGGGGTATCTACGGCCGCCAATACTTCGTCCGCAACCTCGACACCACCGGCGCGGCGGCCAAGCTGACCCACATCAACTACGCCTTCGCCAACATCGACCCGCAGAACCTCACCTGCCTCCAGGGCGTCACCAAGGGCACGACCGCCAACCCGCAGGACCCGAACCAGGGCGACGGCGCGGGCGACGCCGAGGCCGACTACGGCCGGCCCTTCAGCTCGGCGCAGTCCGTGGACGGCGTGGCCGACACCGGCTGGGAGAAGCTGCGCGGCAACTTCAACCAGCTCAAGAAGCTCAAGGCCAAGCACCCGCACCTCAAGGTGCTGATCTCGCTCGGCGGCTGGACGTACTCCAAGTACTTCTCCGACGTGGCGGCCACGGACGCGGCCCGCAAGAAGTTCGTCTCGTCCTGCATCGACATCTACATCAAGGGCAACCTGCCCGCCTACAACGGCGCGGGCGGCCCCGGGACGGGCGCGGGCATCTTCGACGGCATCGACCTCGACTGGGAGTGGCCGGGCGCCGAGGGGCACGCGGGCAACCACGTCAGCCCGAGCGACAAGGCGAACAACACGCTGCTGATCGCCGAGTTCCGGCGCCAGCTCGACGCGCTGACCGCGACGACGGGCCAGCGCTACCAGCTCACGGCGTTCACCCCGGCCGACCCGGCCAAGATCGCCGCCGGCTGGGACCTGCCCGAGGTCGCGAAGTCGCTGGACATCTTCAACGTCCAGGGCTACGACTTCCACGGCGCGGGCAGCGACAACTCCTGGGAGCCCAACCGAACCGGTCACCAGGGCAACCTCTACCTCGACACCGACAGCCCGTACAACCCGGACTTCAGCGTCGAGAAGGCGATCGACGTCTACCTCCAGGCCGGGGTGAACCCCCGCAAGCTGACCATCGGCCTGGCCTATTACGGCCGGGGCTGGCAGCAGGTCGCCGACGGCGGCAAGTTCGGCGAGTGGCAGTCGGCGAACGGCGCCGCGCCCGGCCAGTTCCAGGAGGAGGCGGGCACGCGCGGTTACAGCAACCTGCTGGCCATGGTGCCCGGCTGCACCGTCAGGCATGACGAGCAGGCGGTGGCCACGTACTGCCACACCGGTAACGGCGGGCAGTGGTGGACGTTCGACGACGCCTGGTCGATCGGCAAGAAGACCGCCTGGCTGCGGAGCAAGGGACTGCTCGGCGCGATGATCTGGGAGATGTCCGGAGATACCGGCACGCTCACCGGAGCGCTGGACGCGGGGCTGAAGTAGCACCGTCGACACGCGGGGCGGGTGCGCTCGCCCGCCCCGCGTGTCGAATGCTCATCGGGCGGGCACCGGCGCGCTACTCTGCACTCAACTCGAAGTCACGATCCCCTGTCATCGTCGAGTCGTAGGCCTCTTTCCGAGCGCAGGAGACCCATGTCCGCCCGACTCGCCCTCATTCTCGTGACCTCGCTCACCCTCCTGACCACGCCCGCCGTCGCCGCCGCCGACTCCGTCGTCAACATCGCCCACCGGGGGGCCTCCGCGTACGCCCCCGAGAACACCATCGCCGCCTTCGAGCTGGCCGCCTCGATGGGAGCCGACGTCTTCGAGCTCGACGTCCAGGAGACCAAGGACCACGAGCTGGTCCTGATGCACGACGCGACGCTGTCCCGCACCACCGACGTCGAGCGCGTCTATCCCGCTCTGGCCCCGTGGAACGTCGGCGACCTCACGCTCGCCCAGATCCGGCGGCTCGACGCGGGTTCGTGGCGGTCCGGGGACTACGACGACGAGCGCGTGCCCACCCTCGGCGAGGCGCTGCGCGCGATGAGCGGCTCGGGCCTGGGCCTGCTGCTGGAGGTCAAGGAGCCGGAGCGCTACCCGGGCATCGAGGCCCGCATCGCCGCCGAGCTGCGCCGCAACCCCGGCTGGCTGGCCGGCTCACGGGTGGTGGTGCAGTCGTTCGACTGGGGCTCGATGCGGGAGTTCCACGGGTTGCTGCCGGACGTGCCGATCGGGCTGCTCGGCACGCCCTCGGCCGCCGAGCTGCCCGGACTGGCGGACTTCGCCGACCAGATCAACCCGCCGCACGCCAGCCTGACCGCCGCGTACGTCCGGCGCGTGCACGGCCTCGGCATGGAGGTGCTCGCCTGGACCGCGGACACCCCCGACGCCATGCGCCGCCTGCTCGGCTACGACGTGGACGGCATCATCACCAACCGGCCCGACCTCCTGGACGACCTACTCAGCGGCTGAGGCGCGGGCGGCCAGCACGGCCAGCCTGATCCGGTTCGGGGCGCCGGTCTTGCGCATCAGGCTCGTCACGTGCGTCTTGACCGTCGAGACCCCCAGGTGGAGGCGCTCGGCGATCTCCCTGTTCGACAGCCCCGCGCCGACCATGGCCAGCACGTCCCGCTCGCGCGGGCTCAGCTCCGGGATCTCCCGCGCCCGGGCCCTGGGCTCGCGCGCGCGGACGGCCTGCGCGACCAGCCGTCCCAGCACGGACTGGCTGAAGGGCGGCTCGCCGTCCGCCGCGCGGTGCAGCGCGGCGAGCAGCTCGGCCGGCGGCGAGTCCTTCACCAGGAACCCGAACGCGCCCGCGGCCAGCGCCGGGTAGAGGTGCTCGTCGTCGTCGAACGTGGTCAGCACCACGATCCTGCTGGCCGGCCGGGCCGCCATGATGCGCTCGGTCGCGGTGATGCCGTCCACGCCGGGCATGCGCAGGTCCATCAGGATGAGGTCGGGGCGGGTCCGCTCGGCCAGCCGTACCGCCTCGCGCCCGTCACCGGCCTCGCCGACCACCTCGACGCCCGGGTCGGACTCGCAGAGCATGCGCAGGCCGACGCGGACGAGCTGCTGGTCGTCGGCGAGCAGCACCCGGATCACGCGGGCACCTTCCCGGCCGGAACACCCGGCGCTCCCCGAACGCGGTCCGGCGGGTCTCCGGGAGGCAGCTCCGCGTACAGCCGCCAGCCCCGCCCCGACGGCGGAGGTCCCGCCTCGAACCGGCCGCCGAGCAGCTCGACCCGCTCCGCCATCCCCACCAGCCCGTGCCCCGCCGCGCACTCACGACCCGGCAGGTCCGCCCGTGCGGGGCCGCCGTCGTCGCGATCCCGTGGGTCCGCCCGTTGGAGGCCGCCGTCGTCGCTGACCTCCAGCCGGACCGTGCCCGCCGCCACCCGCGCGGACAGCCGTACGCAGGCCCGCTCGCCCGCGTGCTTGGCCGCGTGCTTGGCCGCGTGCTTGGCCGCGTGCTTGGCCGCGTTGGCCAGCCCTTCCTGCACCAGCCGCAGCACCGTCAGCCCGCGCACCGAGTCCAGCCCGGCGACCGCCTGATCGATCTCGGCACGCACGATCAGCCCCGTCTGCCTGGCCCTGGCCACGGCCTCCTCCAGCGCGACCGGCAGATCCGCCCGGTCCACCAGCGAGAAGAACGGCCCGCCGCCCACCCGCGCGGGATCGCGCAGCACCGCCACCAGCCTGCGCAGGTCCACCAGGGCCGCGCTGCCCGAGCCGTGCAGGTCGTCCAGCACCTGCGTGACCAGGGGATCGGCGGCCGGGAGCACGTGCCTGGCCACGCCGACCCTGAGCACCATCGAGGACACGTGGTGCGCCACCAGGTCGTGCAGCTCGCGGGCGATCGCCGTACGCTCGGCGGCCCGCGCGGCCAGCGTCTCCGACCGGCGGCGGCGCCGCTCGACGTCCGCGCGCTCCCCGGCCTGGCGGGTGCTCTCGCGCATCAGCCGCACGTACGCGCCGAACAGCAGCGGCACCCCCTCCAGGATGGCCAGCCGGTAGAGCGTCGCCGGCACGTCCGCGGCCGGCGCCGACATGGCGTGCAGGGTCAGGAAGAACGCCGCCATCGCCGCCCCCGCGCCGACCCGCCGGCCGTGGCCGCGCAGCGCCAGCTCGAACAGCGCCACCGCCACCATCGCCTTGAGCGGCACCCCCACGCTGGTGCCGACCGCGTCACCGGCCACGAGCAGCGCCGACACCGTCGCGGTGGCGGCCAGCGGCGCGCGGATGCCCGCCAGGCAGACCGCCAGCCCGCCCAGCGCCAGCGCCCAGTCGGCCGGGGCCTCGGGGCGGTGCAGCAGGCGCAGGTCGCCGAGGGCCAGGACCGACAGCGTCACGAGGCGGGCGGCGGCGACCTGGTCGTCGAAGAGACGTTCCGTCCAGCGGCTCAGCACGTCCCGATGGTAGGCAGCCGGCCGGGCGCGCCGGGTCCGCCAAGTGGCCGGTACGGCTCCCCCAACTGGCCGCAAGCCCGAGCCGCCGGGCGGAGACGCCCCGACCGCTCCCCCTGAGGCAGAGATGTTCGCTGCACCGACCGCTCCGCCGCGCGGCGGCGGTGGCGGTGGCGGTGGCGGTGGCGG
>NZ_VCKX01000278.1 GCF_005889725.1 Nonomuraea zeae
GGCCCCGGACGACCCCGCCCGCCGATCGTCCGCCGCCCCTGACCACGCCAGGGGTACGCCCTCGGCGCCCGGCACGGGCCCGGCCGCAGGCACGAACAACGCCCAGAACACCGACCCGAACGCGGACCCGGACGCCGACCAGGACCAGGACCTGGACCAGGACACGGGCCAGGACACGGGCCAGGACACGGACCCGGAGCAGGTCTCGCGCAAGAGCGGCGCCGCGGCACCGGAGTCCGGCGCGGACCCCACGACGGCGGAGAACCCGGACCCCGACGCCGCATCGCCCGCGCCCGACAGCACCACCGACGAGGCGAGCGACACCACCGCGCAACCGGACGGCCCCTCGGCGCAGACCGATGAGAACGCCGCCCAGCCGGACGCCGCCGCACAGACCGGCGAGAGCGCGGCCCAGCCGGACGCCGTCACCACGCAGCCGGACGCTGTGACCACGCAGACGAACGGCGCCGACACCGCCGACACCGCGCCACCCGCCGCTCGTGCCCGGGTGGCGCTGATCGGCGCGCTGACCACGGACTTCGCGGACGCGGTGCTCGGCCCCTCCGGCGACCTGCTCGTCCCCGCCGGGAACGGCGGCGTCCGCGTGATCCCGGCCGCCCTCATGAGCCGCATCCGCGCGGCGCTCGACATGCTGGCCGAGGACGTCCAGGATCCCGCCGACCTCCAGGCGGAGGCCGTGGCCATGCTGACGATCGCCGAGGCGAGCGAGACGGTGCAGGACGTCATGACGGCGCAGGACGGCGAGAGCGTCCCCGCGTACACGAGCAAGCCCGGCACCGTCACCTCCAGGACGGTCGCCGGCACCCGGTACGTGAACGACGGCCGCGAGGGCCCCGACCTGGAGCTCGACGAGGTGTGGGACGCGGTGCGCGAGCTGCTCGCCGGCCACTTCCTCGACCAGGGCGTGATCAGCCTCACCCTGTCGCAGGACGGCCGGACGCTGATCGTGCGCACGGAGACGAACGGCACCCACCACTTCCGCGCCGTCGTCGGCAATCCGCACCCCGAGCTCATGGCGGAGACCAAGGTCAGGACCGGAACCGAGGGGGACCCGCACCTGGTCCACTTCGGGCCGCGCATCGCCGGCGACCAGCTCGCCAGGGTGTGGCTGCACGAGATCACCGACACCCTCCAAGAGGTGGCCTCGCCCAGGCGGCAGGGCGTCCTGCGGCGCAAGGGCGACCGCGGTCCCACCCAGAACGCGTGCCTGCCCGCCCAGCTCAACGAGCTGGCCTTCCTGGCCGAGAAGTGGCGGCAGGCCACGACCGTTCCGGAGCAGCGGCTGCTCGCCGTGGACATCGACGGCCTGGCCCGCAAGGTGCGCGAGCACGGTGAGACCCCGCCCCTGCCGCCCTGGGCTCCCCAGCAGGCCACCCGCTCGCAACAGGCGCCGGACTTACTCGGCGACAACCCCGCCGCCCAAGAGGTGCGGAAGGTCATCGCGGCCCTCGAAGGGGCGGAGCACGCGATCCAGCAGCAGATCGCCGCGAAGACCGCCAGCGCGGAGGAGGCCGGCCGGAACGCGCGCAAGGCCACCCGCCAGGCGCGCAGGGCGCAGAAGCAGCACGACCAGGGCCGCTTCGAGCGCGCCCGCAAGGCCCGCCAGCAGAACCGCTCGCACCGCGCCACGCAGGCCCGGCACGCCAGGATCGCCGCCGCGTACGAGGCCGCGCTGACGGAGGCGACGCGGGCCCGGCAGGCCTACGAGCAGCTGCTCGCGGCGATGAGCCAGGCCGGCCGGCCCGCCCAGTACGGCGAGGTCGGCATGGACGCCATCGCCGCCCGGCTGTCGGCCGAGGCGACCCGCCGCCACCAGGGCTACCTGGACGCGCTGACCGCGGCACTGCCGCACGAGCTCAGCCTTTCCACGGCCGTGCCCGCCGGCCGGCTGGCCCATCTCGGGAAGCTCACCGCCACCGTCAACGGCCTCCTGGCGCGCAACGGGAACGGGCACCAGTTCACCGCCGACGAGCTGGAGCGCGCTCTGCGGGCCGACTTCCACAAGGTCGTCTCCCCCGACGGCGTCGTGCTGCGCGTGGGCGAGGGTGCCAAGGCGGCCGAGGTGCGGGTCCGGCTCACGCTGTCCGACCTGGTCGAGGTGCTGGACCCGGGCATCAAGGCGTCCGAGATGATGGTGGGCCTGTTCTTCCAGTCGGGCCGCACGGTCTCCGCGACCGAGGCGGGCAGCGGCGGGTTCGCGGTCGGCTTCAACACGGGCGTCCTCGCCCAGTTCATGAACGAGGGCGAGTGGCCCAGGACGGTGACCGAGCTGCTGGGCGTCGAGATCGCCGGGACCGCGGGGCGCAACTGGTCGGCGTCGGGCGGCGCGGGGACGTACGCGCAGGGCGGCGCCGTCTCCGACAACAGGGGCGAGTCCCTGCTGTTCGACGCCGCCGCGACCTGGACCGTCGAGATCCGCACGAGGCAGTCGGAAGGCTGGCGGGACACCACGACCGTGAGCTCGGGCGACCCCGGCGACGCCTCCTCGCAGCGGCTGTGGGTCTCCCACTCCTTCACCGACCAGCCGCCGCGCAAGCTGGCCTGGGTCGACGACGCCCGGCGGAACCCGGAGATGCCCAACCACGTGCTGACCAGCATGAGCGACATGGAGGCCACGCTCGACCAGATCGCGGACGCGCTCGGCGGCGACTACGCGCGGATCGGCTCCGTACCGCGCGACAAGCTGCGCATGTTCCTCACCAACGAGTTCCCCCACCGGTTGCGCGACGCGGTGAACGGCGGGTTCGACCGCACCTTCACCAGGGGCGGCCAGCCGCACTCCCGGGTGCGCGCCGAGACCAGGGTCGTGCTGGTGGCCTCCGAGCCGCTGGGCGGGCCGAGCGCGGAGGAGTTCGAGGAGGAGGTGCTCGTCGACTTCGTCGCGCTGCCCGGCGGGGCGTCGTCGGGCGGGTCGATCGAGGTGAGTGCCGAGGCCGGGGTCAACCATGACGCGCTGAAGGGCGTCGACGTCGGCCCGTACCAGCCCACGATCGGCCCCAAGGCGAAGGGCGCCAGATCGGCGTCCCGCTCGTACGGGGCCACGGCCGCCAAACAGGCGATCCACCCGAGCGTGCACCGCAAGACCGCCCCCAAGCAGAGCTACCGGCTGGTGCTGGAGACCACGTTCATCGTGGAGGAGTTCGGCAAGCCGCCCGTGCGGCTGCGGCCGGTGCGGCACACGGCGGTGGTCAGCATGCGCGAGTCGGCCGCCTACCGCTTCGGACTGCCCGTCGACCGGGCGGCGCTGATCTACCAGAACGGCGTGCCGCTCCTGGACGCGGACGGCAACCAGGTGCTGCGCGGCGATCCGCGGCCGGGACCGCCGCCGGGGCGCAGGGCGGAGCTGCCCGAGTGGCTCGGCGACGGGCCCGGGCAGATGCGCGGCGCGGGCCCCGCCCTCGTCCAGGAGATCAGCGGGCTGCGCCAGGTCAGGCAGGACGTCCTGGACAAGCTCGCCGAGCGCGGCATCATCCCGAAGATCGTCAACGGCGTGCCGCAGTACGACTCCAACCGGCTCGTCCGCGCCAGTCAGATCCTCAACCTGCAGGAGGTCGAGGAGCAGCTCTCCGACCACCGCATCCGGTCGGCCTACGACTCGCTGGCCCAGGGGGACGACGTCGGCGTGGACCTGGAGCTGCACGGCCTGAACGCCGCCCCCGAGCACTACGTGCTGCGGGTGTCGCTGCAGCAGGACTTCAGCGACACCCGCTACATCGGGTACTCGGACACGGAGACGGTGGTCAACCTCGACATCGGCTCGGACACCTCGGCGCGGTCCGTCAGCCACTCCAGAACGTACGCGGGCAACGCCTCCGTCCGCGAGAGCGACGGCCCCGACGGGGGCCACGACGGGCTGTCCCACGGGGTGGGCGTCAACAGCGGCGGCAGCCACACCCGTACGACGGGCTCCAGCGACGGCGGCACGGTCAACGTGGTGACGCTGCAGGAGAACACCGGCCCGGTCGCGATCTTCTCGGTGGCGCACGACCTCAAGGTCGAGCTGCTGCACAACGGCGAGACCGAGGAGCTGGCGTCGGGGCGGGGAAGTGCCAGGCTGCTGTTCGCCGCCGACCTGCTCCCGTCGGCGACCCCTTCGGCGCCCGCGCCTCTGGGCACGATGTCCAAGAGGCTGCTGTCGCGGGCCAAGCTCCTGCACATGGACGCCAAGGGCGTGCTGGACACGGCGCAGCGGGTGCTGCCGAGGGGGATGCGCGCCGACTCGGTGGCGTTCCAGCATCTGACGGCGTTCCTGAACGTGCGCAACCTCGTCGCCCACCCCAAGGTGCTGCGCCAGGCGATCTCCACCAGGCTGGGCATCCGCGCCGACGGGACGCCCACCCGGTCGGAGCTGACGGTGGCGGGCGAGGTCGGCGAGACGGAGGTGCTGGCCGTCGTCGACCACGTGAACGGCAACATCCTGTTCGGGCTGAGCAGCGCGGGCGTGTCGTGGAGCGGCTCGACCGGCCACACCACCGGCGTGTCGACGAGCGCCGGCGACCTCGACAACGGCGGCACGGCGAGCGACAGCGGCAGCCTCGGGCTGCCGTCCCGGTCGGGCGGCACCTCCAACTCCACCTCGATCCTCGACATCTGGGGCACCGAGGAGCTCACGATCGAGACCGGCCGCCAGTACATCCTGCGGGCCGCCGTGAACCTCACTCTCACCGGCTCGGAGAGCGCGGCGAACATGCTGCCGGTCCCGGACCGGATCCCGCTCGGCCAGACCCTGACGGACACCGCGCAGGGCACCGCGCTGTTCTCGCTGCCCGAGTACGACGCGCTCCTCATGTACGCCGAAGGCGACCTCGACCTGCCGAGCACCCTGGTATCGGACGCGATCGAACGCCTGCTCAACGGCAACCTGGACCTCGACAAGAGCGTCGCCGTGCCGCTGGTCCAGCGCTACGTCAAGGAGATCGCCGAGGCGCGGGCGGCCGGCGAGGACGTCTCGCACGCCGCGCGGCACACGCCGAAGGCCCTGCTCGGCAAGCTCAGGGAGCTGACGGGCCTGGGCCGGCCGGGCGAGGCGCACGGGGAGCGGCAGCTCAGCAAGACGCTGAGCGAGGCCACGGAGCTGATCGACCGCGCCAGGGACGTCGTGCTGGCGGCGCCGTACGACAGGACCGTGGGCGTGAGCACGGTCGAGTCGCTCGACCTGACCGACGCGCAGGGCGAGCCCGTGGCGCTGATCGACGCCGTGCGGGACGCCGTGCGCGCCACCGCGCCGGACGCGCTGACCGCCAGCCCGACGCTGACCTCGGAGCTGGACGTCGACTTCTCCGACGACGCCGCGCTGATCCGCGTCACCGACATGTGGTCGCCGCGCGGCTTCGAGAAGAGCTATCACGTGCGGACCGGCACGCAGGTCTCGCAGACGGAGGAGGTGACGGTCAGGGTACGCCTGGAGCCCGACGACGGCGCGGATCCGGGCAGGGGGAGGTTCCTCACGCACACGTCGCAGGCCGGGATCATCGTCCAGCATTACCGCTACAACGACCGCACCCACTCCGAGTCGTACAACGGCTCCTACTCGGCGGGCCTGGACTACGGGAACGAGGACCACGCCGACGGCTCCGGGCTCGGCGTCGGAACGGACCGGAGCCGCTCGTACTCGGGCTCGGTCAACCAGCAGTCGACGCGGGTGCAGCGGACGGCGCAGTTCAACGGTCTCGACCGCGTGCAGCAGAACATGCGGCTGGTCATCGAGGTCGAACGCAGGCCGGTGCACACGGGCCGGTTCAGGGGCAGGTTCAAGGCCGCCTCCCTGCGGCGCATCACCCGGGCCACTCCCCCCGTCGTCTACCACGCCTCGCTGGTACGGCGCATCCCGACCGGCATGATCAGGCCGGCCGACCAGGATCCGGGGCCGGTCGTCACCGTTCCCGACCCGCGGGAGGTCGAGCTGCACCCCGGGCACTTCCCGGAGGCGCTGTGGCAGCACCCGGACAGGCCCACCCTGCTCGACGTCGTCACCGCCCGCCTGAGCAAGATGCTGGGCGCCAAGGCGGTCGAGGAGAGCCGGTCCGAGCTGGTCAGGCGGCTGTCTCCGTCGGCGCTGCTGAGCGCGTTCGAACGGATGGCGGGGCCGGACGGGGCCGTACTCGTGCGGACGGCCCGGCCGAAGTTCCACGACCAGGGGACCCAGGTCAACATCCGGGCCAGGATGTCGGACCTCACCGTGGTGAGCGGGCCGTTCGACGCGGAGAAGGGCCAGGTGGACAGGAAGGCCGACGCCCAGAACGTGACCGTGTCCCGTGGCCGCGTGCTGCCGGTCGGGGCGAACGGCAACATGAAGGACGGGCAGTCGGGCTTCAGCGGCCGCGTGCAAGGCGGGGAGCAGGCCTCGGAGAGCGTCACCGACCACCACGGGGCGCGCCGCGAGCGCAGCGGCTTCGAGACGGGCAAGGCGTACACCGTCCGGCTCAGGGTGGACTACGACCTCACGTTCCAGCACATGGCGCGGCTGCGCGACGGCAACGAGCACGCCGTCGGCAAGCCCGTGCACCTGCCCAGCGCCACCAGCGGGGAGGTGTACGTGACCCTCTTCGGGGAGGAGATCGAGGAGCTGCGCTCGCGGATGGAGGCGGGCGTACGGCTCGCGCCCCCGCGCGGCGACACGCAGGAATGGCCGACGTTCCCCTTCGCGCCCGGCCGGGACCGGCACGGGCTGATCCAGATCCTCGGAGAGGCGCGCCTGGCCGCCAGGGAACGCGGCGCCGTGGCGCGGGTGGCGGTCCGCGAGGCGGACGGCATCCACCGGTACCGGGCCGCTCCCGACGGGTCGCTGTACGCCGAGCAGCCCGACGGCGGCTTCGCCGAGGCATTCACCACCCTCTCGCCAGAGGTGCTGAACGCGGCCGATCAGGCGGGGGTGGACCTGCGGGACGTCTTCATGAACTCCGAGGAGCCGGGGACCTTCACCCAGCAGGTGGTGGCCGCGCTGGCGCAGCTCGGGGTGGCGCCGGCCGAGCCCGGCGACCCGGTCTGGCCCGCCGGCCCCGCGACCCCGGCCACGCCCGCGCCCGCGGTGCCGTCAGCCGGCGTGCCCGCGCCCGGCACCGCAGCATCCGGCACCGCAGTACCCGGCACCGCAGCACCCGGCACCGCAGCACCCGGCGCGCCCGCGTCCGGCGTGCCCTCGCCCGCGATCGAGGGGACGCCGTTCAGCAGGTCGGCCCGGCCGGCGGGGGTTCCCGACCTGAGCCTGGCCGAGGTGCGCGGGCAGCCCGTCACCGCGAGCGACCTGGGCGGGGCGGCCGCGAACCTGAACTGGCCCGGGGACGACGTGGTGGCCCTCCAGATCGCCGCCGGCCCCGACGAGAACGTACGGGTGCTCATCGAGGACCCGGGCGAAGGGCTCAACGCCGCCACGGAGCTGCGGGCCGGCACACCCGAGGATCCGCACCTGCTGCGGATCTGGAAGCGCGTGCACCCGGACCTCGTGTCGTCCATCCTGGTGCACGAGCTGTCGCACGTCGCGCAGGCGGCTACGGCGGCGGCGGCGGGAGCGCCGCAGGGCGTCATCAGGACGTCGCTGTCGGAGCAGCAGGCCGAGGGCACCGACCACTGCCTGATCCCGCGCCTGAACGAGCACGCCCACCTGTCGCAGAAGTGGCGGGCCGCGGGCGACACCGGCACGCGGGCGCGCCTGGCGGACGCGATCGACGCCATCGCCACCGACGTCGCGCGGCGCGGCCACACGCCGCCCCCGCCGCCGTGGGGAACGGGCCCGCGGGTGCCACCCGTCGTCCCGCCGCAGGGCCGGATCGCCCGCCTGCTCAACTCCAGGACGTCCGCGGGGCTGGACACCTCCGCGGCCGGGCTCGCCCGGCTGGCGGAGACGGCCGGGGTCGCCGGGGTGGCTCCGGTGGCGGGCCGGCCGGACGAGTTCACCGTGACCGTTCGCGGCGACTCCTTCACCCTCGCGCTGACCCCGGGCGCGCCGGACGCGGCTGAGGTGACCGTCGCCGGCCCGCAGGCACCGGACCGGCTCGTGCTCCAGCTGCCCGGCGGCGGCGGGGCGAAGACGGCCATCGCGGTGGCCGAGCGGGTCGCGGCCCACGCGGCGACCATGCCCGGCCACCCTGCCGCCAGTTCGGCCGTCCACCCTGCCGCCCACCCGGCCCGACCTGCTGCCCATTCGGCCGCCCGCCCCGCCGCCGACCCGGCCGCCACCGTGCCCGGCCAGGGTCCGGCGCGCGTGGCCGGTGAGCAGGAGGCGGTGCTGCTCGCGCGGATCCGCGGGCTCGTCGGCGCGGTGGCCGAGGCCGGGCCGCTCGACGGGCGCGCCTGGACGGCGGCCTTGCGGGCCGAGGTCGAGCGGGCCGGACTCGCGCCCGGGCAGCCCGGGTCGGCGGCCAGGCTGGTGGCACTCGCCCGGGCGGGCGAGCTGACGGCCCGGCACGTGGAGGCCATCCGCGGTCCATCGACGCTGCCGGAGGCGGCCTCGGCCAGGGCCATGGCGCGTGGCGCGGCGCTCATGGGCGCCCGGGTGCACGTGTTCGGTCCCGGCCTGATGGACATCGTGCTGCCCGGCCGCGCGCCCATCCCCGTCGAGGTGCGCTCGGGCCAGGATCACGGTCCCGGCCCGGGGATGCTGGCGTTCCAGGTGGACGACCGGCGTACGGTCGGCGCTAACGAGCGGGCCGCCGCCGCGACGGCCGCGGCGGCGGTCGCCGCGGCGCTGGGGGCGCCGGCCGCCGACAACGCGGCCATGGCCGAGCTGCACGAGGCCGTACGCCAGGCGCGGGCGGCCACCGCGGCGCAGCGGCCCGCGCGGCTCGGTGTGCTGTTCGACCTGGTCACCGCAGCGCGTCCCGAGATGTGGCGGCTCATCCCTGCCCCGGTGGCGGCCGAGCTGACCGCGCTCGCCGACGGCCGGCGCCCGCGGGACTGGCCCGCGTACCTGAACCACCTGCGCGTGCTCGCCAACACGACCGGCTGGTTCCCGGACCAGGAATGCCGCTGCCCGGCCGGCGAGCCGTGCACGTGCGGCCTGCGGGCCGTGACGGACCAGAACCAGAACCAGAACCGGGACCGGGACCAGGACCAGGGACGCCCGCGGACCGGAACGGAATGGCCGGAGCGCGCGCCGGCCGAGCCACAGGCCGTACCGGTATGACCGGCCCGGACCAGCGTGCGCGGGCGACGCCATCCGGTATGACCGACCGGGCCCGGGCCGGGCGTGCGCGGGCGGGGCTTTCCGGCATGATGGGACTTCCGAGGAGAGGACGGCTATGACATTCGCGGTGGCGCGGACGAGGGACGAGGCACACCTCTACCTCGACCTGCACCCGTGCGCCTGCGGCGAGGTGGACACCACCTGGCGCAGCGGGCTCGTCAGCGTCGAGGGACAGCTGGTCAGCCGCTACGCGGGCGCGTGCGGGAAGTGCGGGACGCCGAGGGAGCACCTGTTCGGGCTGCCCGAGCGGCCGGTGCCGCCCGCCGGCTACCCGACGTTCGGCGGGCCGGAGCCGTCGGAGCTGCTGGACGCGGGCGAGTGGCTGTGGGTGGCCGACCTGACGGCGGGCAACGTGCCTGCGGACGACCCGGCCGAGGCCGTACGCACGCTGCGGGTCGCGGCCGCGGCCGTCGAGGAGGTCGTCAAGTTCGTCCCGCCCGGCGCGGACGCGGTGCCGGCCGACGGGTTCTGGTCCCAGCGCGGGCGGCAGGTGCGGGCGGCCGAGCCCGGCAGGTTCGAGCTCGACCGGCTGCTGATCGTCAGGGACACCTACCGGGATCTGGCGGTCCGGCATGCCTGAGCAGGGGCTGGCCCGCTCGCTGGTGGAGGCGTACGTCTATCTCGACCTGACGGCGCCCGACGGCGAGCCGGGCGCGTCGCGGCGGGCGGAGGTCGCGCAGGAGGCGGACGGCTGGCTGGTGCGGCTCGGCGAGACGGAGGTGCTGGTCCCGTACGAGGCGGAGGCGGGGACCCAGGAGGAGGACCTGACCTTCGGCTTCGGCCTGTCGGAGCTGATCGACCCCGGCCAGTGGGTCCTCATCGCCGGCACGTACGCGAGCAGGGCCCTGGAGTCCGGGCTGTTCTTCGCCGCCGACCCGTCGGACACCGGCGGGTTCGACGAGGTCGCCGACGGCTGGCAGTTCGCGGCCGACGCCGTGGCGGAGGCGCTGAAGTTCTTCCCCGGCGACGCCGCCGAGCTGCCTCCGGATGCGTTCTGGAGCGAGATGGGCAGGTCGCTGCGAGAGTCGGAGCCCGGCAGGCTGACGAGGGCGAAGCTGGAGAGCGATCTCGCCTTCTACCGCCAGAGCCTCGCCGACTTCCACCGTCTCCATAATCGCTGAACCCTCCTTGTTTACCTTCCGCCACCGGTCGTTTACGCTGATGCCCGCGAGAGACTAGATCACGGCTCTCGGTGCCTGCTTTCGCCCCCACGTCTTCTGGAGAGGCCGGTGAGCATCAGGCTCAGCCCTGAGGATTTCGGGCGCGCGGCCGGCATTCTCAGCACGATGCCGGAGTTCCAGACGGCCCAGAACCGTGTCGACCTGGTGACCGACGTCTTCGCCGGGACACCTCGCAAGGACGACGTGGTGTCCTCGCTCAATCTCGACGGGGCTCCGCGCGCGGTCGCGGTGCGAGTCGTCGAACGCCTGCAGACCTTCGGCCAGGACGAGCCGGGGCGGGAAACGCTGGGTGTGCTCGTCAACAAGCTGCTGTCCTACCTGGGCGGCGGCGATGACGCCGAGTTCCTGCGCGGCCTGCTGCGGCGCTATCCGTTCCACACGAAACCGACGGCGGACCTCGGCGCCCCCGATCACTGGCTCGGGCGGGAGCCGCCCGGCGACCTCCGCGAGAAGATCATCGGCGAGAACACGCTCAGGGAGATCTTCATGCTGGAGCTCGCGCTCGACGCGGCGCGGGCGGTGGTCCGCCTCGACACCCCCACCTCGTACGGGACGGGTTTCATGATCACGCGTGACCTGCTCATGACGAACAACCACGTGCTCGCCGACAGCCCGGCCGCGGAGCGGACCGGCTACGAGTTCAACTATCAGGTCGACCGGCACAACCGCCCGGCCGAGGTGCGCACCTGCGGCGCGGAGCCCGGCGGCCTGTTCTACACGAACCCGGAGCTGGATTTCACCGTGATCGAGCTGCGAGACCCGCCGGCCGGCCTCACCCCGCTGGTGCTGAAGCCGGAGCGGACGAAGCGGGGTGACCGGGTGAACATCATCCAGCACCCGGGCGGTCACTACAAGAAGATCTCGTTCCAGAACAACTTCGTGGCCTACGCCGACGCACGGGTGATCCAGTACACCACGCCGACCCAGCCGGGATCGTCCGGGTCGCCGGTGTGCACCAACGATTTCGAGGTGATCGGGATCCATCACCGGGGCGGGCTCCTGAAGGAGCCGGGCACCTGGCGCCATCATCTACGGAACGAGGGCACCTCCAGCATCGCCATTCTCGACGACCTCGGCAAGAACGCGCCGCACGTCGTCGCGAGATTGACGGGCTGACGCCATGCCGGCGCTGCCCCAGGACCTCTTCGAGGACGTCCTGCGCTACCTGATGCCGCATCTGCGGACGCTCGAGGATCGCGAGGTGCTGAAGCCCGCGCTGATCCAGTCGGCCGAGCTGGAGAACATCCAGTGGGAGGGCCCGCCGCGCGCGTTCACCTCCCGGCTGATCGGGCAGCTGCCCGCGGCCCTGCTGAAGCGGGTGCTGCTCGCCATCCGGCCGGGGGCCGAGCAGCACGAGGTGGCCCGGCAGCTCTGCGCGCGCATCGACGCGGCCGGCCGGCGGCCCGGCGTACGGCCGCCGGGCGTGGTCCGGGCGAAGGCCGCACCGGCGGGCCAGGTGGCGGGGTTCCGCTCGCTGCTGTTCCGGCCGTTCGACGAGCTGGCGGCGCGCGCGGCCGCGCCCGTGCCGGTCGAGGACATCCACGCGAGGTGGCTGGAGTCGGCCCCTCCCGGGCAGCCGCTCATACTGATCATGGATTTTCCCGCCGACGTCCCGGCGACCCTGCTCGCCACCGCAGGGGACGCCGCGGACGCCGTCTGGATCGACGGCGAGGCGCTGACCGTGCCGGCCGAGGCCGCCTCGCCCGACCCGGCGGAGGTGGACGTCGAGGCGCTCGCCCCGGCCACGATGCTGGTCGACTTCTCCGGAGCGCCGCCCGAGCGGCACCTCGCGCCGGACGCCGCCGACTTCGGCCCCGACCTCTACCGGCTGCTGGCCAGGGCGAGGAAAGCCGGGCACCGGGTCGTGGTGGCGCTGCCCCGGTTCGTCCTGTCCCGGCTGAACCGCGAGACGTTACGCCGCCAGTCGGCCTGGATCTTCGGCTCGGCGGAGTTGTTCTCCGAGGCGCACGCCCATCGCGCGCAGTCGTGCGAGCGGCTGCTGGGCGGCCGGCTCCCGTGCAGAGACGTCCTGTTCCCGCTGCTCAGCGCGAACAGCGCCACGCTCGCGCACGAGAGCGCCAGGATCCTCGCGAGCATGACGGGCGGCCGGCTCCGCGTCACCGACACCGACGAGCTCGCCTTCCTGGTCGGCTTCGCCCGCAGGCTGACGGAGGCCGGCTTCTACGAGATCGCCTTCCGGCTCGAAGGCCACTGCCGGTGCCGGTCACGACGTCAGGGGTTCGTCCCGCTGTCGGCGGATCTGTGGAGCGATCCAGCGGCCGGCCAGCGCACCTCGGTCGTGGGCTTCGTGGAATCGACCGTCGAGCTGCCCGCGATGATGAGACACGGGCTGCTGGCGGGCGCCACCGGCACGGGCAAGACGGCCTCGTTCCGGCAGATCGAGCGCCACTGGCTGCTGCCGCGACCGGCGGTGCACGGCGCGCGGGTCCCGGCCTACCTGCCGCTGTACGTGACGCTCGGCAAGGCCGGCGAGTTCGGCCTGCGGCGCCAGATCGGCGAGCGGCTCGGCGACGACGCCTTCAGCCGGTTCGACGAGGCCGGGGACCGTCACCGCCTGGCCTGCCACGCGCTGGTCGGCCAGCTCGGGACGCCGGCCGTGCTCGGCGGGCTGTTCAGCTCCCCGCTCGTGCTGCTGCTGGACGACGTCGACCGGCTCTCGCCCGCCAACGAGCGCCGGCTCACCAGCGACCTGAGCACCCTGCGCAACCAGCACCCGGACCTGGCCGTGCTGCTGGCCTGCCGCGACGCCCGGATGGCCCGCCTGACGCGGCTCGGCGTGGCCGAGCTCCGGGAGCTGAGCGAACCGCAGATGAGGCTGTTCGTGAAAGAGGGGCGCGGGCATCCGTCGCTGCTCGACCTGGTGGCCGCGAACGGCAAACCCATCTCGCGGTACGTGCGCAGCCCCCATCTGCTGAAGCTGATCTGCGACCTCGACCTCACTGACGAGGACATCGAGAACGCCAACCTGCGGAAGATCATCGACCTCTATGTCGCCGGCTCCGGCCAGCGGGTCCTCACCGACCACCGCAGGAGGATCGTCGAGAGCCGCCTGGCGGAGGTGGCGCTGGAGCTGAAGACCGCGCAGGAGCACCACCGGCTCGGCCACGAACCGGAGGACCAGGAGCTGATCTCCGCCGGGCGCGCGCTCGGGCTGCTGCGGCGGCTCGACGATCCCGGTGTCCTGGAGTTCCGGTTCGACACGCTGCGGGACTATTTCGCGGCCAGGCAGCTGGCGCGGGAGATCGGCGAGTCCGGCGTGGCCGACGTGCTCGGCGCGGCGCTGAGCGGAGCCGGCGAGAGCGCCGCGGCCGTCTGGGGGGACGCGCTCAGGATCCTCGCGGGGCTGCTGCGCGGCGAGCAGGCGGTCGAGCTGGCCGACTTCCTCAGCCGGCACGTCGATCCGCGCCTGGCCCACGAGTGCGTGCTCGAGCGGGCCGTCGAGGGCCCGGCCGCCCAGCACGGGACGGCCGCGCTCCTGGCCCGCCGGATCGCCGGGAGCGACGACCTCGCGGTCAGGATCGAGGACGCCAGGACGCTGGGCCGGCTCGATCCGCGGATCCCGGTGGACGCGCCGCTGCGCGGCCTGGTCGACATCCCCGGCTCCGAGCTGATGGAGCCGTTCAAGGTCGGCCGCTACCCCGTCACGAACATGGAGTTCGCCATGTTCGTCGAACGCGGCGGATACCGCGACGAGCGCTTCTGGCACGTACAGGGCTGGGACTGGGTCCAGACGAACAAGATCCGCTTTCCCCGCTACTGGCAGAACAACCGGCTCAACCAGCCGAACCAGCCGGTCACCGGGGTCAACTTCTTCGAGGCCGCGGCCTACTGCGCGTGGCTGACCCGCCGGCAGGACGGCCACGTCTACCGGCTGCCGTCCGCGGCCGAGTGGGATCGGGCGGCGCACGGCGACGACGGCATCTTCGAGCGGGTCCTGCGTACGGCCCGCGAAGCCTTCGGCCAGGGCGCCGCCGAGCAGCCGGGCCCGCGGCGGGGCAGCTCGTCGATGCTCGCCGGGATCAGGCGCTGGATGGAGGGAAGCAGGCCCGCCTTCGACGGGGCCGGCGCTCCCCCGGCGGAGCCGGACGCCGAGCGGCAGGTCCATCTCGACGACGAGCTCGTCTCGACGATCAAGACGTACATGACCCGGCGCTACCAGGAGCAGCTGGACCATGGGGCGGTGACGCCGGTGGGGCTGTTCCAGGCGAACGAGCTGGGGTGCCACGACCTCTTCGGCAACGTGTGGCAGTGGTGCGGCACGGCGATCTCGGTCCTGTCCCCGACGGAGCAGGCCGCGCAGGACCTGCCTCGGGCGCCGTCGCTGGACAAGGGGCTGTCGATCGTGGTGAAGGGCGGCTCGACCGCGGGTTCGCACAACCCCATCTGGCTGCTGATCGGCGGCTGGTTCGATCCGCTCGTCAGGTTTCACCGACTGGGATTCCGCGTCGCCGCCCGCGTGGCGAGAGCGCGGCGTACGGATTAGGAAGGAGAACACGCGTATGGCGCGCGAAGTGCTGATCAGCGACACCGTGATCGAGCTGGCGGAACCGGCCAGGATCCCGGAGCGGACCTTCGTCGGCCGCGCGGAGGAGCTCCAGATGTGCCGGGTCGCGTGGGGGGTGCGCCCGGACGGGACCGACTTCATCGACAGCGACGTGCCGCCGCTCAGCTTCCGCCTGGAGGGCGCGCCGGGGCTGGGCAAGAACGAGATCGTGTACGAGATCGCCCGCCGGCTCGGCCTGCCTCTCTACATCATCCAGGGCCACGAGGAGCTCACCCCGGAGGACCTCGTGCTGCTGCTGACGCCCAATCCCAAGGCCGAGTACTCCGACTCCGTGCCCGCGCTGACGCTCCGGGCCAGCCCGCTCTCGACGGCCCTCTACACCGGCGGCCTGTTCTTCTTCGACGAGATCAACCGGGTCCCCGAGCGGGCGCTGAGCCCGCTGGCCTCGGTGCTCGACGGGCGGCAGTACATCTACTCGGCGATGGCGGGCATCAACATCGGGCCGCCGAACCAGGAGGCCAGGAAGAGCTTCCGGTTCTGCTGCGCGCTCAATCCGTCGTTGAGCAACGCGGGGCACGTCCTGCCCGAGTACATCGAGCAGCGGACGCTGCCTGTCATCGAGATCGACCACCCGCCGTTCGAGGACCTGCACCAGATCATCCAGGCCAGCCTGGACCCGTCGCCCGATTTCCTCAGCGCGTTCACGGAGTGGTACCAGCAGGAGGAGCGGGCGGACGTCTCCGTCCGGCAGGCGATCGCGTTGATGAACTACGCCATGAGCTACGAACAGCAGGTGGGCGGCGCGAAGCTCGGCGTCCTGCAGAAGGTCTCGTCATTCATCCTCGGCCGGAAGAGCTGAGCAAACGAGAGCGCAGGTGCTCACGTGGATCGTCCGCTTCCCTATCTGGAGCAGGGCAACATCTATTTCGTCCCCGTCCTGCGCCACCATCTCAACTTCGCGGTGCAGGTACAGCAGGCCGCGCGCCTGCTGCGGCTCGGCGAGCAGGACCTGGTCGTGGTGGGGCTGCCCGAGTCGGTCCGCGAGCCGACCCTTGAGGCCGTCCGCACCAAGCTGCCGCGCGTGTCGCTGATCATCTCCTCCCTCAGCGACAGCGACCAGCGAGAGGTCTTCCCCGTCACCCCCTGTGACGGCATCGTCGAGGCCATCCGCATCGCGACCGAGCGGAATGTCCCGCTGCGGTTCATCGACCAGGAGATCGCGCCCGGCCACCTGGTCGACCACTTCTGCCTCGCCGACGAGGACTGGCCCGACGACGGCCTGGCGCTCGAACACGGCGCCGAGTGGTACCTCGACCTGATCACCGAGCGGC
>NZ_VCKX01000279.1 GCF_005889725.1 Nonomuraea zeae
TCGCGGGGGCCGGAGACGGTGATGTCGACCCGGCGCCGGGCCCGGTCGAGCCGCGCGGAGACGTACGGGTAGGTGATGGTGTCGCCGTCGTCCTCGCGCTCCAGCGGTGTCAGGGTGACGCCTTCGGCGTCCGCGGGCCGCCCGGACGTGGCCACCGCCTGCTGGACCCGGCGGGTGATCTCGGCGTCCAGGGCATTGCGGGGGGCGGTGGCGTCTACCAGGCCCCACTCCACGGCGGTGCGGCCGCGAAAGCCTTCGGCCCTGGTGGCGAACAGGTCGGCGCGGTCCTTGCGGACGTGCCGCTTGTCCACCAGGCGGGTCAGGCCGCCGGTGCCGGGCAGCACGCCGAGCAGCGCCACCTCGGGCAGCGAGACGGACGAGGAGCCGTCGTCGACGAGCACGATCTGGTCGCAGGCCAGCGCCAGCTCGTAGCCGCCGCCGGCGGCGGTGCCGTTGAGCGCGGCGATCCACGTCTGCCCGGAGTGCTCGGTGGCGTCCTCGATGCCGTTGCGGGTCTCGTTGGTGAACTTGCAGAAGTTCACCTTCCAGGCGTGCGAGGACTGGGCCAGCATCCGGATGTTGGCCCCGGCGCAGAACATCCGCTCCAGCCCACCTGTCAGCACCACCGCCTTCACCTGCGGATGCTCGAACCGCAGCCGCTGCGCCAGGTCGTAGAGCTCGATGTCGACGCCCAGGTCGTAGGAGTTCATCTTCAGCTCGTAGCCGGGGACCAGGCCGCCCTGCTCGTCCACGCGCAGCGTGACCGTGGCCACCGCCCCGTCCACCGCAAGTCTCCAGTGGCGGTAACGGTCGGGGGAGGTCGTGAAGCGGACCATCGGCGGAGTTTCGGCGGTGACAGTCATGCGGGCTCCGTTGGACGAGAGGGCTCCGTCTCAATACTCGACTTATTTGAGAAGATACATCAAGGGCTAGTAGTATTTGTGATCGCGGTCTCTTTTCTGCGGGACGGGCCGGCTCGACCTGGCAGAATGCGCGTCAGCAAGACGTCGAAGGACTGGAGGGCGATGTGGCCCCGCGCGCACCGCGCACCGGCCTCGGGCAGGCGGCCGAGCCCGCGGCCCGCCGGCGCGAGAAGTCCTCGGCCAGCGCCCGCTCGATGCTGCTGACGGTGCTGGGCGAGTTCGTGCTCCCGCGCGGGGGCGAGGCCTGGACGGGCAGCCTGATCGATGCGCTGGGAGCGCTCGGCGTGGAGGAGAAGTCCGCCCGCCAGGCGCTGTCCCGCACCGCCGCCGAAGGCCTGCTGGAGTCCGTACGCCACGGCCGCAAGGTGCGCTGGAACCTGACCGAGCCCGGTGACCGGCTGCTGCGCGAGGGCACCGAGCGCATCTACGGTTTCATGCGCGGCCCGCACACCTGGGACGGCCGCTGGCTGGTCCTCACGGCCGGCGTGCCGGAGAGCCAGCGGCGGCTGCGCCACCGGCTGCGCACCAAGCTCACCTGGCTCGGTCTCGGCTCGCCCGCGCCCACGCTCTGGGTCATCCCCGACGCCGCGAAGGAGGCCGCCGTCCGCGAGGTCATCCACGAGCTGGACCTCGCCGACCGGGCCTACGCCTGGACGGGCCCGTCCGCGCAGATCGGCGACACCGCGAAACTGATCAACGACGCGTGGGATCTCGACGACGTCGAGAAGCGCTATCTCGGCTTCATCGACGCCTTCTCGGGCCGGGTGGCGAGCTCGGACCAGGAGGCGTTCGTCCACCAGGTCCTGATGATCCAGGAGTGGCGGCGCTTCCCGTTCCTCGATCCCGACCTGCCGGCCGAGCTGCTCGACCACGACTGGCCGGGCCCCCGGGCCGCGGCCGTCTTCCACGACCTGCACAGCCGGTGGCACCGGCGCGCCCAGGCCGACTGGGACCGCAGGGAGGAAGAGTCCGCCACCCGGCACTAGGGGGCGACTGGCCAAATTTGGTCAATGGGGTACTCTCTCCATTAGCTAGCCAAATTTGGTTAGCCAGCCGGCGAGGGGAGCCCGATGAAGTCGGTACGGCTGCTGGTGCTGGGCGCGCTGCGCAGGCGCGGACGCGCCCACGGCTACCAGGTACGCGCGGACCTGGAGTCATGGGGCGCGCACGAGTGGTCCACCGCCACGTCGGGCTCGGTGTACCACGCGCTCAAGAGCATGGCCGGCCAGGGCCTGCTCGTGACGCACGAGACGGTCCCGTCGGAAGCCGGGGGCCCGCCCCGGATCGAGTACGAGCTGACCGGCAAGGGCGAGCAGGAGTACTTCACCCTGCTGGGCCAGGCTCTCGCCGACCGCGAGCCGGCCCTGGACGTGCTGGGCGCCGCCGTCGGCCTGATCGAGGACCTGCCCAGGGAGCGGGCCCTGGAGATGCTGCGCGAGCGCGCCCGCGCGATGGGGGAGTGGCGCGCGAGCATCACCGCGCAACTGCCCTCGGACACCGATCTGGACACCTGGGGCCCGATCGGCGAGGTCCTGTCCCTGTGGCTGACCACCGCCGACACCGGCGCCCGGTGGACCCAGCGGCTGATCGGCCGCCTGGAAGAGGGCGCGTTCACCATGGCCGGCGAGGACCCCGCACCGGAGCGGCCGACCGGATGAGTGCCCCGCCCGCCTTCATCGGAACGGAGAAACCCATGGCCAACGAGATCACCGTGCCGCTGCTGCCCTGCCGATCCATCGACGAGATCGTCGAGTTCTACACCATGCTCGGCTTCACCCGGATCTACTACCAGCTCCGCCCGAACCCGTACGTGTCGCTCAAACGCGAAGACCTCCAGCTGGACTTCTTCGGCATCCCGGAGTTCCAGCCCGAGGACTCCTACGGGACCTGCCTGGTCGTCGTGCCCGACACCGGCGAACTCTTCGAGGCGTTCGCCGCGGGCATGCGCGCGGCCCACGGCAAGCTCCTGGTCTCCGGGATCCCCCGGATGACCCGCCCCCGCAAGCGGAAGAACGCCGAGGACCATTCCGGATTCACCGTCATCGACCCCGGCGGGAACTGGATCCGGATCGTGGCCGCCAGGCCCGCGCCCGAGGAGGAGGCGGCCTCCGGCAAGCTCACCACGACCCTGCACAGGGCGGTCGTGATGGGCGACTCCCACGGCAAGCACGTGCGCGCGGCCCAGATCCTGGACGTGGCCATCGAGCGGGACAAGGACACCGCGACGACGGCCGAGCTGCTCCAGGCGCTGGCCTAC
The DNA here is from genome assembly GCF_005889725.1 of Nonomuraea zeae. Taxonomy (GTDB): domain Bacteria; phylum Actinomycetota; class Actinomycetes; order Streptosporangiales; family Streptosporangiaceae; genus Nonomuraea; species Nonomuraea zeae. The sequence goes on from NZ_VCKX01000279.1 coordinate 3,181, forward strand.
CGCGCCGAGCTCGCGCTCCGCGCGGACGACCCCGCCGCCGCGGGCGACGCCCTCACCCGGGCCCGCGCGCTCACCCTCTCCGAAGCCGAACGCGCCGGGCTCGCCGAGAGCCTGGCCGCCCTCGACGACCTGGAGGCCGTGCTCCGGCCCGCGGACCCCGGTCCGGGAGCCGCGCCCGATCAGGTGGCCCAGAGGCCCTGACGGCGCGGACTCCCCGGCCGCCGGCGGCGGGTCAACGGTCCAGGAGGCCGGCGGCGGGTCAACGTCCATGAGGTCGGCGGCGGGTCAACCGTCCAGGAGGCCGGCGGGGACGTGGGTTTCCTGCCGGTCCCGCCTGGCGTGCATGTCCCAGAGGAGGTCGGCCAGCTCGGCGGGGTCGGCGGCGGGCATGTCGGGCACGGCCTCACCCCGGGCCCGGCGCCGCTCGTAGTCCGCGTCGAAGGGGGTGCCCGTGATGCGGGTGCCGATGTAGAGCGCGCCGACATAGACGCCCAGCCCGGCGACCTCGGCCGCGAGCGACTGCAGGTAGTTCCGCTGCGCGGCCAGGAGCGTGGGCCAGCCGCTCATGTTCGGCCGCCCCCGGACGGCGGCGGCCCCCTGGGCGCTGAGTACGGCCCCGTCGCCCCGGTCGATCATGGCGGGGAGGAACTCCCTGACCAGGGCCAGCAGCGTGTACAGCGTGATCGGCATGCGGTCTTGGAGCTGCTCGGGGGTGAGGCCGACGGCGGGGACGAACGCCAGGTCCGTGGGCGCCGGACCGTAGTAGAGGGCCGTGGGGTCTCCGACGCTCGCCCGGATCCGCCCGGCGAGCGCGGGGACGGCGTCCGTCCGGTCGAGGTCGGCGGTGATCACATGGGCGGTGACGCCGCCGGCGGACAGCTCCCCGGCCAGCCGGTCCAGGGGCTCCTGGCGGCGGGCTACGAGGACGACCTCGTAGCCCTCCTTCCCGTAGCGGCGGGCGACGGCCTGGCCGACACCGGGGCCGGTGCCGAACACTGCGATGGATTTCGTCATGGGATCCAGCCAACCCCACCGACCCCGAGACGATCCATGGGAGAACATCTGACATACCTTTGCGATCGTCTAGATTGAGTGCGTGGACGTGCTGACCGACCTGCTGCGGCGGGCCCGCGCGCACGACGCCATGGTCAGGCAGCTGATCCAGCGGCCACCGTGGGCCATCACGTACGCCGACACGCCACCGCTCACGGTCGCGGCCACGCTCGGCGGCCACGCCTCGATCCGGCTCGGGGACGGCGCTGCCACGCGTCTCACCGCGGGCGACATCGCCCTCGTCACCGGCCCCGGCGGGTACACGATCGCGGACGACCCGGCGACCCCGCCCCAGTACGTGATCAGGGACGGGCGGAAATACCTGCCCACCGGCGCACCGGCGGACCCCCACCCGACGTCGGCCCCCCGCACGTACGGCGCCGCCCTGTCCGGGGCCACCGTCATGCTCCGCGGCGCGTACGACCTGCATGGCGACGCAGCCTCCCGCCTGCTCGACCTGCTGCCCTCGCTGGCCGTCGTGCCCGCGGGACCGCGGACCCGGGCGGCACTCGACCTGCTCTCGGCCGAGGCCGTCCACGACGAGCCGGGCCAGGACGCGGTCCTCGCCCGGCTGCTCGACCTAGTCCTCGTGATCGCGCTGCGGGCCTGGTGCACCAGACCCGAGGCGACGCCGCCCGCCTGGTACCGGGCGCTGGCCGACCCGGCGATCGGCGAGGCGCTGCGGCTGCTGCACGAGGATCCCGCCCACCGGTGGACGGTCGCCTCGCTGGCCGCCAAGGTCGGCATGTCCCGCGCGGCCTTCGCGCAGCGCTTCACCGCCCTGGCCGGCCGGCCGCCGCTCGGCTATCTCACCGACTGGCGCATGACCCTCGCGGCCGACCTGCTCCGCGACACCCGGCAGACCGTAGCCGAGGTGGCCCGCCGGGTCGGCTACGAGGATCCGTTCGCGTTCAGCGTGGCGTTCAAACGCGCCCGGGGACGCACGCCCTCGGCCTGGCGCGGCTCCTCGTGACCCCCGCCCGCGCCAGGGCTCGACGAGCGCGCGGGCCGGCGGCGTCGCGTCGCCCGCTCACTCCGGCTCCGGGGAGTGTCGCGTCGTCCGCTCACTCCGGCTCGGGTGAGTGCGCGGAGCCCGCCGTCGCGGCGGGGTGCAGCGGCGGGAGCACGTGCACCCGTGCGGAGCCGATGTCGAAGAACAGCCCGACCAGCTCCAGCTCGCCCGCCTCGACCTGCTCGTCCACGTTGGGGTAGGTGCGCAGGTTCGCCAGCTGCTGCTGCACGTTGACCCGGCACAGCAGGTCCAGGGTGCCGCTGTCCAGCCGGTCGCCCTCGGTCTCGATGAGCCTGGCCAGGCTGTGGTCGCCGTGCCGCAGCCAGTTGCGCAGGCCGGGCAGGCTGCCCGCCTGGACGCCGCCGCTCAGCACGCCGGCCATCGCGCCGCACCCGGAGTGGCCGCACACCGTGATCGTGCGCACGCCCAGCACCTGGGTCGCGTACTCGACCGCCGCCACCACCGAGTCGTCGTGCTGCGCGGCGCCCCTGCGCGGCACGAGGTTGCCGATGTTGCGCACCGTGAACAGGTCACCGGGCCCGCTGGCCGTGATCAGGCTGGGCACGATCCTGGAGTCGGCGCACGTGATGAACAGGTGCGAGGGCTGCTGCTTGCGGGCCAGCTCGGTGAGCACGGGCCGGACGAGCGGCGCCGTCCGCCGGTGGAACTCGTGCGCGCCCCACGTCAGCCGGCAGGCCGTCCCGGGCTTGCTCCCGGGCGCGGGCGCGGACTTCTCCGGCGTACGGTGGGCCCACGGCAGCCACCAGCGGTCGGGAGCCTTGGGCGGGGTCTTGGCCGGATACATGCGCGCGCCGCTGGCGGCCATCGCGTACCACTCGTCGTGCAGCTCGTCGATGACCACGGTGCCGCCCAGGCGCTCGTGGTCCAGCCGCCAGGAGTGGATCACGTCGAAGGCGGCGTTGTCCATGAAGTCGATGTTCAGATCGAGGTCCACGGCCGTGCCGGCCGGGATCGCCCGCAGCTCCTGCGTCAGCCTCGGCACGCCCAGGAACGTCAGCGACCCCGAGATCGTCACGTTCAGCCGGCCCTCGTGATCCTCCCGCTTGAGCACCGTCACCCCGGTCAGCCGGCGCAGCGCCAGCAGCGCGGCCAGCGCCAGCCCCGCCAGCACCCCCTCGGCCAGCCCGAGCACGATGACGCCCGCCATCGTCACCACGTACACCGGCACCTCGCCGTGCCCGTGCACCTTCCGCACATGGCCGAGGCTGATCGTCCTGATCCCGATGAAGACCAGCAGCGCGGCCAGCGCCTCCATCGGGATCAGCGCGATCGACCAGCCGAACCCCAGCGCGAACACCAGCACCCACACCCCGTGCAGGATCGCCGACCAGCGGCTGCGCCCGCCCGCCCCGACGTTGGTGGTGCTCCGCACGATCACCCCGGCCACCGGCAGCCCGCCCAGCGCACCGCTCACCATGTTGGCCACGCCCTGCCCCGACAGCTCGCGGTCCAGATCGGCGCGGCGGCCCGGGTGCATCGTGTCGGTCGCCGCGCAGCACAGCAGGGACTCCGCCCCGGCCAGCAGCGCGATCAGCAGCGCGCCGGCCAGGATCCGGCCCCAGTCGCCCTGCGGCAGCTCGGGCGGCGCCCACGTGGACAGGAGGCCGGGCAGCTCGATGCGCGTGACGTCCCAGCCGAACGCCCAGGCCGACACCGACGCCACGAGCAGCGCGGCCAGCGGCGCGGGGACCGCCTTGATCGGTTTCGGAAGCTTCGTCCAGACCAGCAGCACCCCGATGGTGACCAGCCCCACCGTCACCGGGTGGCCGTGCATGCCGATGATCTGCCCGGGCAGCTCGGTGAGGTTCGCCAGCGCCGAGCGCTGCGGGCTGCCGCCGAGGACGATGTGCAGCTGGGAGAGGGCGATGAGGATGCCGACGCCGGCCAGCATGCCGTGCACGACGGCGGGCGAGACGGCCAGGGCCGCCCTGGCCGCCCTGAACACGCCGAGCAGCAACTGAACGGCGCCGGCCAGCAGCGTGATCATGCACGTGGCCCGCCAGCCGTAGGTGAGGATCAGGTCGGCGATCACCAGGGTGAGACTGGCCGTCGGCCCGCTGACCTGCACGGACGACCCGCCGAGCGCGCCCGCCACGATTCCGCCCACCACGGCGGCGATCAGCCCGGCGGCGAGCGGCGCCCCGGCGGCCATCGCGATGCCCAGCGAGAGCGGCACGGCGACGAGGAACACCACGATGGAGGCAGGCACATCATGCCTGAGTGTGTTCATCATGTTGCTGTGCGTGTTTATGGTCATGGGGCAAACATTATGGGAACAGCGCGCGCGGGGGCGGCACGACGCCGGGGCCGAGGCCGGCGATCAGCCTTGGCGGGCCGGGCCGGGGTGCGGGACCGCCTCCCGCGCGTCCGCGCGTGGCAGGATGTCGCGGTCGAAGATGTCGATCGGGAGGTAGAGCGTCACCGTCGGGTTCGGGATCGTGACGATGCAGCTGATGCGGAGCTCGACGGGCGCGACGCTCAGGATGACGTACGCCTGCTCGCCGCTGTAGCCCAGGCCCATCAGGTAGTCCACGGCCCGCGACACCGCCTCGCGCGCCGCGAAGCTCGCGTCCTGGTAGCCCTGCTCCGCGTCGTCGAAGCAGAAGCCGGTGAAGCCGAGATAGCGCCCGGCGCCGAACTGGGCGACCAGCGGCGCGGGCTGGACGACCGGGGTGGTGATGCGGTGACGGGCCATGCCGCCGGGGATCACGTGCAGCCGCAGCCACGTCCGGCCGTCCATCTCCATGGCGTTGAAGCTGCACTCGCCGTCGCCCGCCGACAGGTGGTGGTCGCCGAGCGAGAGCAGCGCCCCCTCCACGAAGACCGGGAAATAGACCTTGGCTCCTGGGCCGAGGGCGTTGATGTCCATGTTGCCGCCGTTCTCCCTGGGCGGCTGGGTACGGGCCGCGATCCCGGCGGCCTCCCGGCCGAGACCGCGGAGCAGGGCGTTGCGCGGGTCGGGGGCGAAGGCCCGGCGGCCGGCGTACAGCGGCTGCTCGCGCTCGTGCCAGCGGCGCATCAGCTCGAACGACGGCGCGACGCCCATGGTCCCCGGGTGCGGCTGGGCGGGGATCCGGACGCCGGGCACCTCGGGCGACTCGGCGACGGCGCCGCGGGCGTGCCAGGTCGAGCGGAAGCCGTCCGGGAAGATGTCGCCGAGCAGCCCCGGCGTGCCGGGCAGGATGTTGGCGAAGGCGATGCCGCTGAGCGGCTCGACCCCGAGCACCTCCGCGACCAGCACGTCCCCTGGCCGCGCGCCGCCGACGTGGACGGGGCCGGTCAGCGGGTGCATGCGCGACAGGTCGATCCGCCGCAGCTCCTCCAGGCTGCCGTTGTCGTGGATCTGGTAGTCGTCGTAGGCGGCCGACTCCAGGATCACCTCGCCGCCCGGGTCCACCGAGACGGCCGGGGGGATCTCGGGGTGCCAGCGGTTGTGCCCGATCTCGGGCTGGGCCGCGAGCGGCACTCCGGCCTGGCAGTTGACGCGGGGCACGTCCAGGTAGCGGTCGCTGAAGCGGGAGACCGGTTCCATCACGTTCCTGTCTGCTCGGGGGTGGCGGTGAACAGCACGCGGGTGAACGGCGCGCGCCAGGCGGTGACCTCGGCCGCGAGCCCGGCGGGCAGGCCGTCGGAGTCCAGGGCGCGGGCGACGAAGGCGGCCAGCGCGGGCATGTCGTCCTCGGTCATGCCGAGGCGGGTGATCTCCGGGGTGCCGAGCCGCAGGCCGTTCGTGTCGCCGGGCACCGGCTGCGCGGGCAGGCCGATGCCGCAGGCGAGCAGGTTGGCGGCGCGCAGCCGGCGGGCGGCGCGCTGCCCGCCGCCGTAGCGGTGGGCGGACAGCGCGAACTGGTGCGAGCTCGTCGCGCCGCCCGCGGTGGCGAACACGGCGACGCCCAGCGCGTCCAGCTCGGCGGCGAGCCGGGCCGCGTTGGCCGCCATCGCGCGCGCGTACGCGGCCCCTTGGGCCTGCCAGTCGAGCATCGTGACCGCCAGCGCGGCGGTGCGGCCGGCGTCGAAGTTGGCGGTCAGCCCCGGGTAGGCGATGGCGTCGATGCGGCCGGCGAGCTCGGGGTCTCCGGTGAGGATCAGGCCGCCCGGCGGCCCGCCGAGGCTCTTGTAGGTGCTCATCGTGACCAGGTGCGCGCCCTCGCGCAGCGGGTCCGGCCACCGGCGACCGGCGATCATGGCGCACATGTGGGCGGCGTCGCAGAGCACCCGCGCCCCGACCTCGTCGGCGATCTCCCGCACGCCGGCGATCGGGTGCGGGAAGAGGTTGAGGCTGCCGCCGACGCTGATCAGCGCGGGACGCACCCGGACGGCCAGCTCGCGCAGCGCGGGCAGGTCCACCGTGTAGCCGCCGGGCGCGACGGGCGCGGGGACGACGGTGAGGCCGTACAAACCGGCGGCTCCCGGCGGGTGGTGGGTGACGTGGCCGCCGATGCTCGCGGGCGGGGCGATGATCGTGTCGCCGGGGCGGCAGGCGGCCATGAACGCGTACAGGTTGGCCAGCGCCCCGGAGCCCACGCGGACCTCGGCGAAGTCCGCGTCGAAGACCTGCGCGGCCAGCTCGGCCGCGATGATCTCGATCCGCTCGATGGCCTCCAGGCCCGTCTCGTACTTCTCACCCGGATGCCCGAGCGAGGCGCGCGAGCCCAGACCGGCCGACAGCAGGGCCTCGGCGGCGGGGTTCATGACATTCGACGCCGGGTTCAGGTTCACCGCCTCGGTGCGGTGGATGCGCTCGTTCCACCGCACCAGCCGGTCGATCTCCTCGAACGTGGCGGCCGGTGGCTGCCCGGCCAAGGCGCCGGCGACCTCACGGGTCAGCCGCTCGCCGGCGGCCGGCACCCAGGGACGGGGGAAGCGGGCCCGCATCGCCATGTGTCATCTCCTGGTTCGGGGCTACTGCTGCCCGACGTTAGGCGCCGCCCCGCGGCCGGCGCATCGGATCGACGACGAGATCGCGCCGCCCGGGACTCTACATTTGTCGCAAGAACGGGCCTTCCCCAAGGAGTCGTGCATGGAGCTCTTGGACCCGACACTCCAGAACCTGCTCGAAGACCTCGCCGAGCAGCTCGGCCACGGATTGACCGTCGACTCGGTGGACGGGCGCCTGATCGCGTACAGCACGCAGGACGCCCACGCCGACCCCGCCCGCATCGCCTCGATCCTGTCGCGCCGGGTCACGCCGGAGATCCAGCAGTGGCAGAACCGGCACGGCATCGCCAGGGCCACCGCCCCCGTCCGCGTGCCCGCCAACGCCGAGCTGGGCATGCGGGCCCGCGTGTGCGTCCCCATCAGGCACGGTCAGCGCTGCCTCGGCTACCTGTGGATCCCGCACGGCGATCAGGCGCTCGACGGCGCCGCGCTGGAGGCGGCCACGGATGCCTCCAGCGCGCTGGCTCGCTGCCTCGCCGGGCGGGCCGGCGAGCGCGAGGAGCTGATCCGCCGCCTGCTCGACCGGGACCGGCCGGGCGAGGCCGCGCGCGACCGGCTGGCCGGCCTCGACCCGTCACTGCTCGGCGCCGAGATCGTCGTCTGTGCCGCCGTGCCGATCGGCCGCGCACGCGTTCCCGGCCTGTCCGCCACCGAGTTCGGCCGCCTGGGCACGGAGCTGCCGCGGGCGCTGCGGGCCGATCCCACGTACGCCGGAGGCTTCGTCACGGCCACGCACGTGATCACGCTGGCCCGTCACGGCGGCCCGGACGGCGCGCCCCGGCACCCCGCCGTCCTCGACCGCGCCCTGCGCGGGGCCGCGCGCCGCCCGTTCGCCATCGGCGTCAGCGATCCGGCCCGCTTCCAGGTCGAGCCGGTACGCCACGCGTACGGCCAGGCCAGGGCCGCGGCGGACGCGGCCGTGCGGGACCCGGCGCTGCCGCGGATCCTGCCCTGGTCGGGCGCCGGGCCGTACCGGATGCTGCTGGGCGAGCCGCCGCTGGCGCCCGACCCCGTGCTCGTCCCGCTGGAGCGCGCCGGGGACTCGGCCCAGCTGCTGCGCACCCTGGAGACGTACCTCGACCTGGGCTGCGATGTCCAGCGCACCGCGGCGTCCCTGCATCTGCACCGCACGACCGTGTACTACCGGCTCGGCCGGATAGCCGCCGTCCTCGGCGCGGACCTGCGCGACGGGCTGGTGCGCACGCACCTTCATCTGGCGCTGAAAGCCCGGCGTCTCGCGGCGGGCGGCGTCGACCTCGCCGCTTCCCGCTCACCTACGCGGCAGGGATCCTGAGCACGAATCGCGCGCCTCTGTCCGAACTCTCGATGGTCAGGGTCCCGCCGTGGCGCCCGGCGATCTCCCTGGCGATCGCCAGGCCGAGTCCCGTCCCGCCCGCGTCCTTGTTGCGGGCGGCGTCCAGCCGGGCGAAGCGCCGGAACACGAACTCCCGCTCCTCCGGCGAGATCCCCGGGCCGTCGTCGTGCACCTCCAGCACCGCGTCATCCCTCTCACGGCGTACGGAGACCGTCACGGACGAGGCGGCGTGCCGCTCGGCGTTGTCCATCAGGTTGGTGAGCAGCCGCCCGAGCTGGAGCCCGTCACCGACGACGACCACGCCGGGCTGCAGGTTCGTCACGATCCGCACCCGGGGGGCGCGGCGGGTCAGCTCGGACTCGACCAGCTCGCTCAAGCTCACGCGGTCGGCGGCGAACACGGTCCCGGCGTCGAGCCGGGCCAGCGTCAGCAGGTCGGTGACGATCGCCTGCAACCGGTCGAGGCTGGCCAGCGAGGCCTGCGCGGTGGCGGGCCAGTCGGTCTCGGCCGGATGCAGCAGCGCCTCCTCCAGCTGGGTGCGCGCGGCGGTGATGGGACTGCGCAGGTCGTGCGAGGCGTCGGAGACGAAGCGCTGCTGCTGTTCGGCCAGCGAGCGCTGCTGCTCGGCCAGCGAACGTTGCTGCTCGGCGAGCGAGCGCTGCTGCTCGACCGCCGCCTCCAGCCGGTCGAGGGTCCGGTTCACGGTCTCGGCCAGCTCCCTGATCTCGTCGTGGTGCTTCGGCACCGGCACCCGGCGGTCCAGCCCGGCGGAGGTGATCTCGGCGAGCTCGGCCCGGATGGCCTCGACGGGACGCAGGGTCTTGCTGACGGTCCGGTAGGCGGCGATCGCCGTGGCGGCGACCAGCAGCGCGGCGCCGGCCTCGAGAATGACCAGCAGGCGGTAGTCGACGTACCACGGGATGACGGGCTGGGCGCCGTAGATGATCCAGGTCTCGCCGTCGACGCGGATCTGCAGCGCCACCACCATCAGGCACGTGTCATGGAAACCCGGTGCCTGGCAGACGACCCGGTCCGATTTCGCGCTATCTCCCGGCGGAGTGAAGGAGGCCAGGCGCGGCTGTCCGGCCATCCGGGGGCTCGCCGCCGCGACGCGGCCGTCAGGGGCGATGACCTGGAAGATCCCGCGGCTGGGGAGCACGGGGGGCAGCTCGTTCTGGACGATGCTGCGGGCCGCCCGCTGGTTGGCGAGGAGGATGTGATCTTTCTGGTCCTGCACGGCGTCGGCGCGCGCGCCGGCCAGGGTGACGGCGCTGAAGATCGTGCACAGCAGCGCCGTCACCGCACTGGAGAGCACCGTCATCCGGGTGCGCACGGACCAGTCGTGCTGAGAGCTCACCCCGCCCCTCCGTCCATCTGATGATCACGCTAGATGGTCGTCGCGCGAGGAAGGGGAAGGGGGCAGATAAGAAGGCACAAACGATGTACCACAACAGGAAAAGGAACATAAAGCACGATTCCGGGTGTGTTCAGTCCGCCAGGAAAGGGCGCAGGAGGCCGAGCAGCGCCGCCGGCCGGTGCAGGGGGATGATGTGGCCGCAGTCCTCGATGAGATGCCCGGTGAGGTCGTCGGCGAGGGGGCGGAGCTGGCGTTCCAGCGCCGGGCCGACGGGGTGCGCGCCGACGGCCATGGTGGGCACGGTCAGGCGCGTCGTGCGTACGGCGCTCTCGATCTGCCGCGCGCTCACCGGCAGTGCCCGGTAGTAGGAGAACGCGCAGCGCAGCGCCTCGCGGCCGGTGTAGGCGCGGACGAACGCGTCGCGCACGGCGGGCCGCAGGCCCTCGCCGAGCGTGCCCGCGTCGAGGAACCAGTCGATGTACGGGGCCTCGCCGCCCTCCAGCACGCTCTCCGCGAGCCCCGGGACGGCGTGGAAGCCGAACCACCACGGGGGACCACCGGCGAGGAAGTCCTCCGCGCCGGGCAGCCCGCCCAGCAGCGATTCCATGACGACCAGCCGCCGCACCAGCCCGGGGCGGCGCAGAGCGAGCAGGAAGGCCGGCGGGGTGCCCGCGTCGATCCCCAGCACGGCGGCCGCGGACACGCCGAGCGCGGCCAGCAGGGCTTCGGCGTCGTCGGCCAGCGCCTGCGCGTCGTACCCCGTCGCGGCCCGGCTGCTCGCGCCGAGCCCGCGCAGGTCCGGAGCGATGACCCGATACCGGTCGCACAGCCCCGCCATGACCTCGCTCCACAGCTCCCAGGTGTGCGGGAAGCCGTGCAGGAGCAGGACGGCCGGGCCCTGGCCGGCCACGGCGACGTTGAGCTCGATGCCGTTGACGGCGATGCGGCGGAGGTCGGGCTGCATGGAAAACTCCAGGTGCGTGGCGGTAACCAAAGGTGACAACCACACGTTAGGGAAGTATCGTGAGCCCTCCAAGACGGCACTTCGCTCTCAGGTGGTGAGCTCCAGGTGACCACGGCCCGGCGCGGCGATCTGTTCGATCCCGGGTGCCCGACCCGGCAGCTCCTCGACCGCATCGGCACCAAGTGGAGCTCGATGGCGGTCAAGGTGCTGGCCGAGGCGGCCCCCGGCGAGGTGCGGTTCGCGGAGCTGCAGCGGGCCATGCCCGGCATCTCGCACAAGATGCTCTCCGTCACGCTGCAGAGCCTGGTCCGCGACGGGCTGGCGGCGCGCCGCGTCGAGCACACGGTGCCGCCGCGCGTGCACTACCGCCTCACGGAGCTGGGGATCTCCCTGGAGGGCCCGCTGGCGGTCCTGCGCTCCTGGGCCGAGCGGCACATGGCGGAGATCGAGCACAACAACCGCCTCGCCGACGAGCCGGCCGGCGACCGCTGAGGGCTCCAGGAGGCAGGAAGCGCCCGCGGCTAGAAGCGCGCCCCGACGTCCGCGCCGCTGGCCGGGCGCAGGAAGGCGGAGGACGGGATCGAGCCGTCGGCCGCCCTGGGGCCGGTGATCGTGCTCGCGTCGGTGCTCGCGAGCGTCCACGTGCCGCCGAGGTCCCAGGAATTGCCCGAGCTCGACGACGAGCCGAGCGAGGCCTGCGCCTGGTTCTCGACCGCCAGGTTCCTGGTGAGCACGGAGACGGAGTCGGCGTACTCGAACCCGGTGCGGCCGTTGCGCCACGCGGTGCTGCGGTCGGTCAGCAGCCGGCCCGGGTTGCCGTTGTCGGTGAAGCCGTGGGCCGAGTTGTCGAAGGCGATCGAGTTGCGCACGACGTGGTCGGCCGCCGGGTCGGGGTCGCCGCCGCCGAGCTTGAAGCCGTTGCCGTCACCGGTGTAGCCGGGCAGGTTCCACCGGTTGTACCCGTTCCCCCAGGCCACGGACGACTCGACGGTCACCGGGGTGAGGAACAGCCAGAAGTCCAGGCCGTCGTCGGAGTTTTTCCACAGCCGGGTGCCGCGGATCACGTTGCCGCTGCCGGACCCCTCCTTGATCGCGACGCCGTCGGCGCTCTCGCCGTTCTTGCGCGGATCGCGGTTGCCGTAGCTGTCCAGGTTGATGATCTGGTTGTTGCCGGAGGCGCCCTGCAGGTGCAGGCCCGACTCGTAGTTGTCCCTGGTGGTCAGGCGGTCGAAGACGTTGCCGCTGGTGTCCAGCCCGAAGATGCCGTACGGGCCGTGGATGATCTCCAGCCCGGCCAGCCGCCAGTACTCGCCCTCGATGTGGACGGCGCCACGCTCGGCCCGGGGGATGGAGGAGCCCACCGCGCCCGGCGTGTACGGCATGTTCTCGCCGTCGATGATCACTCGCTCGCCGTCGTGGTTGCGCATCGTGATGGGCTGGCTCGCCGTGCCGCTCTTGAGCAGCTGGATGTTCGTGCTCGGCGCGTACGTGCCGCCGCGGATGAGGATCGTGGTTCCCGGCTGCGCCAGGTCCACCGCCCGCTGGATCGTCCGCAGCGGCGCGGCCAGGGTGCCCGGGTTGGCGTCGTCGCCGCCGGTCGCCACGTACAGAGCGGCCGCCGGCGGCTGGCTGCCGGTCTCGACCTCGATGTAGTCGACGTTGGGCAGGCCGTTGGCGGTGGTCGGGCTCAGCCGGACGGTGTTGCCGCCGGCGTTGAGCGAGACGGTCAGCGTCGTGGTGGACCAGGTGGTCCAGGCGCCGGTGCCGCCGAAGGACGGCGTCTGCACCGTGGACCCGTTGACGATCACGCCGGCCGGGCGGGCCGTGGTGGTCCCGTTGGCGAAGCGGATGCCCAGCGTGGCGGTGCCGGCGGCGGAGGCGTTCACGGTGAACTGGGCGTAGGCGCCGACGGCGTTGCCGCCGTTGCAGAAGCCGCTGCCGGAGTAGCCGGCCCGATCCGAGTCGATGGTGCCGGTGCAGACCGCGGGCGAGGTCTCCGCCTCGTACCTCGCGGGCGCGGCGTGCGCGGCGGACGGTGACAGTGCGGCGAGCGCGCCGGTCAGCAGGCCGGCGGACGCGAGGAGTGCTCTCAGGCGCATCTTTCGTCTCCGTGGGGGAGGGCTCGCCGGACAGCGCTTGGTAAGCGCTTTCCGGATGGCGGGTGAGCAGAGTTAAACACGCGCCGGAGTGCGGGCAAAGATCGCCCGAACGGGCGGATCATGGCCGGGGTGCGATCGCGGCTGCGGCGGCGGCCTGTCGGCCGAGGTCGCGGGG
>NZ_VCKX01000027.1 GCF_005889725.1 Nonomuraea zeae
GGGAAACGGCCCGGGGACGGGGAAACGGCGCGGGGACGGGGGAACGGCGTGGCGGCGGTGTTCAGCTTGCCCTGGCCGCGCGCCCCGCCGCGATCGTGTCGAAGTCCGGGATGCGCGCGGCGATGGGGCTGCCGGTGAAGTCGCCGATCCAGCCGTCGTCGTCGTGGAAGAAGCGGATCGCGGTGAAGTCCGGCCGCGTGCCCATGTCGAACCAGTGCGTGGTGTTCTTCGGCACGCTCAGCAGGTCGCCGCCCTCGCACAGCACCGCGTGCACCTTGCCGTCCACGTGCAGGTAGAAGATGCCCGAGCCGGAGACGAAGTAGCGCACCTCGTCGTCGTCGTGGGTGTGCTCCGACAGGAACTTCTGCCGGGCCGCCGCCGCCCGCTCCGGCCAGTCGGCGCTGCCGTCGGGGTGGAGCTGCGCGACGTCCACGAACGTGTAGCCCTCCTCGGCGATGACGCGGTCCACCTGCTCGCGGTAGGCCGCCAGGATCTCCTCCTGGCCCGCGCCCGCCGGCAGGTCCTCGACGACCTGCCAGTGGCGCAGGACGACGTCGATCTCCTTGAGCGTCGCGGCGATCCCGGCGGCGTCCTCGCTCTCCAGGAGGATCTGGGGCTCTTCACTGTCGGTGTACACGGTCAGGTACGTCATGAACGGAAATCCTACTATATGTGTATGAATTGTGGGATATAGTCCGCCCTGTGAAACCCGCACGACTTCTGGGCGTTGTGGCCCTCTTCGTCCTGGCCGGCTGCTCCCAGGGCGCTCCCGCGACGTCAGCGCCATCGCCCGCCGCCTCCTCCGCCCCCACCTCGGCTTCCGCCGCCCCGTCCGCGCCCGTGCCCGCGAAGTTCGCCGGCGGGAACGTGCGGATCTCCCTGGTACGGCAGCTGTCCTCCGGCGACTACTTCGAGCAGTGGCTGGCCGGGGCGCAGGCCGAGGCCAAGGCGCTCAACGTGCGCCTTGAGGTCTCCAGCGGCGACGGCAACAACGACAAGCAGGCGCTCAACCTGGAGCAGGCGGTCACCGCCAAGTCCGACGCGATCATCGTGGACCACGGATTCGCCCAGACCGTGCAGCCCGCCGTCAAGAAGGCGGTGGCGGCGAAGATCCCGCTCGTCGCGTTCGACGTCGACCCCGGGGCCCCCGAGGCCGTGGCCCTGAGCCAGGACGACCACGCGATCGCCGAGCAGGCGCTGGGCGCGCTCAAGGCCGACACGGGCGGCTCCGGCGAGGTCGTCTACGTCTACGTGGCCGGCTTCGCGCCGCTCGACCGGCGCAACGAGACCTGGGAGCAGTTCAAGAAGGACAACCCGGGCATCAAGCAGGTCGCGCAGATCGGCGTGGTCAACAGCTCGACCGCCTCGGCGGTCGCCGACCAGGCCAAGGCGGCGCTCCAGGCCAACCCGGGGGCCAAGGCGATCTTCGCGCCGTACGACGAGTTCGCCAAGGGCGCCGCGCTGGCCGTCAAGGAGCTGGGCCTGGCCGGCAAGGTGAAGATCTACGGCGCGGACGTCTCCACCGCCGACATCGGTGTCATGACCGAGCCGGACAGCCCGTGGGTGGCGACCTCCGCCACCGACCCCGCCAACGTGGGCCGGGTCGCGGTGCGGGCCGCCGCGCTGCTGGTGGCGGGTGAGAGCGTGGACCGCGCGCTCACCGTGCCGCCTTCGCTCATCACCCAGAAGGGCCTGCGGGACGCCGGCATCACCAGTGTCGAGCAGCTCACCCGGGCCTTCCCCGGCCTGACGACCCCCGACGTGGCCCGCGTGCCCTGGACGGCGTCGTGACCTTCGCGGTCACGTCCGTCTCCAAGGTGTACGGGGCCACCAGGGCCCTGTCGTCGGTCACCCTGGAGCTGCGGCCCGGGGAGATCGTCGGGCTCATCGGCACGAACGGGGCGGGCAAGTCCACGCTCATCAAGATCCTGTCCGGGGCGACGGCGCCGACGTCCGGCACGCTGTCGTACGAGGGTCGCCCCCTGGAGTTCGGCGGGCCGCTGGACGCGCAGGCGGCCGGGGTCCAGACCGTGCACCAGAACATCGACGACGGGGTGGTGTTCGGGGCCAGCGTGGCCGAGAACCTGACGCTGGACTCGCTGGCGGCCGGCGGCGCCTGGTTCCTGACCCGGGCGCGGGTACGCGCCGCCGCCACCGCGGTCGCCCCCGACCTGGGCCTGCCGCTGGACGTCCCGGTGGAGAGCCTGTCCGCGAGCGCGCGGCAGCAGCTCCTCATCGCGCGGGCGCTGGCGCGGCGGGCGCGGCTGCTGATCCTCGACGAGCCGACGTCGACGCTGTCGGAGGTGGAGGCGGACGCGCTCGCCGCGCGGGTGCGTGAGGCGGTGGCCCAGGGGGTCTCCGTCCTGTACGTGTCGCATCGGCTGGCGGAGATCGAGACCCTGTGCGACCGGGTGGCGGTGCTGCGGGACGGCGAGCTGGCCGCCACGTTCACCGCGCCGCTGTCCAGGGAGTCGATCGTCGCGGCCATGCTCGGCCCGGTCGCCGCGAGCGGGTACGTGCCCGCCGCCTCCTCGCAGGACGGCGTGCGGGACCCGGAGGGGGCGCAGCCGCCGCAGAGCGCGGGGCCGGTGCCGGACGTGCTGGTCGCCGAGGGGGTGCGTGCCGTGGCCGGCCGGAAGGCGTTCGGGCTGCGGGTGCGCGCGGGTGAGGTGCTGGGCGTGACCGGGCTGGTGGGCGCCGGCAAGACCGAGCTGCTCGAACAGCTCGGCGGGGCCAGGCCGCTGCTGTCGGGGCGGCTGGAGCTCGACGGCGCGCCGTACCGGCCGAAGGACCCGCGCGCGGCGATCGACAGCGGGGTGGCCTTCGCGCCCGAGGAACGGGCCGCGCAGTCCATCGTCCCCGGCTGGTCGGTCCGGGCTCATGTGACGCTGCCGTGGCTGCGGCGGCACAGCCTCCGGTCCGGCCTGCTCGGACGGCGCTCGGAGACCGACGCCGCCCGGCGGGTCATCGAGCTGTTCGGCGTGCGTGGCCCCGGTGACGACGCGCCCATCGAGGCGCTGTCGGGCGGCAACCAGCAGAAGGTCGTGGTCGGGCGGTGGCTGGCCGGCGAGCCGCGGCTGCTGGTGCTCGACGAGCCCTTCCGCGGCGTGGACGTGGCCGCCCGCGCGGACATCGGCCGCGTCGTGCGCGAGCGGGCGAAACAGGCTGCCGTGATCGTCGCCACCTCCGACCCGCAGGAGCTGCGGGGGCTGGCCGATCGCGTGCTGGTCATGCACGAGGGCACCGCCGCCGGCGAGCTGTCGATCGCCGAGGCGACCCCGGAACGCCTGGCCGCCCTGATGTCCGGCACCTCGACCGAGCCGCCCTCGACCGAGCCGCCCTCGACCGAGCCGCCCACCACCCTTCCCGAAGATCAGCAGCACGGAGAGCCCGCATGACCGCCACCACCTCCACCACGGGCCGCGCCGCCCCGCCGGCCAGGACGGCCGGATCGCGGGCGGCCGCCGTCGCCTACCGGTACGGGTTGCTGGGCGTGCTGGCCGCCATGCTCGTCCTGTTCTCCTTCCTGCGCCCGGCCTTCGCCACCTACCCCAACGCCCTGGTCGTCCTGCAGTCCGTCGCCGTGGTCGGAATCGTCGCCCTGGGCGTCACCGTCTCCATGACCACCGGCGGCTTCGATCTCTCGGCCGGCGCCTGCGTCGGCGCCGTCGTCATGGTGACCGCCCTGACGATGGTCCGGTTCAACCTCACCGGCGCCACCGCCGTCGTCGCCGGGCTGCTCACCGGCCTGCTCGTCGCCGCCGTCAACGTGCTGCTCACCGTGGTCGCCAAGGTCCCCGACCTGGTGGCCACGCTCGGCACGCTCTTCCTCTTCCAGGGCCTGGCGCTGATCGTCACGGGCGGCCAGTCGGTCGCCCCCGGCATGACCGTGGACGGCGCACCCGCGCCCGGCCGCTACACCGAGGGGTTCGCCTGGCTCGGCGGCGGCACGATCGCCTCGGTGCCGGTCCCCGTCGTGGTGTTCGCGCTGCTCGCCGCGGCCGTGTACGTCCTGCTCAACCACACCCGCTGGGGCCGCGCCCTGTACGCGATCGGCGGCAACCCCGAGGCCGCCCGCCTGGCGGGCATCCGGGTGGCCCGCTACCGGGCGCTGGCCTACGCCGTGTCCGGGGTGTGCGCGGCCGTGGCCGGGATCCTGCTGTCGGCCCGGCTCGGCAGGGGGGACGTGGGCGCGGGGGACCCGTACCTGCTGCAGTCGGTGGCCGCGGCGCTGATCGGGTTCGCGGTGCTCGGCGCCAACCGCCCCAACGCGCTCGGGACCGTGGTCGGCGCGCTGTTCATCGGCGTCATGATCAACGGCCTGACCATGCTGAACGCCCCCTACTACGCCCAGACGTTCGTCCAGGGCGCGCTGCTGGTCGGCGCGCTCGTGACCAGTTACACGCTCAGGAGGATCAGGTGAGCTACGAGCTCCTCACGGTGGACACCGTGGCCGGCTACGTCGCGGCCCGGCCCGCGCTCGAACGCTTCGGCGCGGTCTCGCACGTGCGGGAGGTGGGAGACGGCAACCTCAACCTGGTGTTCGTGGCCGCGGCCGAGCACGGCGGGCTGGTGCTCAAGCAGGCGCTCCCGTACGTCCGGGTGGACCCCACCTGGCCCATCACCCCGGAACGCAACGGCATCGAGGGCCGCGCGCTGCGCGTGCACAACCGGGTCGCCCCCGGCCTGGTGCCGGAGCTCTACGACACCGACCCCGACCGGCACGTCATCGCCATCGAGGACCTGTCGGACCACCGGGTGTGGCGCGGCACGCTCAACGAGGCGCAGCGGCACGAGGGCGCCGCCGCCGACATGGGGCGCTACGTCGCGAAGGTGGCGTTCGGGACCTCGGTGTTCGGCCTCGGGGCCAAGGGGCACAAGGCGGCGCTGGCCACGGCCGCCAACCCGGAGCTGTGCGAGATCACCGAGGACCTGGTCTTCACCGAGCCGTACATCACCCACGAGCACAACCGGATCCTGCCCGCCAACGAGGCCGACGTGGCGGCGTACGCGGGCGACCCGGACGTCCGCGCCGCCGTCGGCGCGGCCAAGCTGGCGTTCATGACGCACGCCGAGGCGCTGATCCACGGCGACCTGCACACCGGCTCGGTGCTGGTGCGCGACGAGCCCCGCTCGGCCAGGGCGTTCGACGCCGAGTTCGCCTTCTACGGGCCGATCGGCTTCGACATCGGCGCGTTGTGGGGCAACTACGTGCTGGCCGCGGCCCGCGCCGTCGTCCAGGGCGACGCCGCGCACGCCGCGTGGGTGCTGGCCCAGGCGGGGGAGACCTGGCAGGGGTTCGCCGACGAGTTCACCGAGCTGTGGCCGGGCCGTGCCGACCCGCGCGTCATCGGACTCGACCGCTGCCTGGCCGGGGTGTACGCCGACGCCGCGCCGTTCGCGGCGGCCAAGGCGGCCCGGCGGGTGATCGGCTTCTCCCGGGTCAGCGACATCGAGTCCCTGCCCGAGGAGCAGCGCGTCCGCGCCATCCGCGCCGTGCTGGCCGCGGCCCGGCTGCTGCTCGTCGACCCGGGCTCGAACGTCGAGCCGAAGCCGCTGTTCGAGCGGGTGGGCCAGGTGCTGGCCGAGACGGCCGCCTGAGCACGGCCGGGAGGGCGGCAGGTCCTCCCGGCCGTGCCGGGACGGCCGCCTGACCGCGGCCGGGAGGGCGGCAGGTCCTCCCGGCCGGTTTGCGCGTCAGGCCGTGGCCAGCGCGTACGCCAGCAGCCACTCCACGCACTCGGTGACGTGGCGGGCGTGCTTGAGATCCGTGCCCCACGCGTACAGGCCGTGCCCGGCCACGATGACGGCGGGCGTGCGCGGGTCGTAGGCGGACTCGAACCAGTCGCCCAGCTCGCCCATGTCCTGGCTGTTGCGGATGACCGGGATCGTCACCTCGTCGTCGTGGGCCAGCCGGCCGATGCCCTTGAGCGTCTCCACGTCACGCAGCAGCACCCCGCCCGGCCAGCGATGCCCGGCCACCACCGCGTTGAGCGCGTGGACGTGCACGACCGCGTCCGCGCCCGTCAGGGCCGCCACCCGGGCGTGCAGCCCGGCCTCGGCGGAGGGCCGCAGCGGCGTCACGCCCTCCACCGCGACCGATTCGCCCACCGGGCCCACCACGGCCACGTCGGTGGGCAGCAGCTCGCCCTTGTCCAGGCCGCTGGCCGTCACGGCCAGCCGCAGCGGCTCCCGGGAGACGACCTCCGAGATGTTGCCCGAGGTGCCGCGCATCCAGCCGATGCCGGTGAAGCGGGCCGCCTCGACCGCCAGCCGGGCACCGGCCGCGTGCACCTGCTCGGCGGCCAGCATGGTCTCGACCCCGCTCATGGGCGGACCTCCTCGAAAGTCGCGATGACGGGATGGGGGCCGAACGGCGCGGCCGCGCTCGGCTCGCCCGGCCTGCGCACTCCCGTGGTGCGCCAGCCGGCCGCCGCCGCGGCGTCCAGCTCGGCCGGGACGTCGGACAGGAACAGCAGCCCGGCCGGGTCGCCGAGCGTCCCGGCGATCCGCTCGTACGCGGCCGGCTCCCGCTTGGGGCCCGCGTTGACGGTGTCGAACCAGTGGCCGACCAGCGCCGACAGGTCGCCGTCGGCCGCGTGGGCGAACCACGGCCGCTGGCTGGCCACCGAGCCGGAGGAGAACACCGCCAGCCGGTGCCCGGCCGCGTGCCAGGCGCGCAGCGCGGGCGGCACGTCGGGGAAGAAGTGGGCGGTCAGCTCGCCGGCGGCGAAGCCCTCCGCCCAGATCCGGCCCTGCAGCGTCTTCAGCGGGGTGGCCTTGACGTCGCCGTCCATCCAGCCGTGCAGCACGCGCACGGCCGCGCCGGTGTCGTCCGCGCCGATCTCGGCCAGCACCTCACGGACCACGGGGTCGTCGCGGTGGGCGTCGATGTGCGGGCCGAGCCGGGGGCGGGCGTAGGCGTACAGGCCGACGTGGACGGACTCCGTCGAGCTGGTGGTGCCCTCGATGTCGAGCACGATCGTGGTCATCGGGTCAGCACCGCCACGAAGTCGGTCACGAACCTGCGGGCGTCCACGGCGGTGAT
The DNA here is from genome assembly GCF_005889725.1 of Nonomuraea zeae. Taxonomy (GTDB): domain Bacteria; phylum Actinomycetota; class Actinomycetes; order Streptosporangiales; family Streptosporangiaceae; genus Nonomuraea; species Nonomuraea zeae. Next base: position 7,049 of record NZ_VCKX01000027.1, read on the forward strand.
CACCCGCGTGGGAGGCGCGGGGTCGTACGCGAAGGCGGGCGGCAGGCCGTCGTGCGTGCGCATCAGCCTGGCCCGCCACAGGAAGCCGTCACCGCGCACGTTGACCGGGCCGTCCGTCCACGCCGTGGCGAACGTGCGGTCCAGCAGCACGCCGGCCGCGAGCGGGTCGTGCAGGGGGATGATCCGGCGGCCCCACTCGTTCTGGTAGAAGTCCAGGTACGCGTCCAGGATCTCGACCGCGAAGCGGGCCACGGGCGTGCGGGTGGCGCGCAGGGCGGCGATGTCGTGCTCGTCCAGGATCGTGCCCGCCGTCACGTTCACGCCGACCATGACCAGCTCGCGGCGCGGCGCGGCGAACACCGCGCGGGCCGCCTCCGGGTCGTTGTTGACGTTGGCGTCGATCATCAGCAGCGTGCCGGGCGGGGCGTAGGGGCCCGAGCCGCCCATGAGCACCACCGAGCGGTATTTCGTGAACAGCTCGGGGTCGATGCGCAGGGCCAGCGCCAGGTTGGTGAGCGGGCCCAGCGCCAGCAGGTCCAGCTCGCCCGGCTGCTCGTCGGCCAGCCGGACCAGCAGCTCGGGGCCGGACTCCGCGCTCACCCGGGGCAGCGGCCGGTCGCGGCCGAGATCGCCCAGGCCGTCCTTGCCGTGCACGTACCCGGCGATGTGGGCCGGGCCCCGCAGCGGCTCCGCGGCGCCCCTGGCCACCGGCACGTCCAGGCCGAGCAGGCCGTTGACGTAGCCGATGTTGCGGGTGGCGTCCTCCTCGGAGCAGTTGCCGTACACCGAGGTGATCGCGACGATCTCGGCGTCGGGCCGGCCGGCCAGGTACAGCAGGGTATGGGCGTCGTCGATGCCGGTGTCGGTGTCGACCACCACGCGTCTCACAGACTCTCCTTCACTCGGTCGGGCTGGTGGACGCCGCGCTCGGTCACGATGCGGGTCACCAGATGGGGTGGGGTCACGTCGAAGACCGGGTAGTAGCCGGTCACTCCGTCCGCGGCGGTGCGGCGGCCGAGCGCGTACAGCACCTCGTCACCGTCGCGCCGCTCGATCACGACGTCCTGGGCGGTGGGCGCCTGCGGGTCGGGCGCGTCCACCAGGGCGTAGAACGGGACGCCGAACGCGCCGGCGGCGAGCGCGACGCCGAGCGTGCCGACCTTGTTGATCACGTGGCCGTCCAGCGTCACGCGGTCGGCGGCGGTCAGCGCGACGTCGGCGAGGCCGTCGGACAGCGCGGCGGCCACCATGCCGTCGGTGATGAGCGTCGGCCGGTAGCCCATCTCGACCAGCGTGGCCGCGGTCAGCCGGGCGCCCTGCAGGTACGGCCGCGTCTCGGTGCAGACGAACTCCAGCCGCTTGCCGGCCCGCTGAGCCGCCCGCACGGTGCCGATGAGGTACGCGTCGGCCCAGCAGTGCGTGAGCACCCGGGCGCCGTCGGGGAGCAGGGAGGCGGCGTGCTCGCCCAGCGCGTCGCTGCGCGCCCAGTAGGCGGCGTCATGCGCCCGCGCCGCCCGCTCCACGGCCGCGACCAGCGCGTCCCCGGCGAGGGCGCCGTCCTCCTGCGCGGCGGCGAGCTCCGCGAGGACGGCGTGCACCGCGTCCCTGATGTGGTTGTTCGTCGGCCGGGTCGCGACCAGCCGCGCGCCCACGGCCCGCAGCCGGGCCGCCGCCTCCGCCGGCGGGTCGTGCCTGGCCTCGCGGGCTCCCAGCACCATCCCGGCCGTGGCCGCGAACAGCGGCCCCGAGCTCTGCGTCACCATCCGCTCGATGGCCACCGCGACGTCCTCGCTCGTGGCGCAGCGCACCCATCGCACCTCGAACGGGTACACGCGGCGGTCGAGTATCTCGACCGCGTCCCCGGCGAACCGCACGGAGTCAGCCAGCGCAGGGCCGTTCATACCGTCGTCTCCTTTCTGCGCGCCGCCGCCACCACGACGAGGGCGAGCAGCGTGATCACGTACGGGGCCGCGTCGGCGGCCTGCTGCGGGAGTCCGAGCCCCTGCAGCCGGAACCCGAGCGCCTCCGCGGCCCCGAACAACAGGCAGGCCCCCAGGCCCAGCCACGGCCGCGCGCCGGCGAGCATGACCGCGACCACGGCCACCCAGCCGCGTCCCGCGCTCATCCCCTCGCTGAACAGCGTCACGTTGCCCAGCGCGAGCTGCGCCCCGCCGAGCCCGCACAGCGCGCCCGCGCCCAGCACCGCCGCGTGCCGGTAGGCGGGCACGCGCAGCCCGATCGCCTCGGCGGCCTCGGCGTGCTGCCCGATGCCGCGCAGCCGCAGCCCGGAGCGGGTCCGCCCGAGCCACCACGCCGCCGCCGCGACCAGCAGGAACGCGATCGGCACCAGCGGCGACTGCGGCCCGAGCACCGGCACGTCCAGCCCGAGCGCGGCCAGCGTCGGCAGGCCCGCCAGCTCGGGCGAGCTGAACGTGCCGCCGCTGCCGAAGATCTGCCTCATGAGGAACGCGGTCAGGCCGAGCGCCAGCAGGTTCGTGCCGACGGCCACCACGACCGGGTCCGCGCGCAGGCTCACCGCCGGGACCGACAGCAGCAGGGCGTACACGGTGGTGCAGAGCACCGCGCCCGCCACGCCGAGCCACGCGCTGCCCGTCAGGTGGCTGAACAGCACCGCCGTGAACGCGCCCCACAGGAGCTGGCCCTCCAGGGCCATGTTGAACACGCCGGAGACCGAGCACAGCAGCCCGCCCAGGGCCGCCAGCACGACGGGCGCGGTGGCGGTGAGCACCGCGGCCAGGAACGCGTTCATGCGCGCCTCCTCGCCCGCAGCGTCCTCGTGACGGTGGTCACCGCGACGAACACGATGATCAGGCCCTGCACGATCTGGGTGAGCTGGCTCGGCACGCCCGCCTCCCGCTCCATGCCCTGGCCGCCGGCCTGCAGGATCGTCAGCAACGCCACCGCGGCCGGGATCGCCGGCGGGCGTCCGGCGGCCAGCAGCACGGCCGCGATCGCGGTGAAGGTGTAGCCGGGGGCGGTCAGCGCGCCGTCCACGAACCGGTACGGGGCGCCCAGCACGATCAGCCCGCCCACCAGGCCGGCGAACGCGCCGCCCGCAGCCAGGGTCACGGCCGCCAGCCGGTTGACGCGGACGCCGCCGTACCGGGCGAACTCCCGGTTCGCGCCGAGCGCGCGGATCTCGTACCCGGGGACGGTGCGGGCGTCGGCCAGCAGCCACAGCACCGTCAGGACGGCGACCAGCGGCAGCGCGATCGTCACGTACGTGCTCGACCCCAGCGCGGGCAGGTGGGCCGCGTCCGGCAGGAGCGGCGTCTGCGCCAGCCCGGTGCCGCGCTCGGCCAGCGGGAAGCGGGCCAGGTAGGAGGCCAGGGACACGGCGGGGGCGCTGAGCAGCAGCGTGCTGACGATGGCGGGGATGCCGAGCCTGGTGTGCAGCGGCGCGGACACGCCTGCCAGCAGCGCCCCCGCCAGCGCCGCCCCGATCAGCGGCAGCACGAACGAGCCCCCGGCGTGCAGGGCCAGCGCGGCGGCGGCGATGCCGCCCAGCGCGAGCTGGCCGTCGCCGCCCAGGTTGAACTCGCCCGCCCGCAGCGGGATCGCGAACGCCACGGCCATGCCGAGGGTGGGCACGTAGGCGGCGAGGGTGTACTCCAGGTTGCCGTCCATGAGCGCGCCCCGGACCAGCGCGGGGTAGGCGAGGAACGGGTCCACCCCGACGGCGAGCATGACGAGCGTGGTGAGCAGGAGCGCCCCGGCCACGGCCACGACGGACGGCGACCACACGACCCGCCGCCACCGGCTCTCCAGCGCCGCCCCGGGCTCCGGGGCCGTCTCGGTGCGCGGCGTCATCCGAGTGCCTCCCCGGATGGCTCCGCTGCGCGGGCGGCGTCCTTGCCCGTCATGGCGGCGCCGACGCGTTCGTCGGTGGCCTCCGCGACCGGCAGCTCCGCGACCAGGCGGCCCTCGAACATCACCAGCAGCCGGTCCGACAGGGCGCGCAGCTCGGACAGCTCGCTCGACTGCAGCAGCACCGCCCGCCCGGCGGCGCGCGCCCCGGACAGCAGGGCGTGGATCTGCTCCTGCGCGCCCACGTCCACCCCCTGGGTCGGCTCCTCCACCACCAGCACCGGCGTGTCCCTGGACAGCTCCCTGGCCAGTACGGCCTTCTGCGCGTTGCCGCCGGACAGGTGGGCGATGGGCGTCCGCACGGACGCGGCCCTGATCGAGAACCGCTCGACCAGCTCGGCGGCCCGCCGCCGGACCGCTCCCGGGCTCAGCGCGAAGCCGCGCTGATCGCCCATGAGCAGGTTGTCGGCGAGCGACATGCCGGGCGCGGTCGCCCGCCCGGCGCGGTCACCCGGCACGTAGGCCACCCTGGGCTCCCTGCCGCCCCCGGCGGGCTCGCCGTCCAGCAGCACGGTGCCGGATCCGGCGCGCCGCAGCCCGGTCACGACGTCCACCAGCTCGCGCTGCCCGCTTCCCGCGACGCCCGCGATGCCGACGATCTCGCCGCCGCGCACCCCGAACGACACCCCGGCCACCGCCGGCACGCCGTCCCGGTCGCGGACGTGCAGGTCACGCACTTCGAGCAGGTACGGCCCAGCGGCCGGCCCGCCGACGGGGGCGTGACCCGGCGTGGCCCCCGGCGGTGAGAGGCTCGGCGGGGCCGTACGGAGCGAGCGGCCGATCATGGTGCGGACCAGCTCGTCCGCCGACGTGTCGGCCGTGGCGAAGCGTCCCGTCACCCGTCCGCCGCGCAGCACCGTGACCCGGTCGCCCGCCGCCAGGACCTCGTCCAGCTTGTGCGTGACCAGCAGCACCGACACGCCCTCGCCCGCCAGCTCCCGCACCATCCTGAACAATCCCTCGGCCTCGCCGGGGGTGAGGACGGCGGTGGGCTCGTCCAGGATCAGCACCTCGGCCCGCCGGTAGAGCGCCTTGAGGATCTCGACCCGCTGCCGCGTCCCCACCGGCAGGTCACCGACCCGCGCGTCCGGATCGACCGCGAGCCCGTACCTCTGGGCCAGGGAGACGACCGCGTGCCGGGCGGCGCTCCGGTCGAGCGCGCCGCGCCGCACCGGCTCGGCCCCGATGACCACGTTCTCGGCCACGCTCAGCCCGGGGAACAGCCGGAAGCGCTGATGCACCATCCCGAGCCCGTGCGCGACGGCGTCCGCGGGGGAGCGCAGCCGCACCCGCGTCCCTGCCCGCAGCACGTGCCCGGCGTCCGGCCGGTGCAGGCCGTACAGGACGGACATGAGCGTGGACTTGCCCGCCCCGTTCTCGCCGACGACGGCGTGGATCTCGCCGCGCTCCACGGTCAGGGAGACGTCGTCGTTGGCGAGCACGCCGCCGAAGCGCTTGGTGATGCCGACCAGCTCGACGGCGGGCGTACTCATCCGGCCAGCGGGTCGGCGACCGTCACGCGTCCCGCCACGATGTCGTCGCGGACCTGCTTGACCTTGGCGACCACCTCGGGGCTGGCGGCCACGGTGCAGCCGGAGGAGGCCAGGTCGTCGGCGAGCGCGTTGACGCCGACGCCGCCCTCCTTCAGCCCGTACACCTTCACGCCGCCCGCCTTGCCCGCGGCGATGTCCTTGAGCGCGGCGCTCTCGGCCACGTCGACGTGCTTGAGCACGTTGTCGATGACGGTGCCGGCGCTCTGGGCGCACTGGTTGACGTCCACGCCGAACGCCTTGGCGCCCGCGGCGGCGGCCGCCTCGAAGACGCCCTGGTTGCCGCCGGACGCGGCCGCGGCCACGATGTCGGCGCCCTGTCCCGTGAGCGTCTGGGCCTGCGACTTGGCCCGCGCCGGGTCGCTGAAGGGGTTGTTGCCGCCCACGTAGAGGGGCGTGCCGATGGCCTCGGGGTTGACGGACTTGGCCCCGGCGAAGAACGGGTCGATCCAGCGGTGCACGAACGGCGAGTCGATCGCGGCCACCACGCCCAGCTTGCCGCTCTTGGACAGCAGCCCGGCCTCCACCCCGGCCAGGTAGGCGGCCTCGTGCTCCTTGAAGGACACGCAGGTGAGGTTGGCCGCCTGGTCCTTGGCGCAGGAGTCGACCTGGAGGAACTGCTGCTGGGGCTGCTGCTTCGGCACGGTGGCGAACAGGTCGTCGAAGGAGAAGCTGACGCCGACGATCACGGTGGGCTTGGCGCGTACGGCGGCGTCGAGGTTCTGGGCGATGCTCGTCGGGTCCTTGCTCTCGTAGAGCTTGAACGAGGCGCCGATCTCCTTGGCCGCCGCTTCCGCGCCCTTGACGCTGAGCTGCAGGAAGCTGTTCGTCCCCACGGGGTTGGGCGTGATGAGGATGACGGACTTGCCGGGGGAGGCGGCCGGCTGGGCGTTCGCGCCGCAGGCGGTCAGCGCGAGTGCGGTGACCAGGGCAGCAGCCGGTAGGGAGATGGTGCGCATGCCGATGAGCGTAACATGCACATCAAGTAGGAAATGTCGGACTTGTGGGTATTTGAGAGCCGTCTAGGTCGGGAGACGTTCGCGTATAAAGAGTAGACAGAAGCGCATTGGTCATCTCAGGCAGCGCTCCTACGGTAGTCGCAGTACGCCGAAACAAGGGAGCAGTGAGATGAGGGACGTCATGAAGCAGGCGCTGGCCGTGCTGCTCGTCCTGGTCGTGTCCCTGGCCGGGCCGGTCCCGGCGGCCAGGGCGGGCACCGCCGACATCCTCGACCGGCTCAAGGCGATCCCCGGCATGAGCGCCGAGGAGCGGCCTTCGACCATCGCCGGGCAGCGGTGGTTCTGGCTGAGATACCGCCAGCCGATCGACCATCGCGATCCCGGGCAGGGGTGGTTCGAGCAGCGGGTCATGCTGCAGCACCGCTCGCTCGACCGGCCCATGGTCTTCCACCTGACCGGGCACAGCGTGTGGGAGACCATGTTCGAGTCGGAGCCGGCCAAGCTCCTGACCGCCAACCAGCTGTCGATGGAATACCGCTACTACCCGGGGTCCAGGCCGGTGCCTGCCGACTGGACGAAGGACACGCTCTGGCAGGGCGCCAACGACCAGCACCGCCTCGTCGTCGCGCTCAAGGGGATCTACCGGCGCAAGTGGATCGGGACCGGCGGCAGCAAGGGCGGGCAGGCGTCCGTCGTGCACCGGCGCTACTTCCCCGGTGACGTGGCGGGCACGGTCGCGTACGTGGCCCCGAACAACGTCGACGACGCCGACGACAGCGCCTACGACCGCTTCTTCGAGACCGTGGGCAGCGACCCGTCCTGCCGCGTCCACGTCAGGGCGCTGCAACGGGAGATCCTGGAGCGGCGCCCCGCCATGCTGCGGCTCCTGGCGGCCGAGGCGGCGGCGAAGGGGTGGACGTTCGGCCTCGTGGGGGACATCGACCGGGCGTTCGAGCACTCGGTGATGGAGTACCAGACGGGATTCTGGTCCTACAACCGCGAGTCGGAGTGCGCGAGCCTGCCGCCGCTGGACGCGCCGGACGAGGTGCTCTACCAGAGCTTCGACCGGGTCCTCGGGTTCAGGTTCTTCACCGACCAGGCGCTGGAGCCGTTCGTGTCCGTCTTCTACCAGGCGGGGACGGAGACCGGCTGGCCGACGCCGTCGTTCCCGCACCTGCGCCCGCTGCTGCGGTACGAGGACAGCTACCAGCCGAGGGCGTACGTGCCGCGCGACCTGCCGATGACGCTGGACCAGAGCGTGCTGCGCGACGTCGACAGGTGGGTGCGGGCCCAGGGCAGCCGGCTCATGTTCGTCAACGGGGGCAACGACCCGGTGACCGCCGAGCCGTACCGGCTCGGGCCGGGCAGCCGCGACTCGGCCGTCTACACCGCCCCCGGCGTCCACCACGTCTTCCTGGGCGACGTGATCGCCGAGCTGCCGCCGCAGCAGAGAGACAGGGCGATCGCCGATCTGCGGCGCTGGGCCCGATAGGGCGGCCGGAGCGAGGCGGCCGGGTGGACAACTCTTCGCGCGGCATGATCACAATATGGCGCTGTTCGCTCCCCCCTTCTCGGCACGAAAGGCCGAACGTGATCAGAAAAGCTGTTACAGGGCTGCTGGCTCCGATCGCCATACTTCTCAGCACCGGCATTCCCAGCGCGCAGGCGCACGACAAGTCCGTAGGCTCCACAAATCCCGGGCCGGTCTACGAAACGGTGACCGACAAGAGCGGGAAACTGTCCTTACAGACGTTCGGGCGCCCGGACGGAAAGGACATGGTGTTCCGGATCTCCGGGTCGGTCTACGCGAACATCGAGGGCAACAGCCTGGATCCGGCGATGCGGCACGGCCAGAAACTGTTCAACATCGAGGGCTACAACATCCGGCGGCTGTACCGGGTCCCCGACACCAACCAGCTCTACCAGCTCTCCCGGGAGATCGTCTTCTACACCGACCCGGCCGACCCGCAGCGCATCCTGCGCGAATGGAGGAACCCGATCGACGGCAAGACGTACCCGGTCGTCCCCATCAACAACGACACGGTCAACTTCGGCCCGTTCACGATCACCCCCTCCTACGCCGGCCCGCCGATGCGGCAGTTGCACGACGAGACGGTGTGGACCAGCGACATCGGCGTGCGCACCAACTTCGGCACCACGCTCGGCGAGCGGTTCGGCCTGGCCGGCGGCGTGTACGCCGCGCAGGAGATGTTCGACTTCTCCGTCGACCGGCGCGAGGTGGCGGCCCGTACCAAGCCGGGCGTCCCGGCCGGTGCGATGAAGACGAAGATCAGCTGGGCACGGACCAGCCCGTGGGCGCCGTTCATGTGCCTGGCGGAGACCGACGTGCGCGGCCAGCTCACCTACCACGCCCGCAGCTGGTCGCTCGGCTCCTACGCGCAGATCGAGCCGTGGCTGCGGGCCGAGGTCGAGGCGAAGCACCCGCTCTACAAGGCCGCCCCCGGCGCGCCGGGGCCGAGCGAGAGCTCCTGGACGTCCTTCCACAACAAGCAGCTCGGCAAGGGCGCCACGACGTGGGCGGGATGGTGCGCCGCCAACGGCCGCGCCTGAACGACGCGACCGCCGGTCGGTGACCGCGGTGGATCAGGGCACGGGGTGCGGTGTGGTGCGGGTCTGGGCGGCCATCAGATGGTCGATGAGAGCCAGCAGCACATCGCGCCCCTGCCTCCGGTCCCGGGCGTCGCAGAGCAGCAGCGGCACCTGCGGATCGAGATCGAGGGCCTTGCGGATCTCCTCCTGGGTCCGGTCCCGGACGCCATGGAAGCAGTTGACTCCGACGACGAAGGGGATCCCGCGGCTCTCGAAGAAGTCGATGGACGCGAAGCTCACCTCCAGCCGGCGGGTGTCGACCAGGACGACCGCGCCCAGCGCCCCGTTGACGAGGTCGTTCCACATGAACCAGAAGCGTTCCTGCCCGGGGGTGCCGAACAGGTAGAGCACGAGGTGGCTGGCGATGGTGATGCGGCCGAAGTCCAGCGCGACGGTGGTGGTGGACTTGCCGCTCACGCCGTCCAGATCGTCAACGCCGACGCTGGCATGGGACAGGTACTCCTCCGTGCGCAGCGGGGCGACCTCGCTGACCGCGCCGACCATGGTCGTCTTCCCGACGCCGAACCCACCGGCGATCAGGATCTTCACGGCCAGGGGAGCATCGATCCCGTGGTCAGAGTTCACGTAACCCATCCCTCACCGCTTCAAGAATCGCTATGTCAGGAAGACCGCTTGCCTGCGCGAAAGCCATCGGCGGCCGGGCCCGCAGCTGGCCCGATTCGAGTAGGTCGCCGATGAGAATCTTGGCCACCGAGACCGGGAGGTCCAGCCCGGAGGCGATCTCGGCCACCGCCAGGGGCCGCCGGCACAGCACCAGGATGGTCCGGTGCTCCGGCTGGAGCCTGCGCTGGCCGCGTCCCGGCTCCGGGTCGGCCCCGGACACCGCGGACATCACAGTGATCAGCGTGAGGTCGTCCCGCTCCGGAGCGGTTCGTCCGCCGGTGATCGTATAAGGACGGACAAGGGGCTCGTCGCCGTCATCGGCGGCGAAGCCCTCCGTCCAGTGTTTCATCCGTGGCCTCCGACGTCACGAGCTCGCGGGGTACGTGAGTCGGTGCCGAGCTTCTGCCCGACCTGCTGGATCAGGGTGTGCATCGCCACGCTCATGAGCTCGGCGTCGACCTCCTGGGAGGCGAGCACGGCCAGATGCGTGCCCCGGCCGGCGGCGGTGATGAACAGCCACAGATCGGCCATCTCGATGATGACCTGGTGGACCGGCCCGCCGCTGAAGAGCTGACCGACACCGCGGGCCAGGCTCTGCTGGCCGGTGGCGATCGCGGCCAGGCGTTCGGCGTCCGCGCGTTCGATGGTCCGCGACCGGCTGATCACCAGGCCGTCGTCGGACAGCACGACGGCGTGCCGGGTACCCGCGACCTGATTGACCAGGCCGTCCAGCAGCCAGTCCAGGTCTATGTTGGTGGCGGTGGTGCGCTGCGTCATCATCGATCTTCCGTCGTGGGGGGAGTGGGCTCGGGTGATCCGTTCGGCCGGGTCTGTGAGGCGTCCTCACCGGTGCGGCGCTTGCGGGACTGCCTTTGGAAGGCGCCGATCGTGGCGCTGGATCGGCTGGGCTGGTCGCGTGCGGTCCAGTCCTCCTGGTCGCCGCGGTCGTCCGGGTCCGCGGGGACTTTGAGCTCGTCGGCCAGGCTGGCCTGGCGCACCCGCTGGGGCAGCGGCCGCCGGCCGGACGGCACCGGCGCGCCGGCCCGATCCGGCGACCCCGCGTCCGCGGCCCGACCTGGTGATCCCGCGTCCGCGGTGATGGAGGCCATCGCGCGTCCTCTGGCGCGGGTCGGCAACGTGCCGTCCCCTCCGGCCGGGCGGAGATCGCCGGCATCCGCCGGCGGCCGGGCGCGTACGGCGGCGGCCTCCTGCCGGACCTCCTCGGAGCGCGCGGCCCGCTCGGGCGCGGCGGCCGGCGGGCGGTCCACGACCAGCGACTCCGGCAGGAGCACGATGACCCGGGTGCCGCCGAAGGCCGACGAGCGCAGCTCGACCTGCAGGCCCAGGCTCGCCGACAGCCGGCCGACCACGTACAGGCCGAGGCGCACGTCGTCGGCGTGGGTCATCACATCCAGCTGCGGCGGCGCCTGCAGCAGGGCGTTGACGGCGGCGTACTCCTCGGGCTCCATGCCCAGGCCGCGGTCCTCGATCTCCACGGCGACGCCCCGGCTGACCGGTGCGGCCCGCACCTCGACAGGGGTCAGCGGCTTGGAGAAGGTGGTGGCGTTCTCCATCAGCTCCGCCAGGACGTGGATCAGCGGTCCCACCGCGCGCTCGGCCATCCAGGGCTCGCCCTCGACGTCGATCGAGATCCGGCGGTAGTCCTGGACCTCGCTCTGCGCGGCGCGCAGGACGTCCAGCAGCCGCACCGGCTTGCGCCAGCGGCGCTGCGGCTGCCCGCCGCCGAGGATCACCAGGTTCTCCTCGTAGCGGCGCAGGCGGGCGGTGAGGTGGTCGAGGTCGAACAGCCCCTCCAGCACTTCGGGGTTCTCGTGCCTGCGCTCCAGCTCGTCCAGCTTCTTCAGCTGCAGGCCGATGAGGATCTGGGTCCGGCGCGCGATGCGCTGGAGCATGCGCTGGAAGCCGCGGTGCTGCTCGGCCTGCCGCACCGCGGTGAGGACGGCGCTGCGGCGGGCCAGGTTGAGTGCCTGCCCGAGCTCGCCGAGCTCGTCCCCGGTGGGCTGGATCATGCGGACCTCCGCGTCCGCGTCGACTTCCTCGCCGCGCTGCAGCCGGGCGACCACGTCGGGCAGCCGCTCCTGGAGCTCCTGGGCGTCCTGGCGCAGGCTCAGGATGCGCCGCCGCAGAACGGCGGTCAGACGCCAGCTCGTGAGGACCACCAGGGCCAGAGCGAGCAGGCCCACGATGGAGATGCTGAGGAAGACCGTGAAGATCATGTCGGCGTGGCCGTAGCCGATCGTGCGGACATGCTCGAACCGGAGGTTGAGCAGCTCGCGCAGCCGCGCGGTGACCGTCTCCGCCGAGGAGCGCCAGGCGGCGCCGTCGTCGCGGAGCCTGACCTGATCGCCCGTGGAGCCGGCCGCGGCGAGGGTCAGCCGGCCTTCCACCTCGGTCATGGTCCGCCACGCCTGGCTGTCGGTCAGCTTCGCGTACCGGGTCTCCTCGCCCTTGAGCGTGGGCAGCACCCGGGCGTGCATGAGGTGATTCCTGGCGCCGATGGCTTCGGTGGCGAGGCCGTACTCGGTCCTCGTCAGGCGCCGGTCCTCCCAGCCGTGGGCCAGGACGGCGTCCTCGCGGCCGACCATGTCGATGATCCAGAAAAGGTCGACCAAGGTCTGCGCCTCGGTGTTGAGCTGACCCTCGTCGGCGTTGCTGAGGGCGGTCAGCACGCCGAGGTCCGATTCGAGGAGGCCGCTGTAGTAGTCGAACGCCTGCTGGGCGCTGGACCAGCCCGCGTCCACCGCCCGGCGCTGCTGGTCGAGGAGGCCGAGGCCGCGTACGGTGCTGGAGACGGCATCGGCGAGCCCCTCCTGCGCGGCGGCGCCGGCCAGGGTGGTCAGGGGCCGGAAGGCGCTCACGGCCTTGTCGGTCGCCGCGCGCTGCCCGGCGAGCTTGTCGCGGGCGGCCTCCCCGGGTCCGGCCTGCACCTGCGCGGTGAGCCGGCGCTCCTGATCGAGGGCGAAGAACAGGCCGGCCGCGGGTCTGCCCACCGTCGTGGTGGCCAGCTCCATGTGGGCCTTCTCCGCCTGCCACTGCGTGAACAGCTGGTTCATGCCGGAGGCCAGCAGCGGGGTGAACGTCACGCTCGGAACGATCACGACGATGAGCAGCACGGTGCGTAACCGCAGCCGGCGGGCGCCGGCGGGTCCCCGCGGCTCGTCGCTGACCGTCTCCTCGGGCTCGCTCTCGTCGTTCAGGGCCCTCGTCCGTCGTCGCCTGCCCCTGTCCCATCCAGCCACGTGCAGGACACTCCTCGCCGGTCGGTGAACCCCATGACGAAAGATCGCCACACAGGCGATCGGTGCCCGATCGTAGCCATACGGCAGTTGCGCCGAAAGCCCCTGTTGCGCCGGTCCGGCTCGGCCCTGGCCGCTCCGGCCGGGCCGTCAGCGCGCTGAGCTGCAGCCCGTACGATTTCCCCGGGTTCGGGCGCTGCCCGGCAACCCGGAAAAGGTCGCCGGGGCCCTCGTCACGCGATCGGCTCACCCGGTGGGTTCAGGCGCAGCAGGGCGTTCACCGCGCGGATGCGCTCCTCGGGGAGTTTGAGCACCTGGCGGTCGTAGGTGAGCAGGCCGTTCAGCTCGTCCTCGACGTCCGAGAGCTGGGTGTAGACGGTCGCGCTCAGGCCGGCCGCGATGGCCGGGGCGATCTCCTCGGCGTGCAGGCGGGCGAACGCCTCGCCGAGCGCGGCGGCGGTGTCGTAGCGGCGGTAGCCGAAGGCGGCGTCGCCGAAGGTGTGGCCGCCGACGCGCAGGCCGTACCCGCCGTACTCGGACAGGACCAGGACGCGGGCGTCGCGGCGGCGCGGGGCACGGAAGCGGCGGAAGTACACGTGCAGGCTCCTCATGTCGCCCGCGCCCTGGTCGTGCCATCCGCTGGCGTGGTCGACGCTCCTGGTCGGGTCGAACGCGGCCACCTCGGCGGCGATCCGCGCCGCGTCGAACTGCCCCCAGCCTTCGTTGAACGGCACCCAGACGGCGATGCTCACCACGTTGCGCAGGTGCTCGATGCTCTCGCGCAGCTCCGACTCGAAGTGCCGCCTGCCCTCGGCGTCGCCGCGTCCGAACCACCGGTGCAGCCGGTCGGGCAGCCGCAGCGGGACGAGCGCGGGCGCGGTCACGACCAGCGGGTGGTGGCGGCCGCCGCCGTTGACGATGTCCTGCCAGACGATCATGCCGAGGCGGTCGCAGTGGTAGTACCAGCGCATGGGCTCGATCTTGATGTGCTTGCGCAGCATGGTGAAGCCGAGCCGCTTCATCGTGGCGATGTCGTACACCATCGCCTCGTCCGACGGCGGCGTGTACAGGCCGTCGGGCCAGTAGCCCTGGTCCAGGATGCCGGCGTGGAAGTAGGGGGCGCCGTTCAGCAGCAACCGGGGGACGCCGGACGCGTCCGCCCCCACCGAGAAGGACCGCATGCCGAAGTACCCGTCCACCCGGTCCTCGCCGAGCCGCACGGTCACGTCGTACAGGAACGGGTCTTCCGGGCTCCACAACCGCGCGCCGGGGACGGGCAGGCGGGCCGGGCTGCCGGCCTGGACCGTGGCGGTGGCGACGATCTCACCGTCCGCGCGGATCTCGACGCCGGCCTCGCCGGCCCCGGAGGAGTGCACCGTGACCTCGACGCACGCGTCGCCGGGCAGCGGGGTCAGCGTCAGCCGGGCCACGTACGGCTCGGGCACGCACTCCAGCCACACCGTCTGCCAGATGCCCGACTGGGCGGTGTACCAGATGCCGCCGCGCCGGAGCTTCTGCTTGCCCCGCGCGTGCCACCCGGTGTCGGACGGGTCGCGCACCGCCACGACCAGCTCGTTCTCGCCGTCGCGCAGGGCCTCGCCCAGGTCGCAGGTGAAGGGCAGGTAGCCGCCGGTGTGGGTGCCGACCTCGACCCCGTTGAGCAGCACCCGGCAGCTCTGGTCGACCGCGCCGAAATGCAGCAGCGGCCGGCCGGTCAGGAAGCCGGGCGGCGGGGTGAGCGTGCGCCGGTACCAGAGCGTCTCGCCGGGCTGGAGCTGCCGGTTCACACCGGACAAGGGTGACTCGGGGGAGAACGGCACGACGATCTCGCCATCGTAGGCGGCCGGCGCCTCGCCCGCCGTGATGGCGTACTCCCAACGGCCGTTGAGGTTGAGATAGCTGTCGCGGACGAGCTGCGGCCGGGGGTACTCGGGCAGGACGGCGTCGGGGTCGAGGCTCGCGCCCCAGCGGGTCAGCACGCGGCCTCCCTCCTCTTGAGCGCTCGTACGGGCACCGCGATCAGCAGCAGCACCGCCGCGGCCGCCAGGAAGATCGCCGGGGTGGGCACCTGCTTGAGCACGCCCAGCTCCTCGTAGTGCTCACCCGCGCCGCCGATCACCAGAGCCCCCAGGTACGGCCCGACCACCATGGGGACGAGGATCGCGAACACCATCCGCAGCCCCTGGACGTGCGCGGCCCGGTCCGGCGGCGAGTAGTCGCGGACCAGCGCCCCGATGGGGGCCAGCACGAGCATGAATCCGGACATCATCACCAGCCCGGCGACGATCACCGCCGTGGTGTCACGGACCACCCACATGAGCAGCAGCCCGATGGCGTACACCGCGATGGCGGGAGGCAGGAAACGGATCTTGCCGATCCGGTCGACGAACCGCCCGCCTGACACGCTGACCAGGGAGGCGCCGGTCAGTACCACGGCCAGGACGAGCGCGTACGCCTCGATCCGCAGGTAGCGCTGGATGTAGATGATCAGGTACGGCAGGAACACCTGCGTGGAGATGCCCCAGATCGCCCATGCGGACAGGGCGAGATACAGGCGCGGGTTCGCGCGCATCACCGAAGGCCGTAACCCGTGGACGACCGAGCCGAGGTAACCGGCCTCCTGCCGGGTCAGGCCGGGCGTGTCGCGTACCAGGAACCAGGAGGCGATCCCGGCCGCCACGGTGACCGCGCCGACGATCAGGAAGAACAGCTGCCAGTCGCCGGCCCGGGTCAGCCCGTCCAGACCGCCGAAGACGGCCAGCATCGACACCAGCGGCATGATCGCCAGCACCGACTCGACCCGTCCCCGGTTGTCCGGGCGGGTCACGTCGGTCACCCATGCCTGGAACGCCGCGTCGTTGGCCGAGGAGCCCAGGAACGACATCAGGCAGTCCAGGGCGATCACGATGGTCACCGCCACCAGCACCGCGCTCGCGGCGGGCGCGACGCCGGCCGGCGCGTCCACGCTGACCAGCCCGAACGCGGCCGTGCAGAGCCCCCAGAGCACGTACCCGCCGGACACGAAGGCCCGGCGGCGGCCCAGCCGGTCCGACAGCGCCCCGACCAGCAGGGTCGCCAGCGTCGCCGCCAGCGCGCTCAGGGCCACCATGGTGGCGATCGCGCCCGGATCGTCGGTGATCGTGTCGTAGACGAACACGTTGAGGTACATGTTCTCGATCGTCCAGGCGACCTGTCCGACGAAGCCCAGGAGGATCAGCGCCGTCCAGCGCCGTGAGCCTAAGGGGTGAGCCACTGCCGTTGTCACCCGCGCGAGCCTACAACGTGAGGATCACTCATAGTAAGTCCCGAATGTCCGGGATGACCTGGCCGAACCGATGAAGCGGGCCTGCCGCCGGACGGGGAGGCGGGTCCCGGCTTCCTAGGCCGGCGTGCGCGAAGCGGTGACGGCCTCGTGGAGGACCGAGCGGACCGGGGTGGCGGCCCGCCCGAGCAGGCTCTCCAGGGTGGATCCGGTGGTGGCGAACTCGCCGCGCCGGGACGCGTGGAACATGCCGAGCAGCAGGCCGGCCCGGCTCTCCGGCATGCCGTGGGCGACCAGCCGGGCGGTCCATTCGTCGTCGTCGATGACGACGCGGTGGACGGTGCGCCCGGTGAGGTCGCTCAGCAGGCCGGCGACGTCCTTGAGGTCGAGGGCGTCCGGCGCGGTCAGCGGCGGGGTCGCGCCGTCGAACCGGCCCTCCTCGGCGAGGACGATCGCGGCCGCTTCGGCGAGGTCGGCGTGCGCGGTCCACGACACGGGCCCGTCGGCCGGCGCGCGCAGCTCACCGGTCTCGAATGCCTGGCCGAGCAGGTGCGGGACGGTGGCGGCGTAGAAGCCGTTGCGCAGCGCGGTGAACGGTGTGCCGGTCCCGCCCAGATACCGCTCGGTGGCGGCGTGGTCGGGCATGGGTGCGAAGAGCGAATCGGCGCCGGCGGCCTGGTGGCTGGTGTACAGGACGCGCCGCGCGCCGGCGTCGCGAGCGGCGTCGATCGCCGCCGTGTGCTGGGCGACCGCGTCCGCGCCGGTGTCGCCGGCCGAGACGATGAGCACCTGCGTGGCGCCCTCGAACGCCTCGGCGAGGGTGCCGGGGTCGGTGTAGTCGCCGCGGCGTACGCGCACGCCGCGGGCGGCGAGCCCGGCGGCCCGGCCGGTGTCGCGGACGCTGACGCCCACGCGGTCCGCAGGGACGCGCTGGAGCAGCTGCTGGACGATCCGGGAGCCGAGCTGCCCGGTGGCGCCGGTGATGATGATCATGGTCTGCCGCCTTCTTTGTTATCGGTGGAACGGATTTCACGATATCACTGGAAACACCATTGATAACGCCGAGGCGTTATCGTTGGAACATGGGGGACGCCAGACCCGACGACGCCGGCAGGGGCGAGACGCGGGCGAATCTCGTGAAGGTGGCGGCGCGGCTCCTGCACGAGCAGGGGCCCGCCGCCGTCACCACCCGTGCCGTCGCCCAGGCGGCCGGTGTGCAGGCTCCGACGATCTACCGGTTGTTCGGGGACAAGGACGGGCTGCTCGACGCCGTCGCCGAGCACGTACTCGCCGCCTACGTGGCCGGGAAGGCGTCCGCTGCCGACGACGGCGACCCGGTGGCGGACCTGCGGGCCGGCTGGGACACGCACATCGGCTTCGGTCTCGCCAACGCGGCGCTGTTCGGCCTGCTCACCGACCCCGGACGCGGCGGCCGGTCACCGGCCACGGCCGCCGGGCTGGAGGTCCTGCGAGCCAGGGTGCATCGGGTCGCGGCGACCGGACGGCTCCGCGTCACCGAGCGCCGTGCCGTCGAGCTCATCCACGCCGCCGGCACCGGCGTCGTGCTCACCCTGCTCGCCACCCCGCCCGAGGACCAGGATCCCGGCCTCGCGGACGCGATGTACGACGCGGTGATGCGGGCCGTCCTGATCGACGCGCCCCCGTCCGTGCCCGCGCCTGGGGATGACGGCACGACCGCGGCCGCCGTCGCCTTCCGTACCGTCGTCCCGAAGCTCCCCGCGCTCACCGACGCCGAGCGCGGGCTCATGTCCGAGTGGCTGGAACGGGCCACCGGCGGCTGACCGGGCGCGCGGCCCGGTGGTGCGAGGTCAGCGGCGTGGGGCGGCGAGGGGGAGGAGGACGTGGTCGACGATGGCGGCGACGTCGGCTTTGGTCACATGTCCCTTGTCCATCGACTCGGCCAGCACCATGCGCGGGCCGACCGACGCGACCAGCGGCGTGACGGAGGCGGGATCGGCCTCGCCCCGATCGGCGGCGGCGCGCAGGCAGCCGACCAGGATGTCCCTGTGCGGGATGAAGACCAGCTCGCGGATCGCGCCGGCCAGCTCCGGCGGGCGGCCCCGGCCGGTCATCAGCGGGATGAGGGCTTGGCCGCGAGGCTCGTCGAGGACCTGCGCGAGCGCCTCCAGCAGGGCCAGGAGATCCCCGCGGAGCGTGCCGGTGTCGGGGGCGCAGGGGTCGCCGAAGCCCTCGACCGGATCGTTCAAGGCCGCCAGCAGCAGCTCGGAGGGGGTTGACCAGCGCCGGTAGAGGACCGACTTGCCGGTCTCCGCACGCGGGGCGAGCTTGTCGAAGGCCAGGGCGTCGAACCCGTCGCGAGCCAGCTCTTCGAAGGCGGCCCGGTAGATCGCCCGGTTGAGCGCCGTCCCCCGCCTGCGGGTGGCCTTCCCGGGGCGCGTGGCAGGCGCGTCGCCGGCCGGGGCGGTGGGACGTGTAACCACTCTCCGTTTATAGCCGACGCCGGCACGGGCCCGATCGCGGCCTCGGCACCCGGCGGATAGCATCCGAATAGAGGACAAATCTGTCTCTTAACGGAAGGATGCTTCATGCCGACCACCTTCGCCCTGGTAGGCGCGCGCGTCTTCGACGGGCGGCAACTGACCGAACCGGCCACCGTCGTGGTCGAGGACGGGCTCATCGGGCAGGACGCGACGGGAGCCGAGCGCATCGATGTGCACGGCGCCGTCCTGCTTCCCGGCCTGATCGACGCGCACGTCCACGTCCACGGCCGGGAGAGCCTGGACGCGCTGGCCCGGCACGGCGTGACCACCGGCCTGGACATGGCCGCCTGGCCCCCAGAGCTGCCGGCCTCGCTGCGCGGCGCGAAGGGCACCGCCGACCTCCAGAGCGCAGGCATCCCGGCCATCGGCCCCGACGGCCTCCACGCGCGCATGATCGTGACGACCCCGGAGGCCGTCCTCACCGACGCCGCCGATGCCGGGCGGTGGGTCGCGGACCGGGTCGCCGAGGGCTCGGAGTACATCAAGATCGTCATGGAGGCCCCGGGTGAGGGCGGCCTGGCGGCCGACGTCGCCGAGGCCGTGGTCGAGGCCGCCCACGCCCGCGGCAGGCAGGTCGTCGCGCACGCCGCCTCCGCCGGGGCGTACACGATGGCCGTCGACTGCGGCGCCGACCTCCTCACGCACTGCCCGATCGGGGCGCCGGCCGATCCCGCCGACGTGGCGCGCATCCGGGACGAGGGACGCGCGGTCATCCCGACGCTGGTCATGATGCGCGGGGTGGCGCGCTTCACCGGCAACCCCGAGGGGTTCGAGGGCAGCCTGGCGACCGTCCGCGCGCTGCACGCGGCCGGCGTGCCGATCCTGGCCGGGACCGACGCCAACGACGAGCCCGGCGCCCCGTTCCAGGTCCCGCACGGCCTGAGCCTGCACGAGGAGCTGCGGCTGCTGGTGGAGGCCGGCCTCAGCCCCGCGGCGGCGCTGCGCTCGGCCACCTCCCTGCCCGCACGCCACTTCTCGCTGACCGACCGGGGCGTCATCGCTCCCGGCAAGCGGGCCGACCTCGTCCTCGTCGGCGGAGACCCGCTGGCCGACATCACCGCGACCGGCAACATCCTGCGGGTGTGGTGCGCGGGCGTCGAGCACGAGGTGGCCACAGATTCGGTCTGATCCGTAATGGTCTATTGACGTCATGAGTCCGCATTCTTAAGTTTTCGGGCATGACCTTAATCAAACGTCTGTCAGCTGCCGCCCTGGCGGTGACGACCCTGCTGGCCCTGGCCACGCCCGCGAGCGCGCAGCCGGCGCGCGCGCCGGAGGACCTGGGCGTGCCCCTGGAGGACGTCCTGCTGATCGGTGGCACGGTGGCCCCCGGCCCCGGCGGCAAGACCGTCCTGTGGGGCGCCTCCTCCGGCAGTCCCGCCCACCTGAACGCCGTCGATCCCGCCACCGGCGCCGAGGCGGGCCGATTCGACCTGCCCGGCGCCGACGGCTCGTGGGCGGTCGACGCGACGCCCGACGGCAGCGTGTACACGGGCACGTACGGCGAGGGCCACCTGTTCCGCTGGACGGACCAGGGCGGCGTGCAGGACCTCGGCCGGCCGATCGCGTCGGAGACCTTCATCTGGTCGCTGGCGCCGGGCGAGGGCGCGACCGTCTACGGCGGCACGTACCCGGGCGGACGCCTGTTCGCCTACGATCCGGCGACCGGAACACGCGACTACGGCAGGCTGTCGCCGTCGCACGCGTACGTCCGCAGCCTCTCGTACGCGAACGGCAAGATCTACGCGGGCACCGAAGCGCCCGCCGCGGTGTTCGAGATCGACGCCGCCACCGGCGCGATCAAGCAGCTCCCCACGCCCGACGGCCTGGACCCGGTCGGCAAATGGGCTTATGACGTGAACGTCGCCGCCGGCTACCTCTACGTCCGCTACGGCGGCGCCTCTCCCGGCCCCATGCACGTCTGGGACATCGCCGCCGGCCAGTGGATCGACAAGATCGACCCCGCCCACGGCCTCGACGTCTCGCCCCCGGACGAGGAAGGGCGGGTCTACCTGGTCAAGGGCGGCGAGCTGGTCCGCTACGACCCCAAGACCAAGACCGCCACGCCGACCGGCGTGCCGTTCGCCGGTCGCGTCGCCAACACGCGCGGCATCGGCTGGGCGGAGCTCGGCCTGCCCGACTATCCCGGCAAGAGCATCGTCGGCCTGCTCTGGCGCGGCCTGATGTTCCGCTACAACCCCCAGACCGGCGCCAAGTCGTTCGTCCAGACGGCGGTCAGAGGCGAGCCGATCGACGTGACCGCGCTCACGGAGGGCCCCGACGGCCGCATGTACGCCGGCGGCTTCCTCAACGGCGGCTTCGCCGCGCTGAACGCGAAGACGGGCCGGCGCGAGGAGTTCCACACGTTCTCCCAGAGCGAGGACATGGTCACCCACGACGGCAAGCTCTACATCGGCGCCTATCCCGAGGCCAGGGTCTACGCCTACGACCCCGAGCTGCCGTGGAACAGCACCGAGTACTCCCCGAGCCCCGAGCCCGGCCCCGCGGCCAACCCGGCACGGCTGTTCGACTTCGCCGCCGACAAGCAGATCAGGCCCAGGGCCATCGTCTCGGCGGGACCCTACCTGGCCACCGGGACCATGCCGGACCTCGGCCACCTCGGGGGCGTGCTGGCCCTGTGGGACGCGAGGACGGGCACGCTGAAGCACGCCGAGCGCAACGTGATCAAGGACCAGAGCATCGTCTCGCTCGCCTACCGCAACGGCGTCCTCTACGGCGGCACCTCCATCTACAGCGGCCAGGCCGCCACCCCGCCGACGCAGCCCGAGGCCAAGCTGTTCGCCTGGTCGGTGAAGGAGAACCGGCTGCTGTGGGAGATCGTCCCCGCGCCGGGCAAGCCCGCCATCCCCGAGCTCACGTTCGACGCGCTGGGCAGGCTGTGGGGGATCGCCGGCGGCGAGGTGTTCGCGGTCAGCACCGCCACGAAGAAGGTGATCAAGCGCGTCACCCTGTCGGGCAGCACGAGCGCCAGCGGCCGGCTCGCCTTCAACCCCCGCGATCTCATGCTGTACGGCGCCCACGCCGGCCAGTACGTCTTCAAGCTGAATCCGCTGACCGGCCGGCACACCGTGGTGCGGGAGGGACCTGTGCACCAGCTCGCGGTGCACAGGTCGGGAGACGTCTACTTCGCGGAGGGCTCGCGCCTGTTCAGGCTGGCGCGCTAGCAGATCCGGTAGGTGGAGAAATTCTCCATCCGCGACAGGTACAGGTGGCCGTCGGAGCCCAGCAGGAGGTTCGAGATGGGCCGGGCGAGGAGGGTGAAGGACATCGTGGCCGGATCGATCCGGTACACCTTGCCCTGCACCTTCCCCCACAGGAGCCCCTGGTGGAAGACGATGTTCGTGTCCAGCCACACCTGGGTCGCCGTTGACCAGGGGTAGGTCTGGTGCTTGGCGGTCCTGAGGGTCTGGCCGGTGGCTGGGTCCAGCTCGAACAGCGCGTCCGGGGTCAGGCCCCAGAGCCGCCCGGACGCGTCGAACGTGATCGAGCCGAGTGCGAGGTCGCCGGCCACCGGCTCGGTCCGCCACCTGACCGTGTCCGTGGCGATGTCGTACGCGAAGACCACGGCGGCGTCGCCCTGAGGCGTGCTGGTGCCGCCGAAGGCCGAGGTGGCGCCGTAGACCACCCCGTCGCGGTAGGCCAGGCCGATGATGCTGTGGCCGGGGATGATGTTCCGCCTGATCACCGTGCGGCCGGTGGCCGGGTCGAGCAGGCCGAGCGCGCCGCCCACCGTGCCCGACTTCGGCACGGTGCCGAAGGCGAGCCAGTCGCCGGCCGAGACCATGGCGAAGGGCCGGTCCTGCTCCTGGTCGCCGAGGCTGAGCAGCTGCTTCGGCGCGGTGCCGTCGAACTCGTAGATCCGCGCGCCCGGGTAGACGCCGAGGTAGAGCTTGCCCTTGTGGGTGACGATGCCCTCGCTCTGCCCGACGTTCTGCCAGTACTGGGACTCGCCCGTGGCCGGGTCGTAGGCGGCCAGGCCGCCGGTGAAGAAGCCGCCCGCGTAGACGCGGCCGTCGGGGCCGGTGCCGAGCGAGCGGATGCTGACGGGCTGGCCGGTCAGGGCGGCGTCGAGCAGCCGGCCCTTGCCGGTCTTGCGGTCGTAGTGCCAGATGCGGCCGGTCGAGCTGGTGCCGACGAGGGTGTGGCCGAGCCAGCCGAGCGGGCGGGCCGCGCCCTCGCCGTACTCGGTGAAGCCCAGCTTCTGGATCTTGCCGGTCTTGAGGTCGTACTTCGCGAGCTCGTCGTTCTGGAACAGGTACAGGTCATGGCCGTGCCTGCCGCCGCCGACGGTCAGGTTGTCGACGTCCTCGACCACGTCCTTCCATACGCCCTGGTCCAGGTCGTACACGCCCATCGGGTTGGCGCCCGTGGAGGTGACGAAGCGGGCGAGCAGGTAGCGGCCCGCGACGTCCACGTCGTACGCGTAGCCGCTGCCCTCGATCGGCGGCGCGATCACCTGCTTCCGGGCGCCGTCGGGCGCGAGGACGGCGATCTTCATGCTGGCGGCGCCGACCGCGGCGTAGACGGTGCCGCCGGAGTCCACGGCCAGGTCTCTGACGAACTGGTCGCCGGGGACGGGACTGCCCAGGTCCGTGGTCGTGCCGCTGCTCGTGTCGTAGCGGAACAGCTTGCCGGTGGGGGAGGTGCCCCCGTACACGGACGAGCCGTCGGGGCTGGCGGCTACGGTCCAGACGAACGTCTCGGTCGCGATGGGGATGCCGAGCTCGCTCACCTGGTCGGTGGCGGGCGTGTAACGGTACAGGCGGCCCATCGCGCCCGCCGTGGCGTTGTAGCTGCCGACGTAGACGGAGTGGTCGGGGGCCACCGTGACGGCCCAGGAGCCGAGGGCCAGCGGGAGCGGGCGCTCGGCGATCAGGCTGCCGTCGCGGGCGTTCCGCACGGCGAGCATGGCGGGGCCCGAGGCGCTCGACGTGACGGAGTAGACGCGCGGGCCGTCGGCGTAGGCCGCGTCGAGCGCCGTCCCCGGCGTGGTGGCGCCGGTCAGCGGGAGCGTGCCGAGGCCGGCGAAGCCGCACCCCGCTGGTGGCGCCGCTGATGTTTGAGCCTGGGCCGGATTCGCCAGCGATAAGGCGATGAGGAGCGCTGCTGCGATGATGCGCACGTCCACCTCCACGAAGGATTCATTACGGTCCCGACCGTAATTTGATGGAGGTGGCTATGGCAAGAGGGCGCCCCCGGCGTTGAGCCGTTCCAGGCAGTCGGTGACCAGCCCGGTGAAGACCCGGTTCTCCCGGAGATCGGCGCCGAAGATCTCCTCGATCGCCAGCAGGCGCCGCACCGTCGCCGCGGGGCCGGCCGTCCCGTCGCCGCGCAGCCGGTCGGCCAGCGGGTCGTGCAGCTCGCGCGCCGTGGTGACATGCCGCATCCACCCGGCCACGGCCAGCGCGATCCACCGGGGCTCGTGCCCGCCGGCCAGCCGGTCGCGGGCCGGGTCGAGCAGGCGCTGCGGCAGCTTCTGCGAGCCGTCCATCGCGATCTGCGCGACCCGGTGCCGCAGGCCGGGGTTGGCGAACCTGGCCAGC
Source organism: Nonomuraea zeae (assembly GCF_005889725.1). GTDB lineage: Bacteria > Actinomycetota > Actinomycetes > Streptosporangiales > Streptosporangiaceae > Nonomuraea > Nonomuraea zeae. The sequence continues at coordinate 31,285 of NZ_VCKX01000027.1, forward strand.
AGCGACTCCTTGTATCCCGCGAGGTCGAACCCGTCCAGCCCGTCCAGGGTGGGGGAGAGGTCGTCGTCCATGAGCCGGCGGAGATACTCGGCGAACGCGGGATCGCCCACGGCCTCCGACACGTGCTCCGCCCCCGACAGGTAGGCGATGGCCGAATGGCTGCCGTTGAGCAGGCGCAGCTTCATGCGTTCGTACGGCCGGACGTCCTTCACCAGGAGCGCGCCCGCCCGGTCCCAGGCCGGCCGGTCCCCGGCGAAGCGATCCTCGATCACCCACTGCGCGAACGGCTCGGTGACGACCGCGCCCAGGTCGCTCACGCCCAGCCGGGCGGCCACGTCGTCCAGGTCGGCCGGCGTGGTCGCGGGCACGATCCGGTCCACCATGGTCGCGGGGAAGCTGACGTTCTCGCCGACCCAGCCGAGCAGGCGCGGCTCGCACAGCTCCGCCACGAGCCCGGCGAGCGTCGCGCCGTTGTCGGGGAGGTTGTCGCAGGACAGGACGGTGAGCGGGCCCGCGTCCGCGGCGGCACGGGCGCGCAGCCCGGCCACCAGCCGCCCGATCGCGCCGGCCGCCGCGCCCGAAGCCACACCCGATGCTGTGCCGGAGGAAGCGCTCGACACCATGCCCGGAGTCGCCCCCGGCCCGGGGGCGCGGCGGTAGGCCTGCTCGGTGATGGTCAGCGTGACGACCGCGGTCTGCGGCGCGGCCAGCCGCGCGGCCAGGTCGTCACCGGGAACCAGCACCTCGCGGACGGACCCGACCACGCGCACCTCGTCGCCCGCGCGCACGCCGTACAGGCAGTCCTGGGGGCGCAGCCGGTCGGCCACGTCGGTGCTGCGCTGGCTGGCTCCGCAGATGCCCCAGCGGTCCTCGCCGGTCGCGGCCATCGCCCGCTCGGTGTAGACGGCCTGGTGGGCCCGGTGGAAGGCACCGATGCCGAGATGCACGACGCCGGTGACGCGCGGCTCGGCGAGCGGGCGCGCGGCGGGCGCGACCCTGGACAGGGTCGCGCGGCTGAGCCTCACCAATTGTGCATGCTCCCGTCCATCAGCCGGTTGACCGGCAGGTACGCGGGCTCGTACGGGTAGCGGGCGGCGAGCCGCTCGTCGATCTCGACGCCGAGACCGGGCTCCTCGCTCGGATGCAGGTAGCCGTCGGCGAAGTGGTAGCCGTGCGGGAACACCTCGTCGGTGGCCTCGGTGTGGCGCATGTACTCCTGGATGCCGAAGTTGGGCACGGCGATGTCCAGGTGGAGCGCGGCCGACATGCAGACGGGGGAGAGGTCGGTGGCGCCGTGCGAGCCGGTGCGCACGTGGTGGAGCGCCGCGAGGTCGAAGATCCGCCGCAGGTGGGTGATCCCGCCCGCGTGGACGACCGTGGCCCGGATGTAGTCGATGAGCTGCTCGCGGATCAGCTGCTCGCAGTCCCAGATCGAGTTGAACACCTCGCCCACCGCGATCGGCGTCGTGGTGTGCTGCCTGATCAGCCGGAACCCGTCCTGCAGCTCGGCCGGCACCGGATCCTCCAGCCAGAACGGCCGGTACTCCTGCAGGCGGGCGCCGAGCCCGGCCGCCTCGATCGGGGTGAGCCGGTGGTGGATGTCGTGCAGGACGTGCAGGTCGTAGCCGAAGCGGTCGCGGACGGCGGCGAACAGCTCGGGCACGACCCGCAGGTAGCGCTCGGTCGACCAGGTGGCCTCGCTCGGCAGCCGCGCGTCGGCGGGCTCGTAGAACATCTTGTCCCCGCTGACGCCGTAGGTCGCGTCGAGGCCGGGTACGCCGCACTGCACGCGGACCGCGCGGTAGCCGAGATCGACATATTTCGCGACCTCGTCGAGCACCTCGGGAATCGTCTCGCCGTTGGCGTGCCCGTACACCGTGACGCCGTCGCGTGAGCGCCCGCCGAGCAGCTGGTAGACGGGCAGCCCGGCGACCTTGCCCTTGATGTCCCACAGCGCGGTGTCGACGGCCGCGATCGCCGTCATCGTGACCGGGCCGCGCCGCCAGTACGCGCCGCGGTAGAGGTACTGCCAGGTGTCCTCGATGCGCGCGGGGTCGCGGCCGATGAGCAGCGGGCAGACGTGGTCGCGCAGGTAGGACGCGACCGCGAGCTCCCTGCCGTTGAGCGTCGCGTCGCCGATGCCGGTGACGCCGTCCGAGGTCGTGATCTTCAGGGTGACGAAGTTCCGGCCTGGGCTGGTGACGATGACCTTGGCGTCGGTGATTCTCATCGGTAGGCCTCCAGGTCGGCGTAGAGCGTGCAGTCCGGGTGGGTGCGCAGGACGGAGGCGGGGCAGCTCTCGGCGATCGGCCCGTCGAGCGCGGCGGCCAGCGCGGCCCGCTTGCTCGCGCCGGGAACGGTGGCGACCAGCGTGTGCCCGGCCAGCAGCGCGGGAACGGTCAGCGTGATCGCCCGCTCCGGCACGTCCGCGAGCGCGGCGAAGCACCCGTCGCTGACCTGCTGCCGCCGGCAGGCGTCGTCGAGCTCGACGACCTTGACCGCGAGCGGGTCGGCGAAGTCGGCCACCGGCGGGTCGTTGAACGCCAGGTGGCCGTTGTCGCCGATGCCCAGGCAGACCAGGTCGATGGGGCCGCGGCCGAGCAGCTCGGCGTAGCGGGCGCACTCCGCCTCCGGGTCGTCGCCCGGCTCGATCACGTGCACCGCGCCCGGCCGTACGGCGTCCCAGAGCTCGTGGCGCAGGAAGCGGCCGAAGCGCTGGGGCGAGTCCGCGGGCAGGCCGATGTACTCGTCCATGTGGAAGACGGCGACCCTGGACCAGTCGATCCCCTCGGCCGCGCGCAGTCCGGCCAGCGTCTCCCGCTGCGAGGGCGCGGCCGCGAAGACCACCCTGGCCTCGCCGCGGGTGGCGAGCGCCGAGCGCAACGCCGCCGCCGCGGCGTGTGCCGCCGCGGCGCCGGACTGCGCCCGGTCGCTGAAGATCCGGACATCGAGGCGTCCGGCGGCCCGCGTGATCACGGGGTCGGTGTTCGTGGCTGTCACGGCTGGTCTCCCTGAGCGCCGGTTTCTGCGAGCTCGGGGAGCTCGACCATCTGCATGAGGTTCCTGGCGATGTGGTACGGGTCCTTGACCGGCAGGGCGACGACCTCGTCGAGCGGCGCCCCGGCCCGGTCCCTGATCTGGATCCACTCCTCGCCGTCCGCCCCGCCGGGGAACGTGCGCAGGGTGTAGTCCCAGATCCGGTCGAACCAGCCGGCCGCCTCCCGGTCGCCGTAGCGCTCGGCCGCCAGGCGGGTGGTGTAGGCGGCTTCCGAGTGGACCCACCACAGCTTGGTCGACCAGGTCCGCCGGACCAGGTCCTCGTACGGCCCGCCGTAGGCCCGGCCGGAGACGCCGACGTAGCGGAACAGGCCGCCGTGCTCGTCGTCCCACCCGGCCGCGCACAGCGCGGACACGCTGGCGAGCAGGTCGCCCCGGTCGTCGCGCTCGCCGAGCAGCTCGCCCGCCTCCAGCGCCATCCAGATCCCCTCCAGCGCGTGGCCGGGGGTGCGGTGCCGGGCCAGGACCGTGTCCCGCAGGCCGGGGTCGGGCACGAACGTCTCGGTGAACAGGCCGCCGTCCTCCCGGTGCGCGAGCATGGCCCGCCGGGCGGCGCGCAGCTCGCCCGCGTACGGGCTCGTCCCGGACACCGCCTGGTGCGCGCGTGCCTGGTCGAGCCGGGCGTTGAGGACGATCATGCGGGCGCCGAAGCCCGAGCAGCCGGGCGGCAGCGGGTACGGCGGGGTCGGCGGGTCGCCGGCCGCCACGTCGTCCGCGATCCGCTGGACGATCGCGTCGATCACGGGCAGGTGGCCGGGCGAGCCGGTGTACCTCGTGAGCTCGCTGAGCCCCATGGCGACGAAGGCGTCGGCGAAGATGCTGCGCTCCGCGGGCAGCGGGCCGCCGTCCTGGTCGAGCGCCGTCCCGCCGCGCTCGTCCAGCACGTAGGCGCACTCCCCGCCGGGCCGGACGGCGTGGTCGAGGAGGAACGACGCGCCGCGCTCCGCGTGCTCCAGGAGGGCGCGGGAGTCCAGAGCGAGCAGGCCGCGGTCGGCGAGCCGGGCGGCGCGGGCGAGCAGCCAGATGAAACGCCCCTGCGACCAGGTGAACTTGTTCGTGGACAGCCGGCGCCGGCCGCGGTTGTCGAAGCAGGTGAAGAACCCGCCATGCTCGGAGTCGATGCCGTTCTCAAGCCAGAACGGCAAGATGACGTCTTCGAGATGTCTTCGGGCGATCTGCTCGGGCTGCTCGGAACCCATGCCGTCCTTTCCGTCGCGGACAATGAAAGCGATTGCATGGATTCTGGCTTCGCTAGAGTACTTCGGTCAAGCCGGGTCGAGCCAATGCTGAGGAGCGCGGTGTGAGCAAGCCGACGATCTACTCCATCGCCCGGCGGTGCGGTGTCTCAGCCGCGACCGTGTCCCGGGCCTTCAACCGCCCGGAGCTGGTCAGCCCGCCGGTCAGGGAACAGATCATGGCCGCCGCCCGCGAGCTGGGATACCAGCCGAGCTCGGCCGCGCGCGGCCTGGTCACGGGCCGGGCGGAGATGATCGGGCTGATCGTCCCTGACATCACCAACCCGTTCTTCCCGCTGCTCGTGCGGGCGATCCAGCGCACGGCCGAGCGGATGGGCAGCTCGGTCATGCTGGTCGACGCGGAGGAGAGCGCGGCGGCCGAGGTGCGCCACGTCGCCCAGCTCCGCAGCAGGGTGGACGGCGTGATCGTGGCCTCGCCGCGCTCGTCGTCCGCGGCGCTGCGCGAGGCCGCCAGAGGGCTGCCCTGCGTCCTGCTCAACCGCCCGCTGCGCGAGCTCTCCTCGGTGATCTGCGACAACACCAGCGCGCTCTTCGACGCCGGCGAGCACCTCTACAAGCACGGCCATCGCTCGTTCGCGCTGCTCGCCGGGCCGAGCGCGTCGTGGGCCGCGGCCCGGCGCTCGCAGGCGATCCGCAGGTGGGCGCGGGGCCGGGGGGTCGAGCTGGTGGAGCTCGGCCCCTTCCGCGCGACGTTCAAGGGCGGCCGGCAGGCCGGCGCCGCGCTGCTCGGGACCGACGCGACCGCCGCCTTCGCCTTCGACGACCTCACCGCGTGCGGGGTGCTCGCCGAGCTGGCCGGGCGCGGGGTCTCCGTGCCGGGGGAGCGCAGCGTCGTGGGCTGCGACGACGTGCTGCTCGCCAGGACGGTCACGCCGAGCCTGACCACGGTGACCGCGCCGATGGACGATCTCGGCGCCACCGCGGTCCAGGTCCTGACCAGGCAGATCGAGACGCCCGGCGGCGAGCCGGAGCACGTCAGGCTGCCCGGCGTCTTCGCCCCGCGTGACTCCACGGGGCCGCGGTCCGCCTCTTGACCGGGATTCGGCCATGGTCTTAAATGCCTGCAATCGCTTTCATCGGTCACAAGGAGCCTGCAGGTGCAAAACGGACGGCACACGTCGCTCATGCGGACGTACGCCGAGCAGGTCGCGGGCCTGATCGGCAGGATCGGATCCGAGGAGGCCGACGCCATCGGGGCGGCGGCCGAGCTCATCGCCGACCACATCACCCGGCACGGCGCGGACCGGCTGATCTACGTCTACGGCCCGGGGGGACACTCGAACCTCGCCGCGCAGGAGGTGTTCTTCCGGGCCGGCGGCCTGGTCAACGTCAGCGCGATCCTCGACGAGGGCACGCTGCTGTCCGGCGGCGCGCTGCGCTCGATGGCCATCGAGCGCACCCCCGGCTACGGCCGCGTCGTCATCGAGGACAACCGGCTCGGCGCGGGCGACCTGCTCATCCTGGTCAACGCCTACGGCATCAACGCCGCGCTCATCGACGCGGCGCTGACCGCCCGCGAGCGTGGCGTCACCGTCATCGGCGTCTCCTCCCGAGAGCACGCCGACCGGACCGCGCCCGGCCACCCGGCCAGGCATCCCACCAAGCAGAACCTGCACGACCTCGTCGACCTGCACATCGACACGAAGGTGCCGGTCGGCGACGCCGTACTCGAGATCGAGGGAGTCCCCGAGCGGGTCGGCGCGATCTCGACGTTCGCCAACGCCTACACGCTCAACTGCGTCATGGCCGCGGCGATCGCCGAGCTGGCCGAGCGCGGCACCGTTCCCGAGATCTGGCGCAGCGGGAACGCGCCGGACGGCGACGAGCGCAACGGGCTCTTCCTCGACCGCTTCCGCGGGCGGGTCCGGTGGCTGTGAGCGGGGAAGATCCGATGACCGTGCGTGCGGACGGAGTGCGGCTGCTGGCCGGGGCCGCGGTCGCCGACATCACACCACCGGCCGGCGGCTCGCTGGCGGGCTACGCCGCGCGGGTCTCCGCGTCCACGGCGGTGCACGACCCGCTGCTGGCCACCGCCGTGGCGGTCTCCGACGGCGCGACCACGTCCGTCGTGATCTGCGCCGATCTCATCGCGCTCGACCCGGACACCACCCGGCGGATCGCCCGGGACGTGCACGAGCGCACCGGGATCCCGGCGGAGCGGGTGGCCGTGGCGGTCACCCACACGCACGCGGGCCCCGCGGTGACCAGGGGCGGCATCGGCGGCGTCGCCGACCCGCGATACGTCGAGGACGCCTGCGCGCGGATCGCCGGCGCCGGCGTCGCCGCGCTCGCCGCGCTGGAGCCCGCCGTCCTCCGGCGCGGCTGCGGCACGGTGCACGGCGTCGCGACCAACCGGCGCGGCGGCACCCTCGTCGACCCCGCGGTCCCCGTCGTACGGCTGGAGCGCGAGAACGGCGAGCCCATCGCCACGGTGTTCTCCCACGCCTGCCACCCGGTGACGCTCGGCCCCGACAACCTCCAGCTCACCGCGGACTGGCCCGGCTACGCGCGGCGGCACCTGGAGTCCGGGATCGGCGGCGTGATCCTGTTCCTCCAGGGCTGCTGCGGCCAGCTCAACACCGGGCACACCGCCCTCGACAGCCTGCGCGCCACCGAGCCGCAACCGGGCCGGACCTTCGAGGCCGCGCAGCGGATCGGCGTCCAGGTGGGCCAGGCCGCGCTCGAAGCCGCCACGGAGCCGGTCCTCGGCCCGGTTTCGGTGGCCGCCACCCCTGTCGAGCTGCCGCTCGGCGACCCGCTCACGCCGGGCGAGCTGCGCGCGCTGGCGGACGAGCCCGGCGGGATCTGGACGGGCTGGGCGCGTGCCCAGCTGGCCGACACCGGACCGGCGTCGGTCGAGGTCCAGGTCGCCGTGCACCGCTGGGGCGGCGTGCCGCTGGTCTTCCTGCCCGGCGAGCCCTTCGTCGAGTTCGCCGTGGAGCTGCGGGCCGCGCTCGGCGATCCCGGGCTGCTCGTCGCCGGTTACACCGGTGGCGTCCCCGGCTACCTGCCCTATCCGGAGACGCACTACGCCGAGGGCGGGTACGAGATCTGCGAGGCCCACCGGGCCTACGGGCCGCGGGCCGCGTTCACTCCGGAGGCCGGCCGCCTGGTCATGGCCGCCGCCCGGAGGCTCGCGGCGGAGCTCGGAGTGGAGGCGGAATGACGGTCGAGGGCCGGCTCGCGGACGGGCGTCCCGTACGCGTCGAGCTGGACGGGCCGCGGATCGCCGCGGTCACCGAGATCCGTGACGCACCCGCCGGGCTGATCCTGCCCGGCCTGGTGGACATCCAGGTCAACGGGTACGCCGGGTTCGACTTCAACGCCGGCGACCTCTCGACCGGCCACGTCGCCGAGCTCGTGCGCGAGCTGTGGAAGCGCGGCACCACGACGGTGTGCCCCACGATCATCACCGCGCCGGAAGACAAGATCATCAGGAACCTGGGCGTGATCGCGGCGGCGCGCGAGGCCGATCCGCTGGTCAGGCAGGCCATCCCCGGCATCCACGTCGAAGGACCCTACCTGGCGGCCGAGGACGGGCCCCGGGGCGCGCACGACGCCGCGCACCTGCGCGACCCCGACCTCGCCGAGTTCGGGCGCTGGCAGGAGGCGAGCGGCGGGCTGGTGAAGATCGTCACGCTGGCCCCCGAGCGGGCGGGCGCCGCCGGCTACATCGCCGAGCTCGCCCGGCAGGACGTCATCGCGTCCATCGGGCATACCGCGGCGACGCCCGCCGAGATCGAGGCAGCCGTGCGCGCTGGCGCGCGGCTCTCCACCCACCTGGGCAACGGCGCGCACGCGGTGATCCGCCGGCATCCCAACTACATCTGGACGCAGCTGGCCGCGGACAGTCTCGCGGCGACGTTCATCGCGGACGGGCACCACCTGCCCGCCGACACGTTCACCGCGATGCTCCGCGCCAAGGGGACAGACCGCGCGCTGCTGGTCAGCGACTCCGTCGCGCTGGCCGGCTGCGCTCCGGGCGACTACACGACCCCGGTCGGCGGCCGGATCACGGTGCGCGAGGACGGCCGGGTGACGCTGCCCGGCACCGAGCTGCTGGCCGGATCGGGCAGCTCGCTGATCGAGTGCCTCGCCTGGGCGGTCACGCACACCGAGGTCACGCTCGGCACCGCGGTGCGGCTGGCCACGGCGAACCCGGCCCGGCTGCTCGGCTGCGACCGCGGCCGCATCGAGCCGGGCGCGCCCGCCGACCTGATCGTCACCACCCCCGACCTGTCCATCCTGCACACCTACGTCGCCGGCATCCCCGTTCACCACGGCTGACCTGCCCGGCCTTCCCGAACCGTTCGATCCGCACCGCTCCCCACCCCCGACCTGGGAGATCTCATGGGTTTTCTCGACTGGCTAGTGATCTGCGGCTACTTCGCCGTGATGATCGCGATCGGCGTCTGGGCCAAGTCCCGCATCCGTGACGCCAAGGACTTCTTCACCGCCGGAGGCAAGATGCCCTGGTGGTTGTCCGGTATCTCCCACCACATGTCGGGCTACAGCTCTGCGGTCTTCGTCGGCTACGCGGCCATCGCCTACACCGCCGGTTTCACCCTGTACGTCTGGTGGGCGATCGGCATCACCTTCGCGATGGTGGTCGGGTCGTTCCTGTTCGCGCCGCGCTGGCCACGGCTGCGGCAGCGGCTCGGGATCATCTCGCCGCTGGAATATCTCGCGACCCGCTACAACGTGCCCGCGCAGCAGGTGCTGGCCTGGAGCGGCACCGCGCTGAAGGTCTTCGACGTGGGCGCCAAGTGGGCGGCGACCGCGCTGCTGCTCCAGGTGTTCGCGGGCGTCCCGATCGGCTGGGGCGTGCTGCTCACCGGAGGGGTGACGCTGATCTACTCGACGATCGGCGGCCTGTGGGCCGACGCGCTCACCGACCTCGGCCAGTTCGTCATCCAGCTCGTCGCCGGGGTCACGATGTTCGTCGCGGTCCTCGCCAAGCTCGGCGGGGCGTCGGCGATCTGGACGCTGTGGGACCGCCTGCCCGAGGGACACGGCCAGCCGTTCAACGACAAGTACACCGTGGGCTTCGTCATGGTCTACCTGCTGATCAACACGCTGTCATACAACGGCGGGACCTGGAACCTGGCCCAGCGCTTCATCGCGGCACCGACCGGTGGCTCGGCCCGGCGCGCCGCGCTGTTCTCCGCCGGCCTCTACCTCTTCTGGCCGCTCATCCTGTTCTTCCCGATGTGGGCCGCGCCGATCCTGCTCCCCAACCTGGCCGAGCCCGACCAGTCGTACGCCCTGCTGACCCAGCAACTGCTGCCCGGCGGGCTGATCGGCCTCGTGCTGGCCGGCATGTTCGCGCACACGATGGCGATGACGTCCTCCGACGCCAACGCGATCTCCTCGGTCGTGATCAGGGACATCATACCCGCCGTCTGGAAGCGGGCACAGCAGCTGTCCTCCAAGTCCGAGCTGCTGGCCGGCCGGGTCTCCACGTTCCTGTTCATCGCCTTGTCGATGGGCATCGCGCTCAGCGTGGACAGCTTCGGCGGCGTGCTGGGCCTGCTGATCCTCTGGTTCGGCGCGCTGGTCGGCCCGATCGCCATCCCGATGCTGCTCGGCATGCTGCCGCTGTTCCGCCGCTGCGGCCCGGCGGCCGCGATCGGGTCCTGGGCGACCGGGCTCGTGGTCTTCACGCTCGTGAAGTACGTCTTCCCCGGCCAGAGCCAGACCGTGGAGGTCTCCGCCCCGGTCCTGTCCGCGCTGGTGGTGTTCGTGCTCGTCGGCCTCGTCGCCCCGGTCCGCAACCCGGAGGCCGACGCGCTGGTCGACTCGCTGAACGTCGAGCACCCCGAGGCCGCGCAGCCGGCGGCGAAGTCCTGAGCCAGGGCCGGTGCCCGTGCTCGCTCACGGACACCGGCCGGCGCTCTACGGCCGCCGCGCCGTCAGGAGCAGCCGGGGGCTGCCGAACCGGAAGGGCGTGCCGCCGGCGTCGCCGTACAGCTCGACGCCGGTGAACCCGGCCTCGGTGACCAGGCGGACGACCTCCGCCGCGGTGTAGACGTGCTGCACGGACGTCCCGCGGTGCTCCTGCGCACCCCTGCGGAAGGTGAACGAGGTGAGCCAGCGGCTGTTCACCGCGTCGTACTCGTTGACGGAGACGGCCTCGACACCGCCGAGCGTCATCGGCGGCTCCTCCAGGACCAGGTTCGGCAGCAGCGATTCGGCCACGAACGCGTAGTCCAGGATGAGCGTGCCCCCGGGGACGACGAGTCCGCGCAGGCTCGCGAGGAACCTCTGCGTGCCGGCGTGCTCCAGGTAGCCGAAGACGTTGCCCATGCACATGGCCGCATCGGTGCGGACGTCTTCGGGAAGCGCCCGCATGTCGCCCTGGCGCAGGTCGAGGTCGAGCCGTTCGCGCGCGGCGGCGGCCCGCGCGTGGGCGACAGCCTCGGCCGAGACGTCCAGCCCGGTGACGCGGCAGCCGCGCCGGGCCAGCTCCAGGGCGTGCCGCCCGCTGCCGCAGGCCACGTCCAGCACCCGCGAGCCGGGGCGCAGCCCGGCCCGGCGGATGACGAACCCGACCTCGGCGGCGGTCGCCGCCTCCGGTACGGCTGCCCGCCAGAAGGCGTTGGGCAGCTCGGTGAAGAAGTCCGCGTACCACGCGGACAGGGAGTCTTGCGACATTTCTGATGCTCCGGATCAGCTACGCGGCGACCGGCGCCGCGTGAACGAGAAGATCTCCACGTGACCGGGGCATGACGGCCAGGCGCGTTCGCACGCGCGCACCGGCCGCGGGAACGGCCGTCGCCTCATCCGCCCCGGTGTGACCGGGCGGTGGCCATGGCATCGCCTTCTCGTGATCGGCCGGGCCTGGCCCGGCGGGAGCAACCGACACCAGCCTACGAGCAACCGCGCGCCGGTTCAACGAGTGGCGCTTGATCGCCGCTCTTCCCAAACGGGGTCCTGCATGGGAGATTCCTGTATATTGAGTAGGAAATACCGGCTTAGCCGGGTTGCGGAAATGTGAGGGAACGTATGGCGGCGACCGCGGCAGGTGTCGGGTTGCGCGGCATCGGTCACACCTTCGGCAACGGCCACACCGTGCTGCGGGACATCGAGCTGGACATCCGGCCGGGCGAGCTCGTGGCCATCCTGGGACCGTCGGGCTGCGGCAAGTCGACCCTGCTGAGGCTGGTGGGCGGGCTGGCGGCGCCGACGGCCGGCGAGGTGCTGGTGGACGGGCGGCCGGTCCGCGGCGTCGACGAGCGCTGCGCCGTGGTCTTCCAGGAGCCGAGGCTGCTGCCCTGGCGGGACCTCGCCGGGAACGTGGCGCTCGGCCTGCCCAAAGGCGTCAGCCGGGCGAGCGGCCGCCAGATCGTCCGGCACTGGCTCGACGTCGTCGGCCTGGAGGGCTTCCACCGGCACCGCCCCCGCCAGGTCTCCGGCGGCATGGCCCAGCGCGCGGCCCTGGCCAGGGCGCTGGCCAGGGAGCCCGGCGTGCTGCTGCTGGACGAGCCGTTCGCCGCGCTCGACGCCCTCACCCGGCTGCGCATGCAGGACCTGCTGGCCGACGTGCAGCGCGGCGCCGGGACGACGGTCCTGCTCGTCACCCACGACGTGGACGAGGCCCTGCACCTGGCCGATCGGGTGGTCCTGCTCGGCGCCGGGCCGCCACGCGCGGGCGCGACCGTCGCGACCGTGCTCGACGTCCCCTACCTCCGCCCGCGCGACCGCGCGCACCCCGAGCTCGCCGCCCTCCGCGCCGACCTGCTGGAGCGGCTCGGCGTCCCCAGGCCGGCCCCCGCAGAAGAGGCCACCCCGTGAACCCTCTCCGCCGAGGAGGCCACCCCGTGAACCCTCTCCGCCGAGGAGGCCACCCCGTGAACCCTCTCCGCCGAGAAGGCCACCCCGTGAACCACCGCCGCCGAGGAGGCCGCCCCATGACGTACAGCCCGACGTATCGCCTGAGCCGTCGCCGCGCCCTGCTCGCCGCACTCCTGCTCGCCGGCACGATCACCGGCTGCGCGGAGGGGGAGAGCGGCGCCGCCACGCCCGCCTCGGCGCAGCTGCGGCTCGACTACGCCTACTACAACCCGCTCAGCCTGGTCATCCGCCGGCAACACTGGCTGGAGGACGACCTCAAGGGAACCAAGGTCACCTGGGTGCTGTCGGCGGGCAGCAACAAGGCCAACGAGAATCTGCGCGGCGAGACGATCGACATCGGCTCCACCGCGGGCGCCGCCGCGCTGCAGGCCCGCGCCAACGGCACCCCCATCAAGACGATCGGCGTCTACACCAAGCCCGAGTGGGCGGCGCTCGTCGTGGCCAAGGACTCGCCCATCTCGAAGGTGGCCCAGCTCAAGGGCAAGAAGGTCGCCGCCACCAAGGGCACGGACCCGTACTTCTTCCTGCTCCAGTCCCTGGAGGCGGCCGGACTCTCCGGCACGGACGTCGAGGTCGTGAACCTCCAGCACGCCGACGGCAAGACCGCGCTGGAGCGCGGCGACGTCGACGCGTGGGCGGGGCTGGACCCGCTGATGGCGCAGACCCAGGTGGACTCGGGCGCGAAGCTGATCTACCGCAACCCGGACTTCAACTCCTTCGGCTTCCTCAACGCCCGCGAGGGCTTCCTCGCCGAGCACCCGGACCTCGCGCGGAAGGTGCTCGACGCCTACGAGAAGGCCCGCGCGTGGATCGTCGCGCATCCCGACGAGGCGGTCCAGCTGCTGGCGTCCGAGGCGAAACTCAGCCCGGAGGTGGCCACGGTGGTGCTGAAGGAGCGGACCGAGGTCGAGATCAGCCCCGTCCCGGGTCCCGCCCAGCGCGCCGTGCTCGAACGCATCCTGCCCACCCTGGTGCGTGAGAGCCAGGTGCGCTCGGAGGCTGAGGCCAGGACCGCGCTCGACTCGCTGTTCGCCCCCGACTACGCGAGCAAGGCCTCGTGATCCGGCGCGGCGGCCGATGGGCGCGGCCGGGGAGGCTCGCCCTCGGCCTGCTGGTACCGCTGGCCGTGCTCGCCGCCTGGCAGCTCGCCTCCGGCGCCGGCCTGTTCACGCCGAGCCAGCTGCCCTCCCCGTCGGCCGTCCTGGAGGCGGTGGCCGAGCTGATCCGGCGCGGCGAGCTGTGGCGGCACATGGCGATCAGCGGGCAGCGAGTGCTGCTCGGCTTCGCCGCAGGGGCGGCGGCCGGACTGGTGCTCGGCGCCGCCGTCGGGCTGTACGCGCCGGTCAGGGACCTGCTCGCGCCGAGCGTCGCGGCCCTGCGCGCGGTGCCCTCGCTGGCCTGGGTGCCGCTGCTGGTGCTGTGGCTCGGCATCGCCGAGGGCCCCAAGATCGTCCTCGTGGCGATCGGCGCGTTCTTCCCCGTCTACACCACGGTGTCCGCGGCGCTGGCGCACGTCGATCCGCACCTGGTCGAGGCCGGGCGCGCGTACGGGCTGCGCGGACTGGGCCTGCTCACCCGGATCCAGCTCCCGTCCGCCGCGCCCGCCGTCTTCGCCGGGCTGCGGCTCGGCCTCGCCCAGGGCTGGCTGTTCCTGGTCGCGGCCGAGCTGATCGCCTCCTCCATGGGCCTGGGCTTCCTGCTGATCGACAGCCAGAACACCGGCCGCACCGACATCCTGCTGCTGTCCATCCTGCTGCTCGCCCTGCTGGGCAAGGCCGCCGACGCCCTGCTGGGGGTGGTGGCAAGGCTCCTGACGGGGGCCGTCGCTCCCGAGTGAGCCCGCCGCCGCGGCGATAAATGATTTGAACGAGTGAGTACTCGCTCATTAGGATCGCCGCTATGTCTAAAAGGCGACGAGTGCCGGCTATGGCGCCAGAAGCCCGCCGTGCCGCGCTCATCACCGCCACCCTCCCGCTGCTGCGCGAGTTCGGCACCGCGGTGAGCACCCGGCAGATCGCCGAGGCCGCGGGCGTGGCCGAGGGCACGATCTTCGGCGTGTTCCCCGACAAGGCCTCGCTGCTGCGCGCGGCGCTGATGAGCGCGTTCGATCCGCAACCGGCGCTGGAGGCGCTGGCCGCCATCGACCCGCGTACCGAGCTGCGCGAGCGGCTGTGCCAGGCCGTCGCGCTGCTGCGGGCCAGGATGAGCGCCAACGAGAACCTCATGATCGCGCCGCGGGAGCTGATGGCCGACGACGCCGAGTTCCACGAGCAGATGATGGACAGCCGCCGCCGGATCGCGGCCGGGCTCGCCGCCCTGGTCGAGCCCGACCACGACCGGCTGCGCCGCTCTCCGGGAGCCACGGCCCAACTGCTGCTCATGCTGGTCGCGGTGAGCGTGCATCGCGGCTTCGGCGGCGGCGGCGAGTTCGGCGACATGGACGACGAGGAGATCGTCTCCGTTCTGCTCGATGGGCTGCTCGTGCGGCCTTCCCCCACCTCTTCGACAGAAAGCGCCTTCTGATGCTGCTCCGCCTGCTGCGGGGCCAGCTGAGGCCGTACGGGAAAGAGATCACGCTCGTCGTCCTCTTCCAGTTCGTCCAGACGCTGGCCACGCTCTATCTCCCCACACTGAACGCCGACATCATCGACGACGGGGTCGTCAAGGGCGACACCGGTTACATCATGCGCGTCGGGCTGGTGATGCTCGGCGTGACGCTCATCCAGATCGTCTGCTCGATCGTGGCCGTCTACTACGGCGCCTGGACCTCGATGGCGCTGGGCCGGGACCTGCGGGCCGCGATCTTCCACCGGGTGCAGGACTACTCCGCCCAGGAGGTCAACCGGTTCGGCGCGCCGTCCCTCATCACCCGGACCACCAACGACGTGCAGCAGATCCAGCTGCTCGTCCTGATGACCTTCACGATGATGGTGGCGGCGCCGATCATGTGCGTCGGCGGCATCGTGCTGGCGCTGCGCCAGGACCCGACCCTGTCCTCGCTGCTGCTCGTCGTGCTGCCCGTGATGATCATCATCGTGGGCGTGATCGTCGTGCTGATGCGCCCACTCTTCCGCACGATGCAGGAGCGCATCGACCGGATCAACCAGGTGCTGCGCGAGCAGATCACCGGCATCCGGGTCATCAGGGCCTTCGTCCGCGACCGGCACGAGCGCGAGCGCTTCGGCGTGGTCAACGACCAGCTGACCGACGTGTCACTGCGGGTCGGGCGGCTGATGGCGCTGATGTTCCCCTCGGTCATGCTGGTGGTGAACGTGTCCAGCGTCGCCGTGGTGTGGTTCGGCGGCCACCGCATCGCCGACGGGGCCATGGAGGTGGGCGCGCTGACCGCGGTCATCTCCTACCTGATGCAGATCCTCATGTCGGTGATGATGGCGATGTTCATGTTCATGATGATCCCCAGGGCCGAGGTCTGCGCCGAGCGCATCGAGGAGGTCCTCGGCAGCGAGCCGACCGTCCACCCGCCGGCGAGCCCGGTCACCCCGGAACGACGCATCGGCGAGCTGGAGCTGCGCTCGGTCGGCTTCCGCTACCCGGGCGCCGAGGAGCCGGTGCTGAGCGAGGTGAGCCTCACGGCGCGGCCCGGCCGTACCACCGCGATCATCGGCAGTACGGGCAGCGGCAAGACGACGCTGCTCAACCTCATTCCCCGCCTGTTCGACGCGACCGCCGGCGACGTGCTGGTGGACGGCGTCAACGTACGCGAGCTCGACCCGGCCGTGCTCGCCCGGACGGTCGGCCTGGTCCCGCAGTCGCCCTACCTGTTCTCCGGCACCGTCGCCTCCAACCTGAGGTACGGCAAGCCCGGCGCGACCGACGAGGAGCTGTGGCAGGCCCTGGAGGTGGCGCAGGCCCGCGAGTTCGTCGAGGCGATGCCCGGCGGCCTGGACGAGCCGATCTCCCAGGGCGGCACGAACGTCTCCGGCGGCCAGCGCCAGCGCCTGGCCATCGCCAGGACCCTGGTGCACCGGCCCGAGATCTACCTGTTCGACGACTCCTTCTCCGCCCTCGACTACGCCACCGACGCCCGCTTGCGCGCCGCGCTGGCCGAGCAGATCACCGACGCCACGATCGTCATCGTGGCCCAGCGCGTGAACACCATCCGCGACGCCGACCGCATCCTCGTGCTCGACGAGGGCCGCGTGGTCGGCAGCGGCAACCATGCCGAGCTCATGGACACCTGCCCGACGTACCGGGAGATCGTGCTGTCCCAGCTCACCGAACAGGAGGCCGCAGCGTGACCACTGACGCGCCGGCACGCCGGCCACAACCCGCTTTCGGCCCGGGCAGGATGATGGCCGGGCCCGCGGAGAAGGCACTCGACTTCGGCGGCACGCTCCGCCGCCTGCTGCGGCTGCTGCGCCCCGAGCGCGCGCGGCTGATCGTCGTCCTGGCCCTCGGTACGGCCAGCGTCGCGCTGACCGTGACCGGGCCCAAGATCCTCGGCCATGCCACAGACCTGATCTTCTCCGGCATCATCGGGGCCCGGCTGCCCGCGGGCAGCACCAAGGAGCAGGCCGTGGCCGGGCTGCGCGCTCAGGGCCAGGGCACGTTCGCCGACATGGTGTCCTCGATGAGCGTGGTGCCCGGCCGGGGCATCGACTTCACCGCGCTGGCCCAGGTCCTGGCCTGGGTGCTGGCGATCTACCTGCTGGCGGCGCTGCTCGGGATCGTGCAGTTCCGGATGACCACGACCATCGTGCAGCGGGCGGCGTCCCGGCTGCGCGGGCAGATCGAGGCCAAGCTGGCGCGGCTGCCGCTGAGCTACTTCGACGGCCAGCCGCGCGGTGAGATCCTCAGCCGCGCCACCAACGACACCGACAACATCGCGCAGACGCTGCAGCAGACGATGAGCCAGCTCATCTCCTCGGTGCTGACGGTCGTGGGCGTGCTGGTGATGATGTTCTGGATCTCGCCGATCCTCGCGCTCATCGCGCTGGTCACGGTGCCGCTGTCGGTCTACGTCACCACGGTCATCGGCAAGCGGTCGCAGCCGCAGTTCATCAAGCAGTGGTCCTCGACGGGCAAGCTCAACGGCCACATCGAGGAGATGTACGGCGGGCACACGCTGGTCAAGGTGTTCGGCCGGCAGCAGGAGGCGGCCGAGACCTTCACCGAGCACAACCAGGCCCTGTTCGCCTCCAGCTTCCGCGCCCAGTTCATCTCCGGGGTCATCCAGCCGGCGATGATGTTCATCGGCAACCTCAACTACGTCCTGGTCGCGGTGGTCGGCGGGTTCAAGGTGGCCTCGGGCTCGATCTCGCTGGGCGACGTGCAGGCCTTCATCCAGTACTCGCGGCAGTTCAGCCAGCCGCTGACCCAGGTGGCCGGCATGGCGAACCTGGTGCAGTCGGGCGTCGCCTCCGCCGAGCGGGTCTTCGAGCTGCTGGACGCCCCCGAGCAGTCCCCTGAGCCCGCGGAGCCCGCCCGGCCGGCACAGCTCAGGGGCCGGGTGGCGTTCGAGAACGTGTCCTTCCGCTACGCCGAGGACAGGCCGCTGATCGAGGACCTGTCGCTGACCGTGGAGCCCGGCCAGACCGTGGCCATCGTCGGCCCCACGGGAGCCGGCAAGACCACGCTCGTCAACCTCATCATGCGCTTCTACGAGGTGACCGGCGGGCGCATCACGCTCGACGGCGTCGACATCGCCGAGATGTCGCGGGAGGAGCTGCGCGCCAACATCGGCATGGTGCTGCAGGACACCTGGCTGTTCGGCGGCACGATCGCGGAGAACATCGGCTACGGGGCCGAGGGCGCCACCCGCGAACGCATCGAGGCGGCCGCGGAGGCCGCCCACGTCGACCGCATCGCGCACACGCTGCCCGACGGCTACGACACGGTGATCGACGAGGAGGGCGCGACGGTCAGCGTGGGGGAGAAGCAGCTGATCACGATCGCCCGTGCGTTCCTGTCCGAGCCGGCGATCCTGATCCTGGACGAGGCGACCAGCTCGGTCGACACCCGGACCGAGGTGCTCATCCAGCGGGCGATGAGCTCGCTGCGCGAGGGCCGTACCAGCTTCGTGATCGCCCACCGGCTGTCCACGATCCGCGACGCCAGCCTGATCCTGGTCATGGAGAACGGGCGGATCGTCGAGCAGGGCACGCACGAGTCGCTGCTGGCCGAGGGCGGCGCCTACGCCCGGCTGTACTCCGCCCAGTTCGCCGAGGCCGTGGTGGAGGTGGACTAACGCGTGGAGGTGGACTAGCGCGCGTGCCCCGGCGGGGGCCGGTGCGACCGCGGATCCACGCGGCCGGCGCGCGGCCGGACGTGCCGCCGCTCCCCGCCGGCGTGCGGAGTGGCGGTTCCGAGCTGATGCGGGGAAGATGTTCGCTGCGCCTGGAGCGGTTCCCGGGGCTGCCGGACGTTCGGAGGCGGCGTGTCACCCTTGCTCATCGAGCTGGATCCGCTGAGGGCGGCTGGTCCGGTGCTGCTGGGGGCGTCGTTCGCGGAGGCGGGGCGGGCGCTGTCCGCGTGGGGCACGCCGCGGCCGTACGCGCCCTATCCGGGCGCGGAGCCGCTGGATTGGCGGCTGAGCGGCGCGGGAGTGGACGCGCACGTGTTCTGCGGGTCCACCGGCGTGGTGCAGACGATCGAGATCTACCGGGACTTCGACGCGGATCCGCAGGCGCGGGTGCTGCTTCTCGGCGTGGACGTGTTCTCGACCCCTGCGGAGCAGGTGATCGCGGAGCTGCGGGCCCGCTACGACATCGAGATCGAAGGGAGTGGCCACGGCCTGAGCGTGCCGAGGCTGTCGGTCGGCCTGTTCCGCTCGGAGGTCCCGTTCCCGGGCGCGGATCAGGAGACCATCGACCACTACACCTGTTTCGAGAGCGTCCTGATCGCGGGGCCCGGCTACTACGACGGGCCGCCCCGCGACGGCGAGCCATGAGCGTGGCGAGGCCCTGGCCGCCGGGAGACCGCGCCGCGCCCCGCCGGGCGGCGCCTGACCCGGGCCCGCTGGCGGGTCTGGAGTCGATCGGCTGGGCCGAGCTCCATCACGCCTACGGTCCGGCCGTGGACGTCCCCGGCCAGCTCAGATCCCTGCTGTCGGCGGACGCCGGCGCACGCGGCTGGGCGCGTCACCAGCTCTGGGGGAACGTCTACCACCAGGGAACGCGCTGGCAGGCGAGCTGTCATGTCGTTCCGTTCCTGACCGAGCTGGTGGCCGATCCGGCGACCCCGGACCGCGCGGCCGTGCTGGCCCTGCTCCGCGCCGTCGCACTCGGAGACCGCGACGACACCCAGCTGCCCTTCGATCCCGGCCGGGAGTTCGCCAAGGCCGAGAGCGTGACCGGCGACGACGTGGCCGCGACCCTGTCCCTGCTCTACGGCGGCGCGGCCGGGGACGGCGATGAGCAGTTCGTCGACGCCGTCGCGGTGTCCTGGGATCGCGACGCCTACCTCGCGGCGGCCCGGATCAGCGACCGCTTCGCCGCCTGGACCGATGACCCGGACCCGGCGATCGCGGCGGGGGCGGCCGAGCTGCTGGTCTGGTTCCCCGCCACCGCGTCCGTGCTCGCGCGGCTGCGCGACGTTCCCGGCACCGCGGGACACGAGGTGGCACGCGCGAGCGCCAATCTCAGCCTGAGCTATCTCGCTCCGGGAGAAGCGTCGATCGACGACCGGTTGACCGCCCTGCTCACCGCCGCCGGGTCCTTCGGCGTCCAGCTCACCGCGGCCGTCGCCCTCGCGCTCCGGCTCGGAGATCGGCTGCCCGACGCCGCGTTGCGGATCCTCGCCGAGGCGCGCGATCATGCCGGCGAGATCGACGCGCGCACGTTCCCGATCCCTTGGGACCGGTCGCTCCTCGGATTCGCCGCACTGGCGCTCCACCGAATCGGGCTGTCCCCCTAGGCTGAACAGGAACGCCGCCCCTAATTTCCGGATTTATGGCAACACGTGTACTGCGCAGAGGTTTATGAGCGGGCTCATATCCGAACGGGTGGCACTCTTTACCGACTCGCATTGCCGATCAGATCGGGTGAAAAGTCGTTGTTTTCCTAGTCTCGTCCGATCGCCTTTTCCGCGCGCCCGCAAGCCGTGGCCGGAAAGCCCGTGGCAGGCGTATGACAAGGGGCGAATAGGGTGCGGCAGGCGACCACGCCATATGCTGACATATGGGGATACGGGGGGAGGGGTCGCATGCTGCCTGAAGTGTGCGGATGGTTGCGGCGCCGTACTTCGTCCGCCGGGGACTGGCAGCTCCAGGACCTGGTGGCCGCCAAGGGACAGACCACGGTGAGCGTGGTGCTCCCGGCCCGGGACGAGCGGGAGACCGTGGGCGAGATCGTCGGGGTCATCCGGCGCGAGCTGGACGGCCTGATCGACGAGATCGTGGTCATCGACTCCCGCTCGTCGGACGACACCGCCCTGGTCGCCGCGCGGGCCGGAGCCGTGGTGCACGCCCAGGACGAGATCCTGCCCCAGCTCAAGCCGCTGGACGGCAAGGGCGAGGCGCTGTGGAAGTCGCTGGCCGTCACGTCGGGGGATGTGCTGGTGTTCGCCGACGCCGATATACGGAAATTTCGTGCTTCGCTGATCTTCGGGTTGCTCGGGCCGCTGCTCGCCGACCCCACGGTGGTTTACGCCAAGGGCTGCTACGACCGTCCGCTGGACGGCGCTTCGACGGGCGGGGGCCGCGTCACCGAGCTGGTCGCCCGCCCGCTGATCAACCTGCACTGGCCGGAGCTGGCCGGGTTCGTCCAACCGCTGGCCGGGGAGTACGCCGGTCGCCGCTCCGCCCTGGAACGCGTGCCGTTCCTGACCGGGTACGGGGTCGAGCTCGGGCTGCTGATCGACCTGCTCGACCTGGCGGGTCTGGACGCGTTCGCCCAGGTGGACCTGGGGTCGCGCGAGCACACGCCGCAGTCCACGGAGGCGCTCGGGGGGATGGCGTCGCAGATCATGCTGGCGGCGTGGTCGAGGCTGCGGCGCCAGGGGAAGATCGAGGGCTGCCATGAGCCGTCCGACCAGCTGGCGCAGTTCCGGCGGGCGCTGGACGGGCACGACGTCACGATACGGGACGTCGGGATCGGGGAGCGGCCACCGATGATCACCATGGCCGCCTGAGACCGGCGCAGGCGCCGCCCCGGGACACCCGGGCGCCCCCGCACCGGGACGCCTCACACCGGGACGCCTCACACCGGGACGCCTCACACCGAAACAACCGGACACCCGGATTCGGGGTGCCCCGCGTGAGGTGTGCCCGGCGCGGGGCCGGCTCTTGCGGGGGTCCGCTCGTGCGTGGGGTCAGCTCTTGCGTGCGGTCACCAGCGCGAAGCCGAGGAACTCGCCGCCGTCCTTGATCAGCATGTCGATCACGGGCTGGTTCTGGGCCCGGCCGTCCGGCCGGAACTCGGCGCACGCCCGCGCCCACAGCAGCCAGTCCGCCCACCCGTCCGGCTGGAGCCGCGCGGACGTCACGCGTACGAGCTCGGTGATCTCCCACTGGAAGCGCCACCACTCCGCCGTGTGCCAGGCGATCGCCTCCCAGCCCACGACCTCCTTGACGTGCGGGGGAATCGCGCCGAGGTCACGGACCTCGCGCGTCATCCCGGGGGTGGCCATGCCCAGCTGGCCATCCGGACGCAGGAAACGCGCCAGATACGGCAGATAGCTGTCGGCCGTGCCGAAATACTCGAACGCGTCGATGCTCACGATCGCGTCGAAGCTCTCCTGCTCGAACGGCAGGTCATGAGCCTCCGCGCGTATCGCCGTCACCTGGTCGCCGACTCCCGCCTCAGCGAAGACGGCCGCCGCCTCCTCCGCGGCGATCCACCAGTCGGCAGCCACGACCTCGACGCCGTACTCGCGCGCGAGGAACACCGAGGTGGCCCCCCGCCCGGAGCCCAGGTCGAGCACGCGCATCCCGGGGCGCAGGTCGAGGTCGGCGGCCAGGTCCTCCAGCATCCACAGCGGGTTGGGGCCCATGTCCAGCCGCAGCAGCCAGGCGGGATCGTACGTGGACGAGCGCGGATAGCGATCCGGGCGGATGAGATCGTTCAGAGCGGTCACGGACACTCACCCAAACGGATGCGCGCTCGCCTGCACAACTCAATTTCCACCACCACCGAGCAGGCCCGCACACCGAGCCGCCACGTGAGCGCGGGCACGTCAGGCGGGCACGTCAGGTCGCGACCCCAGCCCGGCGGCGACGAAGGCGGCGACCTGGTCGCGCAGCGCGGCGTGGTCGTCGGCGTCCTCACCCAGGATGATCCGCCCGAGCTGCGGCATCATCGCCGGGAACAACGCCAGCCCCGTCAGCATGAACAGCGTCCGCGCCGTCTTCGCCGAAGGCTCCTCACCCGCGCCTTCCGCCAGCGAGGCCGCCTTGCGCGCGCAGCGCTCGACCCTGGCTTCCTGCCCGGCCAGCAGGTCCTGGCCGCGGTAGTTGAGCGCCTCCCACATCAGCAGCCGCACCAGGTCGGGGTGGGTGTGGTAGTAGTCGGCCAGCTTGGCCACGTAGTCCACGGGATCGGCCCCGGGCAGCGCCATCTGCGCGGTCAGATCGTCGAGCGCCTCCTTGATGACCTCGTCGAACAGCTTCTCCTTGCTGCCGAAATGGCCGTAGATGCGCTCCTTGTTGACGCCTGCGCGCTCGGCGATGCGATCCACGCGGGCGCCCGCCACGCCGTAGGCGGCGAACTCCTCCCGCGCGGCCTCCAGCAGGGCGGCCTTGGTGGCGGCGGTCGAGACCTTGGGTGCCATGGAGCCATCATGCCACGACCAACCGGTTGGTTGTAACCCAACCATCCAGTTGACATCCAACTGGTTGGTTGGCTAGCGTCCCGGCTCATGGCACTGATATCGCCCCGCATTCCACGCTCTGCACACACTCCGTCCCACTCTGAGCCGGCCGATCGGACGGGCACCCCTTCCGCCGGGTCCGCGGCCCGTCCCGCTTTCGCGCCGTTCGGGCGGACGCTGGCCGCCTTCACGCTCACCGCCGTGCTCGTCAGCGGTCAGCTCTACGTCGTGATCCCCTTGCTGCACGACATGGCCACCGGCTGGGGATCCTCGGCCGGTGGGCTGACCTGGCTCGTGACCGCGTTCGGGGTCGGTTACGGGGCCGGGTTCCTGGTGTTCGGGCCGCTGTCGGATCGCATCGGGCGGCGTAAATTGCTGATGATCGGGTTGCCGCTGGCCGCGGTCACGACGGCGCTGGTGGCGTTGAGCCCGTCGCCCGAGGTGGCGCTCGCGCTGCGGGCGCTGCAGGGGATCGCGGTCGCGATGTTCCCGCCGGCGGGCATGGCGTACCTGTCCGAGCGCCTCGATCCGCGCCGCCGGGTGATCGCGATCGCCTCGGTGACCGGCGCCTTCCTCGCCTCCGCCGTGTTGCTGCAGGTCGCCGCCCAGGTGCTGGTGGAGTCGGTCGGGTGGCGCGGCCTGTTCCTGCTCTCCGCCGCCGGTTTCGTCCTCGCGGCGCTGGCGCTGCGGGCCGTGATGCTGCCTGACCTGCCGCGGGTGGCCGCCGGGTCGTTGCTCTCCACGTACCGGGCGGTTCCCGGCCTGCTGTTCGACCGCGTTCTCGTGCTCCGCTACGTGGCCACGATCATGTTGATGGTGGGCTTCGTGGCCGTGTACACCGGTTTGCAGATCTACGGCGTCTCCTCCGCGGCCGAGCTGCTCACGCTGCGCGCGTCCGGGCTGCCGTCCATCGTGCTGGTGCCGCTGCTCATGCCCTGGCTGGCCAGGATCCCCCTGACGATCAGGGCGGTGGCGTTCCTGCTGGTCGGCGCCCTCGCGCTGGCCACCGTCGGCCTCACCGGCGGCGCCGCGCTGGTGCTCCTGCTCGCCGTCTACGTCGCCGCCATCACCGGCGGCCTGCCCAGCATGAACGAGGCGATCTCCACCGGCGCGGGACAGGCCAAGGGGACGGCGCTGGCGCTGTTCTCCTTCGCACTCGCCGTCGGCGGCAGCATCGGTCCGCAGGTGGCCGCCGCGTTCGGGGGCTTCACCCCGCTCATGTACGGTCTGGCCGCCGGCATGGCCGTGGCCGCCCTGGCCGTACTGGCCTCCGCGAGGGCGGCGAGGCGGCGGCGGTAGCCCCACCGGGGGCCGGATCGAGGCGAGCATGGGCGCGCGGCGGCCACGCTCGCCTCACCCCTGTTGGCTCGCCGGAGATTCCTGGAGACAGGACGTTCCGGGCGGGGCTACCGGCCGGTAAGGTGTTACCAGCGGTAACGGCTAAGAGTTTTTTCGAGGGGGCGCAGCGCATGGGCGGGTTCAATCCGGAGCTCGGTGACGACGTGGTGGAGGTGCGTGACTGGGTGCACGAGTTCGCCCGCGACGTGATCCGCCCGGCCGGCGCCGAATGGGACGAGCGCGAGGAGACGCCCTGGCCCGTCATCCAGGAGGCGGCCAAGATCGGGCTGTACTCCCTCGACTTCTTCGCCACGCAGTGGTTCGAGGAGAGCGGGCTGGCGCTGCCGGTGGCGTTCGAGGAGATCTTCTGGGGCGACGCGGGCATCGGCCTGTCCATCGTCGGAACCGGCCTGGCCGCCGCGGCCCTGTCGTCGAACGGGACGCCGGAGCAGATGGGGGAGTGGCTGCCGGAGATGTTCGGCACCGCGAACGACGTCAAGCTCGGCGCCTTCTGCGCCTCCGAGCCGGACGCGGGCTCCGACATCGGCTCCATCCGCACCCGCGCCGTCTACGACAAGGGTGACTGGGTGCTGAACGGCGTCAAGACCTGGGCCACGAACGGCGGCATCGCCAACGTCCACGTGGTCGTGGCCTCGGTCGAGCCCTCGCTCGGCACTCGCGGCCAGGCCTCCTTCGTCATCCCGCCGGGCACCCCGGGCCTGTCCATGGGCCAGAAGTTCCGCAAGCACGGGATCCGCGCCTCGCACACGGCCGAGGTCGTCCTGGACGACGTACGCGTGCCCGGATCGTGCCTGCTGGGCGGCAAGGAGAAGCTGGACGCCCGGCTGGCCCGCGTACGCAATGGGGGTCGGGCGGGGGAGCAGGCCGCGATGCGCACGTTCGAGACCACCCGCCCGTCGGTCGCCGCGATGGCCGTGGGCATCGCGAGGGCAGGCTTCGAGTACGCCAGGGACTACGCGCGGGAGCGCGAGCAGTTCGGCCGCAAGATCGGCGAGAACCAGGCCATCGCCTTCCTGCTCGCCGAGATGGCCACGCGGGTGGACATCGCCCGGCTGCTCACCTGGCGGGCCGCCTGGATGGCCAGGAACGGCAAGCAGTTCGAGCAGGCGGAAGGATCGATGTCCAAGCTGGTGGCGGGGGAGACGGCGGTCTGGGTGACGGAGCAGGCGATCCAGATCCTCGGCGGAGCCGGCTACACCAGGGAGCATCCGGTGGAGCGCTTCCACCGGGACGCCAAGATCTACACGATTTTCGAGGGTACGTCGGAGATCCAGCGGCTGATCATCGGCCGCGCGGTCACCGGTCTGCCGGTGCGGTAGCAACCTTCGCAGGGCAGAAGGGCGGCCACCGCGCTGCGGCCTCGGCCGCGCTCACCCGCTCACCCAGCAGGCGGGTGCGCCCGGCCTCCAGCGCAGCCAGCACCCCGGCGGTGGCCAGGGCGAGCCTGGTGGCGAAGCCGACCTCGTCCGGAACGCCGGCCGCGCGGCAGCGGTCGATGTCGGCCGGCAGCCCCGCGCACGTAAGCCGTCGCGATGCGACGCGCGTCAACCCGGCCGGCCGGCGATCATTGACCAGGCCGATTTACGGCAAGATCAACGCCGCTTGGGCCTCATGATGCGTTCCTCGGCGCCATCTCGCCACGGGGCGTCCGATATGTGAATTTTCCTTGGAGTGATTGTTGTGATATGTCTCGCGACACGCAAACAACGCGAAAATTGTTGTTGAATAATGACTCTTCTTAGATGTTGGATCTGGCGGATCGTTTAGTTTCATAGAGGTAAATGCGATGATCCTAGTGGGTATGTCTGCTTCCGCCCGGTGCCTACCGAGATGTTAGCGCCGGATTTCGCGCCGATTTACCCATGAATGGAAACGAAAACAGGTGAATACCGACAACAAGCGCTCGCAGACGCCCCGTAACAGGCGTATCGCGACGCTAGCTCTGGCCGCTGCGGCCACCGGTCTCATGTTCGTTCCGCTGGCCCAGGGAGTGGCGAGCGCGAGCTCGGGCTCAGTCTCCCTCCAGGCCAACGCCGGCTACGTCTCAGCGGAGCGGCCGACCATGGGCTGCCCGAGCTTCATCTCGAGCGCCTGCAGCGCCTTCTGGTGGGACGATGAAACAAAGTCCGACCACAACGACTCCGACAAGTGGGGCCACAACGAGTCGGACAAGTGGGGCCACAACGAGTCGGACAAGTGGGGCCACAACGAGTCGGACAAGTGGGGCCACAACGAGTCCGACAAGTGGGGCCACAAGGAGTCCGACCACCGCCAGGACAAGTGGAGCCGCCACGACGACAAGTGGGGTCACGACGAGTCCGACCACCACCAGGACAAGTGGGGCCACGACAAGTGGGGCCGCGACAAGCTCGTCTTCGGCAAGTTCGTTTACGGCAACATCGACAGAGTCAGCCACAACAAGTTCGACAAGTTCGACAAGTGGGGCCACGACGAGTCGGACCACCACCACGACAAGTGGGGTCACAAGGAGTCGGACCACCACCACGACAAGTGGGGCCACGCCGATTCCGACAAGTGGGGCCACAACGACTCCGACAAGTGGGGCCACAACGAGTCGGACAAGTGGGGCCACAACGAGTCGGACAAGTGGGGCCACAACGACTCCGACAAGTGGGGCCACGACGAGTCGGACAAGTGGGGCCACAACGACTCCGACAAGTGGGGCCACGACGAGTCCGACCACCACCACGACTGGAGCTAGCGCGCGGGCATCGCTCAGCATTGCGATCGGCGATTGAGTCGAAATCGTTCTTGCCTGCTTGAAAAGGTGGATGACAAATACCGTGACGAATTATTTCGTCGCGGTATTTGTCGTCGTGGACCCTCATGCAGTCCGTCCCGAGGACCGCGGTACCCGCCCCCGCCTCGCCGCGTGCTACGGCGGTGGTTGGCCCGGACCCGACGGGCCACGCCGGACAGCAATAACTTGCCGGCCTCGCCGCCGGGGGCTCGGTCATCCGCCGCCAGGCGATCACATAGGTCTCGGGCACCACGTCGGCGGCGATCTCGGGCGAGGAACACCGCCGTACGGCGTAGCCGAGGATTGGCTCATAGGCTCGACGGCACACCGCCTCGAACCGGGACCGTTTGTCCTGTCCACTCACGCGTCATCCTCATCAGACATTCCGAGCGTGGCTGCCCTCGGATCGTGTCCGCCCAGCTCGGCGTTCGACGTCGCAAGGGGGACTCGGTCGCACTATGTGGCACAGGCGCGCGTGTCCGTCGTGACTTCCCCCGGCCGGCTCTGACCGCCGGAGCCCGACACCACCGGAATGACGTCTGCCGCCATGCCTCGGACCGCCGGTCTTGCCCTCGTGTCGGAGACCTCCGCCCGTGTCACGTCCGAAGCCAACCCATTCAGCGCCGCCGTCCCCTGCTGCCGCGAGCCCTCGCTCCCTCGGAGATGAATGAAGTCGCTAAGGTGTGCCGCTATGGAGATCATCAAGGGGGCGGGCGAGTGGGCGCGGCCGGCTGCCGAGGCGGCCAGCGACTGGGTTGAGCACCTCAAGTCGCCGGACCTGTCGATCGGGACGTACTGCATCCCGGCGGGCGGGGTCGACACCCAGAGCCCGCACACCGAGGACGAGATCTATGTGGTGACCTCGGGCCGGGCCCGGATCGTGACGCCGAGCGGTGCGGCGGAGGTCGGCCCGGGTGCGGTGATCTTCGTTCCGGCAGGCGAGGAACACCGCTTCGTGGACATCAGCGAGGATCTGGCGCTGCTGGTCGTGTTCGGCCCGGCCTACGGGTCGCGCACGGACACCCCGGCCTGACCGCCAGCACCTTTGCCGCGGGTGCGTGCGCCCGGCTATTCGCCGATCTTCTTGGCGTAGAGGGTGATCAGCGTATCCGGGGTCACCGTGCGGCCGGCGATTGGGGATTGTCGCGTGACGACCCAGTTCCGATCGTAGATCTGCAGCCGGCCCTGACCCGTGGCGTCCTGATCGTCGAGCACGTAGAAGCCTGCGGCCTGCAGCGTGTCCTGGCCTGTTTGGAGGTTCATGCCGACGACGTTCGGCACTCTCTTCTTGACTGCCGCCGCCGGGCTCGCGGTGGCCGGCTCGGTGGTATGGGTGACGGTGGCTGGGGGAGTCGTGATGGTGTGCTCGGCGGGTGTGCTTGGAGAGGTTTCGCCACACGCTACGAGACATAGGGCGGTCAGGAGGGCTGAGCAGGCAGGGAGCGTCAGGCGAAGCGGGTCCATGAGTCCTCCGCGAGGGGGAAGGCGTGACGGACTGTTAGACGGCGGCCTGCTACATAAAGTTGTCGCGCGGTAGCTTTCTGTTGGCGCTCCAGCCAGATGCCCGTGCGATGAGCGCGGTCAAGGGGCGTTCCGGGAGCAAACAGGGCGCGCAGCCCGGCGTGCGGCCAGGCGGGCCGGGGTCGGCCAGCGTACGTCGCGGGCCCAGCCGAGCCTTTCCAGCAGGCGGATCAGCCGGGCGGAGATGTCGATCTGGCCGGGCAGCACCCCGTGGCGGGCGCAGGTGGGGTCGGCGTGGTGGCCGTTGTGCCAGCTCTCGCCGAACGACAGGATCGCCAGCGGCCAGAAGTTCGCGGCCCGGTCCCCGTTGCGGGTTTTCAGCGGCCGCTCGCCGAAGACGTGGCAGACGGAGTTGATCGCCCAGGTGACGTGGTGCAGCAGCGCGATCCGTACCAGGGCTCCCCAGAAGAACGCGGTCAGCGCGCCGCGCCAGGCGCCGGTGGCCAGCAGGCCGACGGCGGGCGGCAGCAGCAGCGAGGCCACGGCCAGCGGCACAAACAGCCGGTCCACGCGGCCCATGTCGGTGTCGGCGAGCAGGTCCTTGGCGAAGCGCCGCCGGTTGGTACGGTCACGCTCGAACATCCAGCCGACATGCGCGAAGAGCAGCCCTTTGGCCAGGCCACGCACGCTGTGCCCGTAGCGCCAGGGCGAGTGCGGGTCGCCGTCGCGGTCGGCGAAGGCGTGATGGCGCCGGTGATCGGCCACCCACTGGATGACCGGGCCCTGCACGGCCAGGGACCCGGCCACGGCCAGGCCGATCCGCAGCCACCGGCTTGACTTGAACGCGCCGTGGGTGAGGTAGCGGTGGTAACCCACCGTGACGCCGAGCCCGGTCAGGACGTAAGTGCTGGCCGCGATCGTGACGTCGGTCCAGCTCAGGCCCCATCCCCAGGCCGCCGGTACGGCGGCGGTGAGAGCCGCGAACGGCACCAGCACGAACACCCACAACGCGACAACCGCCGCGACCGATTTACGTCCGTCGATGATTGGCGCCGCGCTGAGCCGCTCCCGATCGACGACGCCTGCCCCCGTCGACTCCATGCCAGTTCCCCCTGTCGCACGTGCAGCAGCCTTCAGCCCCCTGGAAATCATTCGTCTGCCCCAGCCTTCACCTCACATACTCCGTTTGAGATGTTTTGGGGAGTATTGGGAGGGTTTGGTGGCAAAAGCGGACTGATGCGTGGAGGTGCTTGCAGGTGGGCGGTCCAGGCGGTGGAGCCGGCTGGCCAGGTGGCGGAGCTGTCGGACTTCGGCGGTCCGAGCACCAGGGGAGGCGTTCAGGCGCTTGATTCGCTCGGTATTCTCCTCGCTGGCCGGGAGACACTGTAAAGAGACATAAAAAAATGCCCGCGCCATGACGCGAGAATCTTCTCGCACGCCACAGCACAGGTTGACCTTTTCTCGACGTTCAGCTGGTGATCAGCTCTTGTCGCGTACCACATCGTAGTTGGAGAACTTGATCGGGCCCTCGCACAGTTTGGTCATGTGCGCGTTGAACCGGTCGGTTTCCGGGAGCTTGCTGTTACGCTGGGCCTCTTCGTAGGAGGAGAACTCCACGATGGCCAGGTAGTGCTCGGGGCGATCGCGGTGCTTGGCCACGAGTTCGCGTCTTACGTAGCGTGTGCCCTCGGTCTGCGTCCGCCACTCGTTCATGAGCGACTCGACTTCACCGGCGCGTTTGGTGTCGAATTCCAGAATCTGTACGAAGCTCATAGGAGCCTCCCTTTTTTCTTTTGCTTGCAGTCCTTATTCAATACTGATTCTAAATATATAGCAAGGAAATTTCGCACAAATTATCGAATTCCACTCTCGGCATAAAGTGGTGGAGGCTTGGGTCGGGAAAACATCCGGCCGATTTTGCCGGGCTGCTGGAGGCTTGAGGCCGCGATCCGGCAGGTCAGACGATCCGGTGGCGTGAGGCGAAGGTCGCCGACACGTGTGCATCGGCCGGGGACTTCGCGCGGTGCAGGACGCGTGTCCGGCGTGCGTGGACGCACTGCGGCTGAGCGGGGGCGGGCCGGTGCTGGTCTGTACTCCTCTGCCTGGGCGGGGTGGGCAGGCGTAGGCTGCCGGAAGTGGAGACTCCCCCGCCCCGCGGTTCGGAACGGCGAGTGGCCGAAGCGTTCATCTCGCTGGCTGACACGCTGGTGACCGGGTTCGACATCATCGACTTCATGCACGGCCTGGCCGAGCAGTGTGTGGACCTGCTGGGTGTGGACGCCGTCGGCCTGCTGGTCACCGACCAGCGCGGGCGTCTGCAGGTGATGGGCGCCTCCAGTGAGCAGACCCGGCTGCTGGAGCTGTTCCAGCTGCAGAACGACCAAGGCCCCTGCCTGGTCTGCTTCCGCTCGGGCCGGCCGGTGCACTGCGCCGACCTGACCGGCCCGCAGGCCGGTGCCTGGCCGCGGTTCGCCGAGCAGGCTCGCTTGGCGGGGTTCCGCGCGGTGAGCGCGTTCCCGATGCGCCTGCGCGAGCAGGTCATCGGCGCGATGAACCTGTTCCAGCTCCACCCGGGCGAGCTGGACGCGGGCACCGCCGGGCTGGCTCAGGCGATGGCCGACATCGCCACCATCGGCCTGCTGCAGGAACGAGCCATCCGCGAGAGCGAGGTGCTGTCGGAGCAGCTGCATCGCGCCCTAGACAGCCGGGTGGTCATCGAACAGGCCAAGGGCATGCTGGGCGAACGGCACGCGCTGCCCATGGACGAGGCGTTCACCCTGCTGCGAAGCCACGCTCGCAGCAGCCATCAGAACCTGACCGACTTGGCCCGATCGATGGTGACACGTACCACCGACCTGCAGCCTTCGGACTCCGACCAAGGCTCGCCGGCCCCGCCCGAGGAGCATCGGCCCGAATCCTGACACCCACGCGGACCCCGGCGCGGGTGCCCTCCGCACGCGTGGTGACGGCGGCCTCATCGGCGAGCTGGTTGGTCAGCCGGCACCGCGCTGATGGCGCAGCATGACGCTCTGCCTCCCACCGGGGTGTACACCAGCATGGCCGGGGCCGAGACGCCGTTCAGCCCACCAGGAGGGGTGAGCTGTGATCAGTTCCCGCGATGAGCTTTGCTTGAAACGCCGATATCCGTCTCCAGGCAGACGGCGTTGACTGGCAGTGTCCGGTTGCCTGTTTCGGGCGGGACGTGCCGACGATATCGGGTGGAGACGATCATGCCTACCGAGGCCGTGATATGGGTGGCCGTCATCGTCGGGGTGATGGCGGTGGTGCCGGCCTCCGGCTTCTTCTTGTTGCGCAGGCGTCGAGGTCGCCTGCGCGAGCGATTCGGTCCCGGGTACGGGCGTACGGTTGCCGCCGCGGGCGACCGCAGGGCGGCCGAGCGTGAGGTCCGAGCCCGAACGCGATCAAGCCCACTCGACATACAGCCGCTCGATCCCGAGTCCCGCCGCGGCTATGCGGAGAGGTGGGCCGCGGTTCAGGAGCGTTTCGTCAACGAGCCGAGTCCCGCGGTCAGCGAAGCCGATCTGCTGGTGCGGGCCGTCATGGCCAAACGCGGATACAGCACTGAGGACTTCGCGCAGCAGGCGTCCGACCTGTCATTGCGACACAGCCGCACTCTGGAGCACTACCGCCAAGCCCATGAGATCAGCAGGCGTGCGGGGGACCGTTGGGTGTCGATCCAGGAGCTACGGCAGGCCATGACGCACTATCAAGCCTTGTTCGACGACCTCATCGAGGTGCCCAGCGGACCGTCCGGGCTCGGGCAGCCGCTCGACCACCCATGACACGCCCGTACGGGTCCTCGTCAGTGAACCGCAGGCGCTTGGCGGGGCGCGTCACGCTCATCTGTTCCGGTGATAACCAGCCGGATCCTTGCTCATTTCCCCACCGCGGACCGGCAGGGACACTGGAACTCCAAGCCGCCTGAGCGCGGTGCGTGTCCGCCCGCACGACGTCATGGTTGACGGGGCACACAGATCAAATGGTCTGCCCGGGTGACGGTCGAGCGGGGCGGTGAAGGGAAGTCACGATGAGCCTCAGCAGGAAGATCAGAGACAAGGCGCAGGCCGTCAGGGGCTGGGCCAGGCAGCGGTTCGGCCGCGCCACCGGCAACCAGCGTCTGCAGACTGAGGGCAAGTCCGATCGGGTCATGGGCAATCTGAAGCAGGCCGGTGGGAAGGTCAAGGACGCCTTCAAACGCTGATCCCTTTTCGGCGAGCCCGATGGAGCTGGGCGGCGAACTGCTCCCCCCAGGGTCCTGCCGCACCTCACGATGAGCCCCCGCGCCTCGGCGTTCCCTCATCGCGTGGGGGCGCTCCTGCGTAACTACGAAGGCGGAGGTAGAACCGATGCGCATCGCATCGATAGTGCTGATCCTGTGGCTGATCGCCGGGGCGGTGGCCGCGGGCCAGCGCGGCTACTACACGGGACCGGTGGAGAACTGCAATCAGGTGGCCACCATCGCGGTGACGATCGTGGCGGGCCCGTTGAATTACCTGGGCATGAACCCGAAGATCGCCTGTCAGACGCCCCAGCCCAGCAAGTAGCGCCGAGGCACGCTCGAAGCCGCGCGAAGGCGCCCCCGGGTTAAGGGAGGGTGGCGGGCCATGCGGGTCGCGCGCTACGCCGTCGGGCCGCAACACCGAAGTTTCGCGCCTACCTTCTGCGAGGTGACGGCGGAGCGCAACCCGCGCTGCTGCCAACCTCGTACCGCCGCCTGACCCGCCCGACCACCGTCACCACGAACGCGCTCCGGCAGCCGCCGCCGCGATGATCCCTTGCAACCGCCGGCCGCGCCACGCAACCCCTTCATCCTGCTGGCCGCCGCTGACTCCGCCCAGCACGCCCGGCACCTCATCTCTCAGCTCACCCGCCTGGCGCGGTACGTCCCCACCACTGCTTTTGCCCCGTCCACGCCGGCCCGCGCGAAGGCACCGACACCTGCAGGAGGCAGACATGTCCATCATGACCATGGCCTGGGTGGCCGTCGCCATAGCGGTGGTCCTGGCGCTGGCCGTCGGCTACGTGATGCTACGCCAGCGCCGGCAAGGCCTTCGCCGGCGTTTCGGCCCCGAGTACGAACACACCCTGAACGAACAAGACAGTCGTGGCGAGGCCGAGCAGGAGCTGCGCGCCCGGGAGAAACGCTTCGCCACCCTCGACATCACACCGCTCACCCCCGCCTCCCGGCAAACCTACGCCGGGCAATGGACCGAGCTCCAAGAGCGGTTCGTGGACGCGCCAGGTCCCGCCGTCACCGAGGCCGACGAACTGGTCACAGCCGCCATGGCCGAGCGCGGATATCCCACCGAAGGCTTCCGGCAGCAGCTGGCGGACCTGTCGGTGGTGCACGGCCGTACCCTGCACCACTACCGCCAAGCCCACGAGATCAGTACGCGCGCCACCTCCGGCGAGGCCTCCACCGAGGATCTGCGGCAGGCGATGGTGCACTACCGCGTCCTGTTCGAGGAACTCCTCGACGACGGCGACGGGCATCACACTCGACCGCCTGAAACCCGCCACGAGCAACCGGCACTCCAGGACGACTCCCAGCAGAGGTGACTCGACATGAACGTCCGCAACGACCCCGAAGGCTTTGCCGAGCGGTTCGACGAATTCGCCGACGCGCCGCCGCCCCGGCCCGTACCTGCCGACAAGCACGACAACGACGACCACGGTGATAACGGCGATCAGCCGACGACACCGTCTGACCAGGTCGTCTTCGACCAAACGGACCAAGCAGACCAAACGGACCAGATGGACCAGGCGGACCTGCCGTCATCAGCACCCGCACCGGTGGCACCCACCGTGTCTCTGCTCGGCAGTGACCCGGCCGACGTCCGGGATCGCTGGCGCGACCTTCAGGCCTGCTTCGTCGACGACCCCCGCGATGCCGTGCAGCTCGCCGACTCGCTCCTGGGCGAGGTGACGGCCTCGGTCCACCAGGCGTTGCAAAGCCGCATCAGCGAGCTGCAGGACCTCTGGAAGAACGCCGAGCACCACGACACCGAGCAGCTGAGACTGGCCCTGCGCTCCTACCGCGACGTCATGCATCGCCTGCTGCCACTCGCCGATGAGCAGGCGACCCGGTAACCCCTGCCCGTGCCGGCGCGGAACGCGGACGTCCCTGTCCGACCGGCCGGCTGCGCGCAGGGCACTGGAAGCGGAGAGAGAACGATGACCGTCCTGGACACTGGCCTGGAACAGATGACCGCCGAAGAGCTCCTGATCGAGATGGTCCGGCCGCAGACCCCAGAGTGGTACAAGGTCCGGCTGCGCGAGCGGCTGGTGGAGACCCACGCCTGGATAGCCATGGCCCTCGCGCGCCGCTACCGCAACCGGGGCGAACCCGTGGAAGATCTGCTGCAGGCCGCCTACGTCGGCATGGTCAAGGCCATCAACGGGTTCGACGCCGGCCTCGGCCACGAATTTCGCCGCTACGCGACCGTCACCATGGCGGGCGAGGTCAAACGGCATTTCCGGGACCGCGCGTGGGCCATCCGGGTTCCCCGCGTGTACCAGGAACGCCGCTCGCAGCTGACCAAGCTGTCCGCCGAGCTCAGCCAGACCCTGGGCCGCGCGCCGACCGTCGCCGAGCTGGCGGTCGAGATGGGCCTGTCAGAGGAGGACGTCCTGCTGACGATGGACGCCTCGACCGCCTACAGCGCCCTGTCGCTGGATGCCCCCGTCGACAACCGCGACGGCCGCAGCGGCGGCCACACCGTCAGCCTGGCCGACATACTGCCCTGCAGCGACGAAGCACTGGACACCTTCATCGGCACGCAGTCCGTCAAACCGCTCATCGATGCCCTGCCCGCGCGGGAGCGGCACATCCTGCTTCTGCGCTTCTACGGCAACCACACCCAAGCCGAGATCGCCGCCGAGGTCGGGCTCTCCCAGATGCACGTCTCCCGCATCCTGCGCAACGTCCTTGTCCGGCTACGCAAGGAGCTGCTCGACTAACGGCATGGGGCCAGGAGAGCTCGTCCACGCTGCGTGCACCTGCGTACTAGCGGACGGAGCCTGGCCCCCAGACCCGGCAGGACACCTCACGGCACCCACGTCACGACCGCCCGAAAGATCTCGACATCAGCGGCGAGCGTCACCAGAATGGCGAAAAACGTCAATCGGGGGACTTGCCGGATGCTGGAGCCTGCGGAAACACGTCCGGACGACCCGGCGGCGATAGCCGGATACCGGCTGATCGGCCGGCTCGGCGAGGGCGGGCAGGGCACCGTCTACCTCGCCGTCACTGCCGACGGCAGCAGAGTGGCGTTGAAGCTGCTGCGCGCCGACCTGGCGGGGGACACGGCGGCGGCGCAGCGGTTCGTCCGTGAGGTGGCGCTGGCCCGGCGGGTGGCGCCGTTCTGCACCGCGCAGGTCCTCGACACCGGGCTGGACGGCGGCCGGCCCTACATCGTGAGCGAGTACGTCAGCGGCTCGACATTGGCCGAGGTGGTACGGGACGAGGGGCCGCGAACGGGAGCGTCCCTGCATCGGCTGGCGATCGGGACCGTCACCGCGCTGGCGGCCATCCACCAGGCCGGCATCGTGCACCGCGATTTCAAACCGTCCAACGTCCTGCTGGCCGCGGACGGCCCCCGGGTGATCGACTTCGGGGTCGCCAGGGCACTCGACCTCACCTCGACGCTGACCGGGGGTGTGATCGGCACCCCCGC
Organism: Nonomuraea zeae; assembly: GCF_005889725.1. Classification (GTDB taxonomy): domain Bacteria; phylum Actinomycetota; class Actinomycetes; order Streptosporangiales; family Streptosporangiaceae; genus Nonomuraea; species Nonomuraea zeae. Next base: position 67,497 of record NZ_VCKX01000027.1, read on the forward strand.
GTTCATGGCCCCCGAGCAGTTCGGCCAGGTAGCTCCCGGACCGCCCGCCGACATGTTCGCCTGGGCCGGCACGATGCTGTACGCCGCTTCGGGCCGCTACCCGTTCGGCCATGACCACCTCCCCGCGGTGATCGGCCGCATCCTGACCGCCGAGCCGGACGCCGGCCACGTCGAGGACCCGGCCCTGCGCGCGCTGGTAACGGACTGCCTGGCCAAGGACCCGGCGCGGCGGCCCACCGCCGGCGAGGCGCTGACCCGGCTGCTGGGCATGCCGCCCGGCGCTGGGACGCCCGCGGCGGGCATGTTCGGGCGGGGCTCCGGCGCCACGGGTCCGACGCCTGCCGCCCGCTTCCGATGGGCCTTCCCGCGTATGGCGACCAGGAAGGCCACCGTCTGGATCGCGGCGACCGCCGTCACGACCGCGCTGGCCCTCACCGCACTCGCCTTGGCCCTCGGCACCCCCTCCGCCACCCCGAGCGGCGCGGCGTCATCCACTCCCTCCGCCGCACCGAAGGAGCCGACCGCCACCGCCACCTTCGCCCAGCCGACCCGCAGCTTCTCCGTGCCGTCCACGACGATGCGGGTCTACGAGGACGCGAACGACCCGATCAAGCTCGCCTCGTACTACGGAGGCAACGGCGTCTACATCCGGCAGCAGGGCTCGCAGACCTTCAAGCGTGACAAGAGCTACAGCCACCCGTACGTCCCGTCACCGGACGGGACCAGAGCGCTGGTCCTCAACAACTACAACCCGGACAACGGCCCCAAGAACGTCTCGATCATCGACCGCTCGACCGGCGCGAAGAAGACCGTGACCGTCTCCGCCCGGCGCGGCGTCTGGGCCTACGCACCTCGTTGGTCCGCCGACGGAAAGTACGGCCTGGTGACGCTGTCCCTGCCCGCCGCGTCCGGCGACGCCTGGACGAGAGCCGGATACGCGATCGTCGACATCGAGCAGGCGACCGCCCGCGAGGTGGAGGTCGAGGACGCCCCCGCGGCTCTTCTGCGCTTCTTCTGGGTGGGCACCTCTGTCGGCATGTGGGCCGACGACGGCACCATCAGGCTCTACGACCTGAGCGGCGCCTACCTGCGCAGCCTGGAGAACGCCCACGCTCCTGGCCAGATGGACGATGACCCGGTGTCGCCGGACGGCACGCGTTTCGTCGCGCGGTGCTCCGCCGAGGGCACCGACCTGTGCGTCCGCCCCGTCTCCAGAGGCGGCACCGCGGTGACCGTTCCGTTCACCGGCACCCGGCTGATCGGCTGGTGGGACGACGGCCACCTGGTGGTATGGCGACCCAAGGGCCAGGGATACGAGATCGTGGTGGTCGACCTGTCCGGCGAACAGGTCCGGTTGCTGGCCACCACGACCGACAAGACACAGGGCCTGTTCCACTTCACCAGGGCCGCCATCTGATCGGTCTGGCCGGCGGGAGCACGGCGGAACAGCGAGCGGAACCGAAGCCCTGGGCGCGCTGCGTTGATGGTGGCGCGATCAGCGCGGCTGCGGCCGGCAGGTCGGCGTGCGGAGCGAGCTGCCCGTCGTCGGCCGCGCGCTCCAGCCGGGCCGGCACCTCCGCGCGTACCGCGGCGGGCGACGGGGGCTGCCAGGTGGGACGAGCTCCGCCGAGGTGTGCTGCCGGACTCGCGTGGTGAACGCGCACCGGGCCGTGTCGCCGCCTGCTGACGGAGAGATCCGGAGAATCTCGGACAATTCATGATCTCTTCCGTTAAGGTCGCCCGCTATGGCGATCATGCACCTGCCCCATCCGTCGTCAGTCACCCCGCACGCGTACCTGGAGGCGCTGCGTGAAGTGGACTGGTCGGCGTTCGTGCCGGCCCGTGACCTCCCGCCTCTGCGCGCCGCGCTGGCCGGGTTGGAGCAGGTTCACGGCGTCACCGAGGCGCACTGGTTGGCGACCGAGCGGCTCAGGGAGCTCGGTGCGCTCCTGCGGCACCCCGACGGCCATCCGTACGACCTCGTCGGGCACGCCCTGAGCCCGTGCGGGCGCTACCTCGCGGTGGGGAGCTGGTGCGGGGACGACTATGAGCATGGCGGCGTGCTGCAGATCTGGGAGCTGGCCGGCGCGCGCTGCGTCAACGTGCTGGACGGGATCTCGGGCGGCGTGGGCTGGCCCGACTTCGCCCGCACGATCCAGTGGTCGGCCGACGGCCGGCGGATCGGCCTGGCCTTCGACACCAACGGCGTGGGGGTGTGGGATCCGTTCGGGGAGGAGCCGGAGCCGATCGCCGCGGCGTACGTGACCGACGGGTACTCGCGCCCGCCGGCCTTCGCCCTCGGGCCCGACGGCGGCCGCGCCTACGTCGTGGCCGGGTACCCGGAGGACGGGCGTGCGCAGGGCTATGCCGTGCCTCTGGCAGAGGGAGAGGTGGACGAGGACGACGCGCGGGAGCTGCCCGAGCCGGTGCCGGATCAGGTCAGAGCATTGCTGAAGGGGAAGCTCAGTCTCGACCGGGTCTTCTGGTCGCGCGACGGACGGCGGCTCTACGGCCACACGCACGGCTGGGCCTGCGCCCTCGACGCGGTCAGCGGACGGGTGCTGTGGTTCGTCGAGGCGGGCAGCCGCGTGAACGCCCCGGCCTGGAGCAGGGACGAGCGGTACTTCGCCCATCAGGTGCGCGGGCGGCTGCTGGTCGGCGACGCCCTGACGGGGCAGACAGTGGCGACGCTGCCGGGACATCCGGGCGCGTCCGAGCTCTCCTGGGGCGCACACGGCGCCGTCACCCGGCTGGCAGTCGTGGTGCCGGACGGGAACGACGCGGACGCCCGCCCCCATGTCACCGTCCACGACGACGGGCGGCACCGCTACGACCTCGACCTGGCGCTGGCGGAGGTGAACCGCGAGGACGACGACGGCACTGCCTGGGCGTGGTCGCCGGACGGACTGCACGCGGCGGCGCTGACCGCCCATGGCGAGGTCGAGGTCTGGAGCCTGGGCGACGTTCCCGTCCGGGTGGGGACCGTCGAGGCGACCGCGGACGCGGGCGGCGTGGTGTGGGGCGCCGACGGCGTCGTCGTCATCGTGGGCGCGACCACCCTGCGCTTCTTCCTGGCGGCCACCGGCCAGGTCATCGGGGACTTCACCTTCATGCGCACGCCGCTCGAACCGCGCCCGCTGGAGCTCGACGGTGACGACGCGGGCGAGATACTGCGCGACGCGGGGGAGACGAGTGCCGACCCGACGTTCGCGCTCGACGACGAGACCTGGGCCGTGGCCTTCGAGCAGGGGTCGGTCATCGCGCCGCGCGGCCGTGAGGAGGACCTCGACGGCCTCCTGACCTGGGCGGTCGAGCGCCGTTTCAGCTGGCCGGTGCGCTGGGGCGCGCTCGACGTCCTGCCCGACGCCGCCACTGCGGCCGAGCGGGTCGGCCCGCCGCTGGAGGAGTACCTGGAGGCGTTCCGCGGACACACCGAGCCGGTGACGACCGGGACCTGGCCCCCGCCCGACACGGCGACCATGGACGACCTCTTCACGTTCGTGATCGACGCGGTGGAACCGCTGGGACAGGGGTGGGATCACCATGTGAGCGAAGGCCTGCGGCACGCGGCCAGGCTCCGGGCCTACCGCGGGGAGCCGGGCGGGGCGCGGGCGCTGCTCGGCAGGATCCCGGACCCGGCCCAGCGGGTACGGGGCCTCGCCGACGTCGCGATGATCCTGGCCGCCGCCGGACGGAGGGACGACGCGCACCCGTTCTTCGACGGCGTCGAGTCCCGAGCCGAGGCCGTGATCGACGAGTACAACGCGGCGTTCGTGGCATCGTCGGTGGCGGGCGCGCACGCTGCGATGGGGGACGCCGCCCGCGCCGACGCGTGGTTCGAGCGGGCGCGGGCGGCGATCGAACCCGAGACGAACCCGTGCGAGCACCGCCTGGCCGTTGCGTGGGCGCTGATCGAGTGCGGTCGCGAGGACGAAGCCCTTGCCCTGCTGCGGCAGAGCGAGGAGAACCCCTCGACCTTCTACAGCGGGCCGCTGCTGGCCTACCTGATCCGCACCGGACGCGACCATCTGGCCCGCGAGCTCATCCCCATGCGGGCTGCGCACGCCGAGGAGTGGCAGGCGCAGGGCTGGTTCGACGGCTGGGAGGCGGTCGAGCTGTTCGTCGCGGCGGGCCGCCCGGACCTGCTGAGCGCGTGGGCGCAGGTCTACGGCAGCGGTTACGCGTATGAGGAGCATCTCGCCCAGGCCGGCACGAACGCCCGGCTCGACCCGGAGCGCGCCCGGCCGGACCAGATGGAGCTGGCCGCGCTCGCCGACGCCCACGCCACGCTGATGAAGACACCGCGGACCCGGCGCGAGCACCCGACCGGGCAACTCGTCGTCCAGGCGGCCCGTTGCGGCCACCTCGGAGCCGCGTTGGAGCTGATCCGTAGCCTGCCCGCGAACGACTTCAACGGCCGGCCGGGTCACGCCTTCCGCACGCTCTGGATCGCCGCCACCGGTTTCGAGACCGAGCCCTGGTGACGCCTGCCGGCCGCGTGATTTCCGCGAGCCGGCGAACGCCGTTCTTGTGACCAGCTACCACGAGGCGCTTTGGGAGCGCGCCCGCGACGTGCTCAGCCGGCGCGCGGCCCCGCGCGCGAGCCCTCTTCGATCGCGGCGAAGTGGCCGCCCTGTTCACGCTACGAGCCAGACACGAGCCGGCGACGACGATCGAGGGTGCGCGGCGGCGCGAACTCGCGCGATCGCTCAAATGCTCGCAGGGTGCGGCGACCTCGTGGCATAGGTCGTGAGCCTGGGCCGGCCCTGGTGGCCTGGTCTCCGGTCGATGGTCAATGGAGTGGTGCCGGCATGGGCGAGTGAGGTGCGAAAGAGAACGGGGTCAGAGAATGAACGTGAACAGGGGCGAGCCCGGTGGGATGCGCTCCACTGTGAGGGGGCTGGCCTTCATCCGGAACAGGAGGCTGTCGAGGTCGCCGGCCCGTTCGAGCTCGATGCCGACCAGCGCCGGGCCGGTGTCGCGGTTGTTCTTCTTGACGTACTCGAAGGCGATGATGTCCTCGCCCTCGCCCAGGATCTCGTCCAGGAAGTGGCGCAGGGCGCCGGGGCGCTGCGGGAAGGTCACCAGGAAGTAGTGCCTCAGCCCGATGTGCACGAGAGAACGCTCCAGCACCTCGTTGTACCGGCTGACGTCGTTGTTGCCGCCCGACACCACGCACACCACCGGCCCTCCGGACGTGTACGGCAGGAGCTCGCGGGCCGCGGCACCCGCGAGCGCCCCGGCGGGTTCGGCGATGATGCCGTCGGTCTGGTAGAGATCCAGCATCTCGGTGCACACCGCACCCTCATCGACTGCCACGATCTCGTCGACCAGGTCCTTGACCAAGGGGAACGTGGCGTCTCCCACCCTTCCGACGGCGGCGCCGTCCACGAAGGTGTCCAGCTCGGGCAGGGCGAGGGGCCCGCCGTGGTCGAGGGCGGCGCGCATGCTGGCGGCTCCGGCGGGTTCGGCGCCGACGATGCGGGTGGCGGGTGAGTGCTCGCGCAGCCAGACGGCGATGCCGCTGATCAGGCCGCCACCGCCGACCGGGACGACCACGGTGTGCGGCGCCTTTCCGCACTGCGCCAGGATCTCCATGCCGACCGTGCCCTGCCCGGCCATCGTCCTGACGTCATCGAACGGATGCACGTAGATCGCGCCGGTGCGCTCGCTGTCGGCGTGGGCGGCGTCGCTCGCCTCGTCGTAGGTGCTGCCGCCGACCACGACCTCCATCCGGTCGCCGCCCAGCGCCGCGATGCGCTCGCGCTTCTGCCGTGGCGTGGTGGACGGGACGTACGCGCGGCCGTTGATCCCCAGACGCGCGCAGGCGAATGCGACGCCCTGCCCGTGGTTGCCCGCGCTCGCGCAGACCACGCCGCGCCGCCGTTCCTCCTCCGTGAGCGAGGCGATCAGGTTGAACGCTCCACGCACCTTGTAGGAGCGGCAGACCTGCGCGTCCTCGCGCTTGAGCAGCACCTGACCGCCGAGCAGGCCGGACAGCCGCTGGTTCGGCTCCAGCGCGGTACGGCGTACCACCGGCCGCAACCGTTCGGCCGCCTGGCTGATCATCGCGGCGGTGAGGCGGTTGCTCATGCACACTCCTGGTACAGCAGTGGGTCAAGGGGATGGCGGCAGGACGTCTCGTGACGGGGACGGCGGCAGCCGAACGGGCGATCACCGGCAACGGTGTCCGTCGCCCGGGCAGCACACCGGTCACAACGATCCCACCAGGCCATGGTATTCCTGCGGGGCCTGCCTCTCAGCCAGGCGAGAGCCTGCGGGCGCGGTGCGGGTGGGATGTCACACGCGGGTGGACTATCGGGGGCGAAGCGGGACGAGGGGAGTGGGGC
>NZ_VCKX01000280.1 GCF_005889725.1 Nonomuraea zeae
GTGCTGGAGGGCGCCCCGGAGGTGCTGGACTCCGACCGGGGGCACGCGCCGTGGGTGGCGGTGCCGTACGTGCCGGGCCGGCCGGGGGCGGAGCGGTTCCTGGAGCCGGTCATGGTGGGCGGGACGCTGATCGGGGAGGCGCACGGGCCGGACTTCGTCCCGTACTGGCTGACCGATCGCGCGCCCGCGCTGCCCGGGCCGACGCGGCGGCGCCGGCCGCTGACCGAGACGCGCCGGCGGGTGCTGCTGGCGGTGCTGGCGCTGGCGATGCTGTTGCTGCTGGTGACGACCATCCTGCTGCTGCTCCTGCTCGGCAGGCGCGACAGCGAGCCGCAGCCGAGGCAGCTGCCGCCGACCGTGTTCGTACCGACGCCGCCGCCGACGCCGGCCAGCCCCGAGCCGTCGCCGTCGACCTCGCAGTCGCCGTCGCCGAGCGAGAGCGGGCAGGTCACGCCCGGTCAGACGCCGGGCGACGACACCGGCGAGGAGTCGCCGCTCTGACCTGTGCGGGGTTATTAGCTTGAGCCTCACGTAACGGGAGGTTCTAGCGTCCGCAGGCATGGAAATCATCGTTCACGACACGCTCACGCCGCTGGCCGCGCTGCTCCAGGAGCCGCTCGAACGGCGGCCCGAGGCGTTGCGGGAGCTGCTGGCGCCGATCCGCCCGGCGATCCCGATGCCCGGCGACATCGTCGAGATCCACCACCAGGGCGGCGGCTTCCGCGCCGACGCCGACGACCCGCGCTACCTGCCGGCCGTCCGGCGCATGATCGAGGAGGACGTGCTCGGGCAGGTGCGGCGCGAGCTGGCGCGCGCCTCGCGGGCGCTGCGCGCGGCCAGGCAGGCCGAGTCGGTGCAGGTCATGTTCATGCTCGGCGACCCGGACAACGAGCACCTGATGCGGATCAGCGGCGGCTACTACGGCATGGGCGGCTCGCCCGGGTGGCTGTACCTGCTGGCCTGGCCATCCGACGAGGTGATCGGCCGGATCGGGCACCTCGCGGTGCACGAGTTCCACCACAACGTGCGCTTCACCAACGTCGAGTGGAACCCGGAGAAGGTGACGGTGGGGGAGCACGTGCTGGCCGAGGGGCTGGCCGAGGCGTTCGTACGGGAGCTGTCGGGGCCGGAGGCGATGGGGCCGTGGTCGTCGATGGTGACCGGGGAGGCGTACGAGCTGGCCCGCGAGCGCATCATGGCGGATTTCGAGCTGGAGGGGATGTGGAACACGCCGGCGTACGTGCTGGGGGACAGCGTGGTGCGGAAGTTCGGGCAGGAGCCTCGCGGCATTCCGGACATGGCAGGATACGCGGTGGGGTTGCGGCTCGTGGACGAGGTGCTGTCGGCGACCGGGCTGAGCGCGGCGGAGGCGACCCTGCTGCCGGCGGCGGAGCTCATGCGGCGCGCGGCCGCTCAGCGCGGGGAGACGAAGCCGGACTCGTAGGCGGCGATCACGGCCTGGGTGCGGTCGCGCGCGCCGAGCTTGGCCAGCACGTTGCCGACGTGCGTCTTGACCGTCTCCTGGCTGACGACCAGCTCGGCGGCGATCTCGCCGTTGGACAGGCCCTGGGTCATCAGGCGCAGCACGTCGCCCTCGCGGCCGGTCAGCCGGTCGATCCCCGGCACCCGCCCGGGCGCGGGGACGGCGGGGCGGCGCCCGGCCAGCGCCCGGATCGCGGCGGGGAACAGCAGCGACTCGCCTGCCGCGACCAGCTTGACCGCCTGGACCAGGTCGTCCGGCCTGGTGCGCTTGAGCAGGAATCCGCTGGCTCCGGCCCGCAGCGCGTCATAGACGTGGTCGTCGTTCTCGAACGTGGTTACCACCAGCACCTTGGGCGGATCGTCCAGGGCCAGGAGCCGCGCGGTGGCCTGGATGCCGTCGAGGGCGGGCATGCGCACGTCCATCAGGACGACGTCGGGACGCTCGCGGCGTACGACGGGCAGGACCGCGGCGCCGTCGGAGGCCTCGCCGACCACGCTCAGGCCGGGCTCGGCGTCGAGGATGATGCGCAGGCCGGCGCGGATCAGTGCCTCGTCGTCGGCGATCACCACTTTGAGCGTCATGTGCTCGACCGTAGCGGCAGGCGCACGGTGACCTGCCACCCGGCGCCCGCGCTGCCCGCCTCCAGGTCGCCGTGCAGGAGCCGGACGCGCTCGCGCATGCCCGGCACGCCCCTGCCTCCCCCCGGCCGGGGGCCGTGCGGGCCTGCCCGGTTGGCGACCTCGAGCCGCAGCTCGTCCCCCTGCACGGCGGCGGCCAGGCGGACGGGGCCGTGGCCGTGTTTGATGGCGTTGGTGAGCGCCTCCTGGAGGATGCGGTAGGCCTCCCTGGAGACCAGGGCGGGCACGCCGGACAGATCGCCCACCTCCTGCCGCACGTCGGCGCCCGAGGCGGCGACGAGCCCGTCCAGGTCGGCCAGCGTCGCCTGCGGCCCCCTCCCGTCGCCCGGCCTGCCGTCATCGGACCGGCTCTCGCCTGGATGGCCGCCCGAGCGGGCGTCCTCCCGGCGGTCGTCCTCGCGCAGCACGCCGAGCACGTGGTCGAGGTCTTCGAGGGCGGCGCGGGCCGAGTGCTCGATGGCGGCCAGCGCGGTCCTGGCCGTGTCCGGGTCGCGGTCGAGGACCCGCCCGGCCGCGGCGGCCTGCAGGGTGACGACGCTGAGCGCGTGCCCGACGGAGTCGTGCAGCTCGCGGGCCAGCCGGTTGCGCGCGGCGAGCGTACGCGCGTGCTCCTCCGCGGCGGCCAGGCGTTCGGCCGGGGTGGGGCCGAGCAGGACGGGCGCCAGGCGGGTCAGCAGCTCGCCCGACCCCGCCGCCAGCGCGACGAGCGCCACCAGCGTCGCCAGCCCGATCAGCGCCCACAGCACCGCCGGCCACCCCGGCGTGACCGTGTACCCGAGCACCGGCGTCGTCTGCCCGGTCACCGGCAGCGCCAGCGTGAACAGCGTGAACGGCACGACCGCCAGCGTGCAGCCGCTGACCACGCCGCCGATCGCCAGGTGCAGCGTGAACCAGGCGGTGGTGCGGCGCCGCTCCTGCCAGGAGCGGCGCGCCTGGCGCGGCGGGACCTCGACGTGCGCGCCCAGCAGGCCCTGCGCCGCGTTCACCGCCACCGACCGCACCGGCAGGAACAGCCCGGTGACCGCCACGACGGGCAGCACCGCGACGAACACGCCCACCTGTACGGGCATCAGCAGGTTCGCGGACTCGCCCTGCCACAGGCCGGCGACCAGGACGCCGACCATCATGTACGGCATCAGCAGCGCGCCGCCCAGGATGAGGCACGCCCATCGGCGCGGCAGGTTCCGTCTCACCCCCGCGATTGTATGTCGCTGATCATTCACTGCTGGTGGAATGCGCTTTTGGAGAAATGCGCCGCCGGCGCGAGGATCCGATAATTCCCGCCGCCCGGGTTCATGACGGAGACCCGGCGCGCCGCGTGGCCTGACCAGCTCGGAAGGGTGCCTGCTGAAGGAGCGTTCAGGAGGCCGGCGGCGACGTTGGCAATCGGCTCTGCGGGGAGCTGCTTTTCCGGCGGCCGAGGATTCCGAGCGCGGCATTGCCCTTTCCATCGACTCGCCCGGCGGCTCGCTCACCGCGACGAACGCCGTTTATGGCAGGGGACGCCGGGCAGGCGGGCGGCGCTGCCGCACGAGCCGCACGCCGAGGGCGGGCGCGGGCAGGGCGGTGCCGCGGCGCGCCGCGGGAGGGCTCGTGATCTGGGGGAGTTTGGTCAAATCTGGGGTCCTTCATGGGGATTGCGTCAGATTTTACTTGCATTTGAGGGATTCCGCCAGTAAGAGTGGTTCCCATGCAAGATGGCGTCCAGATCGACGAGCTGGACCGCGCGATCGTCGCGGCTCTCCAGCTGAACGGCCGAGCCCCGTGGAGCCTCGTCGCGCGCCTGGTCGGCGCGAGCGAGTCCACCGTGGTCCGCCGCGCCGCCCTGCTCGGCGACAGCGGCCTGCTGCGCGTCATCGGCGTCGTGGACGTGCTGCGCTGCGGCCTGGGCGTCCCCGTGCTGAGCCGCTTCCGCTGCCGGCCGGGCACGACCTACGACGTCGCCGGCGCCATCGTGGCCCGGCCCGAGGCGCGGTTCGTCGCGGTCGTGTCCGGCAGCGCGGACTGCGTGGCCGAGTTCGTCGTGCCCACGCACGCCGCCATCAGCGGGCTCATGGTGGCCGACGTGCCGGGCGGCGACCGGGTCACCGAGAGCGAGACGCACGCGGTCATCCGCACGTTCGTCTCCAACCACGACTGGAACCCCGGCGTGCTCGGCGAGCCGGCCACCGCCGAGCTGCGCGACGCCGCCGAGCTGCCGTTCGAGGACCGGTTCCGGCAGAGCCCGCCGGAGCGCCTCGACGAGCTGGAGCTGGCCGTCGTCCACGCGCTCGGCGAGGACGGGCGCATGTCGTACAAAGCGCTCGCCCAGGCCGTCGGCAGCAGCGAGTCGACGGCGAAGCGGCGCGTGGAGTCCCTGGTACGGCGTGGCTGCCTGCGCTTTCGCACGCTGGCCGAGCCCGAGGTGCTCGGATACGCCGTGGAGTTCATGCTGTGGCTCGAGGTCGAGCCCGGCCTGATGGAACGGGCGGGCCAGCAGCTGGCCGCGCACCCCTCCACCCGCTACCTGTCGGCCACCACGGGCCGCTTCAACCTGGCCGGGCAGGTGGCGCTGCGGCACTACGGCGACCTGTTCCGCTACCTGACCGACGACGTCGGCGCGCTGCCCGGCGTGCGCAGCGCCGACGTCACCCTGCAGCTCACCACGCTGAAGCGCGCCTGGGCGCCCACCCCCGCCGCGCAGACCCCGGTGGCCCGGAGCCCTGCCGCCCGGACCGCCGCCCCGCGAACCCCCGCCGCACGAACGGAGAACCCCTCATCATGACCGAACAGCAGCCCTGGCAGTGGGGCGAGCAAACCTGGCGCCGCCACGTGGAGCGGGTGCGCGCCGGACGCAGCCTGCGCCCGGCCGCCTGGCCCGGCGGCGCGCGCGTCGCCGTCGCCCTGTCCTTCGACTCCGACCACGAGACGATCCCGCTGCGCGACGGCGAGACCCGGCCGGGCAAGCTCGCCCAGGGCGAGTACGGCTCCCGCGTCGGCGCCCCCCGCGTCCTGCGCCTGCTGGAGCGCTACCGGATCCCGGCGTCGTTCTTCATGCCGGCCGTGTCCGCCCTGCTGCACCCCGGCGAGGTGCGCGACTACGTCGCCGCCGGCCACGAGGTCGCCTTGCACGGCTGGATCCACGAGCGCAACATGTCGCTCGACCCGGCCGACGAGCGGGAGCTGGCCCTGCGCGCCGCCGACACGCTGGAGCGGCTGGCCGGCACGCGCCCGGTCGGCATCCGCACGCCGTCGTGGGACTTCTCCGACCACACCCTGGCCATCACCCGCGAGCTGGGCCTGCGCTACGACTCCTCGCTGATGGCCGACGACGAGCCGTACGAGCTGCTGGCCGACGGCGAGCCGACCGGCATCGTGGAGATCCCGGTCGAGTGGATCAGGGACGACGCCCCCTACCTGATGATGGAGCGCTACGGCGCGCTGCGGCCGTACACGCCGCCGCGCGACGTGGCCGGGATCTGGCGCGACGAGTTCGACGCCGCCCGCGAGGACGGCGGGCTGTTCCAGCTCACCATGCACCCGCACATCATCGGCCACCGCTCCCGGATGGCGGCCCTGACCGAGCTGCTCGACCACATCGACGGTCACGGCGACGTCTGGTACGCCACCCACGCCCAGGTCGCCGACTACGTCCTGGAGCAGTCATGAGCGTCGAAGCGGTCCCCACGCGCCTGACCGGGGCGCAGCGCAAGGCGATCGTGGCCGGCGCGATCGGCAACACGGTCGAATGGGTGGACTGGGCGATCTACACCACGTTCGCGTCGGTGTTCTCGCGGCAGTTCTTCCCCTCCGACAACGAGACCGCGAGCCTGCTGTCGACGCTCGTCGTCTTCGCCGTCGGCTTCCTCGTGCGGCCCATCGGCGGCGCGATCCTCGGCTCCTACGGTGACCGGCACGGCCGCAAGAAGGGCATGACGCTGACCATCTCGATGATGGCGGTGGCCTCGTTCGCGATCGCGATCTGCCCCGGCTACGAGACGATCGGGATCGCCGCGCCGGTCGTGCTGGTGCTCGCCCGCCTGGTCCAGGGCTTCTCGGCCGGCGGCGAGTTCGGCACCTCGTCGGCGTTCCTGGTCGAGTCGGCCGCGCGCGGGCGGCGGGCCTTCGCCGGGTCCTGGCAGCAGGTCTCGGTCGGCGGCGGCGTGCTGATCGCCTCCGCGCTCGGCACCGTGCTCACCTCCTCGCTCGACCAGGCGGCGCTGGAGAGCTGGGGCTGGCGGGTGGCCTTCGCCATCGGCGGCCTGCTCGGGCTGGTCGGCCTGTGGCTGCGGGTGTCGGTGCCGGAGACCGAGGCGTTCGCCAACGTCGAGTCCTCGGGCCGCAAGCGCGCCAACCCCCTGGTCACGATGTTCAGGGACCATCCCAGGGCCGCGCTGCGGGTGGCGGGCATCACCATCGCCGGCACGCTGCTGTACTACATCTGGGTCAGCTACATGCCGACGTTCGCGCACGTCGACACCGGCATCCCGCTGAACCAGGCGCTGCTGGCCAACACGATCGCGGTGCTGGTGTTCCTGATCCTGCTCCCGTTCGGCGGGCTGCTGTCGGACCTGGTCGGGCGCAAGCCCACGATGCTCGCCTTCGCGCTCGGCTTCCTGGTGCTGGCCTGGCCGGCCTTCCACTTCCTGGACGGCGGCTTCGGCTCCCTGCTGACGATCGAGCTCATCGGCATGGTGTTCCTGGTCGGCTACTCCGCCAACTGCGCCGTCGTCATGGCCGAGCAGTTCCCCGCCGAGGTCCGCACGACCGGGATCGGGCTGCCGTACGCGCTGGCCGTGGCGATCTTCGGCGGCACCGCCCCGTACGTCACCACCTGGCTCACCTCCAACGGCTTCCGCGACCAGATCTGGATCTACGTGGCCGCGGCGGCGCTCATCGGCGTCCTCGTCTACGCCACCATGCCCGAGACCAAGGGAAAGGAGCTGACATGACACCGCACGTGCTGGTCACCGGCGCGGCCAGCGGGATCGGCGCCGGAGTCTGCGAGCTGTTCGCGAGCGCGGACGGCGCCCGGATCACCGCGGTCGACGTGCGGGCCGAGGCCCTGTCGCGGCTGGCGGACCGGCTCGGCGCGCACGTGATCGCCGCCGACCTGGCCGACGCGGAGGCCGCCGGGGGGCTGCTGGATCGCGCCTGGCAGGAGCACGGGCCGGTGGACGTCGTGGTCAACGCGGCCGGCATCTACCCGGCGACGCCGTTCCTGGAGATGACCGCCGCCCAGTGGGACCGCGTGCAGGACGTCAACGTACGGGCGCCCATGCTCATCACCGCGGCGTTCGGCCGGGCCTGCGCCGCGAGCGGGCGGACCGGCTCGGTGGTCAACATCGCCTCGGGCGCCGCCCTGCGCGCCCGCCCCGGCGCCGCGCACTACTGCACGTCCAAGGCCGCGCTGGAGATGCTCACCAAGGCCGCGGCCGTCGAGCTCGGCCCGATCGGCGTCCGGGTCAACGCGGTCAGCCCCGGCTTCGTGACCGTGGACAGCGCCGCCAACCCCGTCACCGAGGAATACGCCGCGGCCGTCTCCGCCAACCCGCTGGGCCGGCGCGGGCTGCCGCCGGACGTCGCCGCCGCCGTGCGCTGGCTGTCCGGCGCGGAAGCCGCGTGGGTGACGGGCACGGTGCTGCGGGTCGACGGCGGGGCCTCGGCAGGCACGACCGCGCTGCCGCTGCATTGGAAGGGAACGAGCGAGGTACAGCAAGCATGAACGAATCCACCCCTTACGCGATCGTCGGCGGCGGCGCCATCGGCGGCACCGTCGCGTTCCACCTGGCCAGAGGCGGGCACGACGTCCTGCTCATCGACGCCGACCCCGCGCACGTCGCCGCGGTCCGGGAGCACGGGCTCGTGCTGCGCGGCGCGGCCGGCGACCAGAGCGCCCGGGTGCGCGCCGCCACCCCCGGCGAGGTGGACGGACCCCTGCATCGCGTGCTGCTGTGCGTCAAGGCCCAGGCGACGGCCGGCGCCGCCGCCTGGATCGCGCCCCGGCTGGCCCCCGACGGCTACGTCGTGTCGGTCCAGAACGGGCTCAACGAGCAGCTCATCGCCGAGCACGTCGGCCCCGAGCGCGTCGTCGGCGCGTTCGTCAACGTGTTCGCCGACGTGGTCGAGCCGGGCGTGATCCGCGACGGCGGCCCGGGCGCGTTCGTGATCGGGGAGCTGGGCGGCGAGTCCAGCCCCAGAGTCGACCGGCTGGCCGCGGACCTGGCCGCGCTGGGCGCCAAGGCCACCGCGAACGTCAGCGGCTACCTGTGGTCCAAGCTGGGCTTCGGCGCCATGCTGAGCGCCACCGCGCTGGCCGACGCCCCGATGGCCGACCTGATCGACCGGCACCGGCCGCTGATGCACGCCCTGGTGGCGGAGGTGTTCTCGGTGGCGGCGCCGCTGGGGCACCGGCTGGAGCCGTTCGACGCCTTCGAGCCGGCCGCCTACCTGCCGGGCGCCGCGCCGCGGGATCGGGAGGCGGCGACGGACCGGCTCACCGCCTGGCTGCGCACCCAGCCCAAGGACCGCAGCGGCATCTGGCGCGACATCGCCGTACGGCACCGGCCCGTCGAGGTGCACGACCACTACCGGCCCGTACTCGAACAGGCTCGGGCGGGCGGGATCGCGACCCCGCTGCTGCGCGGCATGCTCGACCGGCTGGCCGGCGTGGAGTCCGGCCGCGCCCCGATGAGCGAGGACCACCTCACCGAACTGGAGAACGCCCTGTGACCGCCGCGACCCCGGCAGGCGACGCGCAGCTGCGCGACTGGATCGACGGCCACCGCGCCGAGCTGCTCGCCGACCTGTCCGCGTACGTCTCGCTGGAGACGCCCAGCCACGACAAGGCGCTGCTCGACGCGGCGCTGGACTGGCTCGACGGCTACCTGGCGTCCCGGCTGGGCGCGCCCGCGGCCACCCGGCGGACCGGCGGCGGCGCGTACGGCGACATCCGGGTGAACGACTACCCGGGCGACGGCGCGGGCGCGCCCGTCCTGCTGCTGGCCCACTACGACACGGTGTGGCCGGCCGGGACGCTGGCCGGCTGGCCGTTCACCGTCGAAGGCGATCGCGTCACCGGGCCCGGCGTCTTCGACATGAAGGCCGGGCTGGTCCAGCTCGTGTGGGCGCTGCGCGCGCTCGACGCCGCCGGACTGCCGCGCCCGCCGCTGCGGCTGCTGCTCAACGGCGACGAGGAGATCGGCAGCCCCGCCTCGCGGCCGCTGATCGAGCAGGCGGCCGGTGACGCGGCGGCGGTGCTGGTGTTCGAGGCCAGCGCGGACGGCGCGCTGAAGACCGAGCGCAAGGGCGTCGGCATCTTCCGGCTGGAGTTCACCGGCGTGGAGGCGCACGCTGGGCTCGAACCGGCCAAGGGCGCCAGCGCGATCGACGAGCTGGCCAGGGCCGTGCGCAGCCTGCACGACCTGACCGACCTGGAGACGGGCACGACCGTCAACGTCGGCGTCGTCTCGGGCGGGACCGGCGCCAACGTGGTGGCCGGCACGGCCCGCGCCGACGTGGACGTACGCGTCGCCAGCCAGGCGGAGGCCGCCCGCGTGGACGCCGCCCTGGCCGGGCTGCGCCCGCACGACCCGCGGGCCGCCCTCGCGGTGCGCGGCGGCTGGAACCGGCCCGTCATGGAGCGCACGCCCGGCACCGCCCGGCTGTTCGGGCAGGCGCGGGAGGTGGCCGCGCGGCTGGGCCTCGACCTGCGCGAGTGCTCGGTGGGCGGGGCCAGCGACGGCAACTTCGCCGCCGCGCTCGGCCGGCCGGTGCTGGACGGGCTCGGCGCGGTCGGGGCCGGGGCGCACGCCCGGCACGAGCACGTCAGCGTGGACGGGATGATCGAGCGCTCCGCACTCACCGCCGCCCTCCTGCGGGCCATGGCCTGATCGATCCCCGTCGAGGGGAGGGGGCGGAATCCGGCTAAAGGGTGACTTGTACACTCTTGAGGTTTGCCGGGGGGAAATCGGGGGAAGTGGCGTGCCGCTAGAGCAGATCCTGGTGTTGCTGGCGGCGGCCGCCGGGGCGGGGTGGATCGACGCCGTCGTGGGCGGCGGCGGGCTGCTCCAGCTGCCCGCCATCATGATGACCGGGATCCCGACCGTCGAGGCGATGGCCACCAACAAGCTGTCGTCGGTCTTCGGCACCAGCTCCGCCGCCGTCGCCTACGCGCGCTCCACCAAGGTGGACCGGCAGGTCGCGCTGCCCGGCGCCGCGCTGGCGGTGCTCAGCGCGGGCCTGGGGGCGTGGGCGGCGGCGGCCGTCTCGGCCGAGGTGCTGCGGCCGGCGGTCATGGTGGTGCTGCTGGCGGTGGCCGCGTTCGTGACGTTGCGGCCCAGGATGGGGGCCGTGCCCGAGCCGCACCTGCGGACCGACCGCCGGGTGCTCGCCGCGGTGGCCACCGCCGGCGTGGGCATCGCCTTCTACGACGGCATCATGGGGCCCGGCACGGGAACGTTCCTCATCATCGCCTTCACCACCATTCTCGGGCTGGACTTCGTCTCGGCCTCCGCCTCGGCGAAGATCATCAATGTCGGGACGAACCTGGGCGCGCTCGCCGTGTTCGCGGCGCAGGGGCACGTGCAGTGGGCGCTGGGGCTCGGCATGGCGGTGTGCAACGTGGCCGGCGCCCAGTTCGGCGCGCGTACGGCGCTTAAGCGGGGCACCGCCTTCGTCCGGATCGTGCTGCTGTGCGTGGTCGCGGCCATGGTGGTCCGGCTGGGGTGGCAGCAGTTCGGCTGACCGGTGACCGCGGCGCGTACCGACCTCCGCCGCAGGCGCTGACCGTCATTGTGCCGGGCCCGCCACAATGACGGTCAGCGGGCGGGGGTTGTGGCGCGGGTGCGCAGCGCGGTGGCCGTCAGCGCCACGAACGCCGCCAGCAGCGACGGGATGGCCAGCGCCCGCGGCAGCCCGGCCTGCTCGGCGACCGCCCCGATGAACACCGGCCCCGACAGGAACCCCAGGTAGCCGATCGCGGCCACCCGGGCCAGCGCCCGCCCGGCGAACGCCGGGTCGCGGTTGCCCGCCGCCGAGAACACCTGCGGCACGATGCACGACAGCCCGGCCCCGAAGCAGCCGAACCCGATCACGCCCGCCACGGGATGCCCGCCCAGCAGCGCCAGCCCCAGCCCCGCCGCGGCCAGCAGCCCGCAGCAGCGCACCAGCGGCACCGGCCCGAACCGGGCGGCCAGGCGGTCGCCCGCCAGCCGCCCCGCGGTCATCATCACGGAGAACGCGGCGTAGCCCGCGGCGGCGAACCCCGGAGAGGCGGCCAGGTCCTCATGCAGGTAGACCGAGCTCCAGTCGGCCGCCGCCCCTTCGCCCACCAGGCAGCAGAACGCCAGCACGCCCAGGAACGCGATCCCCTTGGGCCGCTCGGCCCGCTCCCCCGCGAGGTGCTCATCAGCGGCGGGCGCCGAGCGCAGGGCCCACCGCGCGGCCCAGACGGCCAGCAGCGCGATCACCGCGCCCGCCGACAGGAACGTGACCGACGGCTCCAGCTCCGCGTGCGCGAACAGGCCGCCCGTCGTGGCCCCCGCGAACCCGCCGACGCTGTAGACGGCGTGGAAGGATGACATGATCGGCCGCCCGTGCGCCCGTTCCACCTCCACGGCGTTGGCGTTCATGGCCACGTCGAGGATCCCGTGCACCATGCCGAACACCAGCAGCGTCCCCATCAGCGCGCCCAGGCCACCGGCGTAGGCGGGCAGCACCAGCACGACGCCCTGCAGCAGCGCCGCCGGGATCATGACGCGGCTGCTGCCGTGCCGGTCCACCAGCCGGCCCACCGCCGTCATCCCGGCGACGGCGCCCGCGGCGATGGCCAGCAGGGCGAGGCTGAGCTGCCCGTCGCCGAGGCCGAGGCTCGCCTTGATGGCGGGGATGCGCGCCGTCCAGGTGCCGATGGCCGCACCGGCCAGGAAGAACAGCAGGTAGACGGCCGTACGCTCGCGTCTCACCCGGCCTCCCTGACCGTCACGCCGGCCGCGGTGAGGGCGTCGCGCTGCTCGCGCGGGATGCCGGGGTCGGTCACCACCACGTCCAGCCGGGAGATCGGGCAGACCGCGCCGAACGCCGTACGCGAGAACTTGCCCGAGTCGCACGCCACGATCACCCGCCTGGCCGCGGCGATGGCGGCCTGCTTGACCGCGACCTCCGGCAGGTCGTGGGCGGTCAGGCCGTGCTCGGCGGACAGGCCGCAGCAGCCGATCACCGCCGTGTCGAAGCGCAGCGCCTTGATGGAGCTCTCGGTCAGCGGGCCCATGAAGTTGTGCTCGCCCTGGCGGACCTCGCCGCCGGGCAGCACCAGGCGCACGCGCGGCGCGGCGGCCAGCATCGTCACCGGCTGCAGGGCCAGCGGCAGCACGGTCAGCCGGCGATCGAGCAGGGCGCGGGCCACCTCCAGCACGGTCGTGCCGCCGTCCAGCACCACGGCCTCGCCGTCGGCGATCAGCTCGGCCACCTCGGCGCCGATCTGCCGCTTGGCCTCCACCGCCTCCCGCTCGCGCACCTCGAACGGCGGCTCCTCGCCGCGCAGCAGCAGCGACAGGGCGCCGCCCCTGACCCTGCGCACCACCCCCTGCTGGGCCAGCTCGTCCAGGTCGCGGCGGATGGTCATCTCCGACACCGCGTGCTCGGCGGCCAGCTCGGCGACCGACACGCTGTCCTGATTGCGCAGAGCGTTCATGATGGCAGTTAAACGTTCCATATGTTCATACAAACACGATCTATGTGCGCAATACAATGGGCGGCATGCGTGCCAGTCGCCTGCTCTCGCTGCTCCTGCTCCTGCAGACGCGCGGCCGCATGACCGCGCCGGAGCTGGCCGAAGAGCTGGAGGTGTCGGTCCGCACCGTCTACCGCGACGTCGAGGCGCTCTCGGCGGCCGGCGTCCCGGTCTATGCCGACCGGGGTCCGGCGGGCGGCTACCAGCTCATCGACGGCTACCGCACCCGGCTCACCGGGCTGACGGCGGAAGAGGCGTCCTCGCTGTTCCTGGCGGGGCTGCCCGGGCCCGCGGCCGAGCTGGGGCTGGCCGACGTGGCGGCCAACGCGGAGCTGAAGCTGCTGGCCGCCCTGCCGCCGGAGCCGCGCTCGCACGCCGCGCGGATGCGCGAGCGGTTCCTGCTCGACGTGCCGGGCTGGTATCGCTCGGCCGACGACGTGCCGCATCTGAGCGAGGTGGCCGAGGCGGTGTGGGAGCAGCGGCCGTTGCGCATGACCTACCGGCGGTGGGGCCAGCAGGTGGTCGATCGGGTGATCCATCCGTACGGGCTGGTGCTCAAGGGCGGCTCCTGGTATCTGGTGGCCGCGCCGCCGGAGCGCGATCCCCGTACGTACCGGGTCTCGCGGGTGCTCACGCTGGAGACGCTGCCCGGCCGGTTCCCCTGGCCGGAGGGGTTCGAGCTGGCCGGGTTCTGGCAGGGCTACGCCAAGGAGTTCCGCGAGCGGATGTACACCGCCGAGGCCGTCGTCAAGCTCGCGCCGGGCATGGGCGACCTGCTGGCGTACACGATGGGCGCCGACGTCGTCGGCGCGGCGCTGGCCGCGGCGGGGGAGCCCGACCCCGAGGGCCGGGTGACGATCACCGTGCCGGTCGAGTCGCTGTCGCACGCCCGCTGGCTGCTGCTGCGGATGGGCGCAGGCGTCGAGGTGCTGGGGCCGCCGGAGCTGCGGGAGCTGATGCGTGAGACGGTCGCGGAGCTCGGCAAGCTGTATGAATAAATGAGGGGATTTCCGGGCGCGGCTCTGCCACGATGCCCGGCATGTATCTTCTCGTCTTCGCGGGCGCGTGCGTCCTGATCGCCATGGTGCCCGGGGTGAGCACCGCCATCATCCTGCGCCAGACACTGCGCGCGGGCCGCGGCTCGGGGCTGGCCGCCACGCTGGGCAACGAGACCGGCATCCTGCTGTGGGGCCTGGCCGCCGCGTTCGGCCTGTCGGCACTGCTGGTGGCCTCGCAACTGGCCTACGACGTGATGCGCGTGGCCGGAGCCGCGGTGCTGGTGGCGATGGGGGCGCAGGCGCTGTGGCAGGCCCGCAAGGGCACGGCGGCTCCCGAGCCCGCGGTGGTGCAGGGGTGGCGCGGGCCGTACCTGGCCGGGCTGGGGACGTGCCTGGCCAACCCGAAGGCGGCGGTGTTCGCGATGTCGTTCCTGCCGCAGTTCGTCCCGGCGGGCCAGAACGTGCCGGTGACGCTCGTGACGCTGGCCGTCGTATGGGTGCTGATCGACCTGCTCTGGTACGGGCTGCTCATCTGGGCGGTCGCCAAGGCCAAGGCGTGGCTGGGCAGGCCCGCGGTGCGGCGGCGGCTGGAGCAGATCTCCGGCGTGGTGCTGATCGGGCTGGGCGTCCGGCTCGTGGTGGAGGCCCGCTGACGAGCCGGTGGGATCCGCTGTCCCCGCTGCTGGATTACCTTTGGTGCATGACGAACGACCTGGCGACCCTGATGAGGCAGGCTCAGGACGACGATCCGCTGCTGGCACTGCACGCCACGACCGCGCTGCGCCGCGAGATCGAGCGCCTGGAGGCGGTCCAGGTGCGGCGGGCCAGGGTGGCGGGGCTGGCCTGGGCGCAGATCGCCGACGCGGTCGGGGTGAGCAAGCAGGCCGTGCACAAGAAGTACGGCCGGCGCTAGCCCTTCCACCGGTCGGCGAACCAGCGCAGGACGATGTTCCAGGAGTAGCCGCGCCGGATCCGCCCGGCCACGTCGGGGGGCAGCGTGCCGAGCCCGCGGTGTTCTAGCAGCACCTCGGTGCCGCCTTCGACCGGGGTGAAGGCCACCTCGATCTCCATCCGCCCGGTGTCGTTGATGAGGTCGGCCCACACCAGGCGGTGCGGCGGCTCCCAGGCGAGCACCCGGCCGGTGTCGACGTGGCCGCCGTCGGACCACAGCTCGCGCAGGTAGCCGTCCTCGAACCTGATGCCCACCGCGCGGGCGGGGTCGACCCAGCTGTGGCGGCCGCGTACGTACCAGCTGTCGATCTCGTCGGTGAAGATCCGGAACGCGGTCGCCGGGTCGACGGGCACGGTGACGGCGGCCTGGACGGAGTCCTGCGCCTTCACCGGGCGCGCTCCCGATGCTGCCGGGCGGTCATCGGACGTTGCCGGGTGGTCACCGGGTGCTGCCGGGTGGTCATCGGGTGCGCTCCACGTGGTCCTTGAACGAGCCGAGCTGCTCGGCCCAGAACGCCTGCACCTGGTCCAGCCACGCCTGCAGCGCCACGAAGGGCTCCTGGCGCAGCGTGTACAGGCGCAGCCTGGCGTCGGCGCCCCCGGCCTCGGCCTGGACGAGCCCGCCCGCCCGCAGCACGCGCAGGTGCCTGCTGAGCGCCGGCGCGCTCATCTGCACGGCCTGCGCCAGCTCGCCGGCCGGGCGCGGGCCCTCGCGCAGCAGGTCGATCACCTTGCGCCTGGTGGGGTCGGCGAGGGCAGCCAGCGTAGCGTCCACATCGTTAACGTTGCTGTTAATATTTGCCTGCTTCCGTTAGGCTGTTAATCCTTAACGATAGCGACAAATATTACGGAGGCGCGTACATGAGTGTCGAGCTGGGCTACTACACCCTCTCCGTGCAGGACCTGGACCGGGCGGCGGCCTTCTACGGGCCGCTGTTCGGCTGGGAGTTCAGGCGGGAGCACGAGCGCTACCTGCACGTCACGAACACGGCCGTGCCCATGGGGCTCACTTCTGGCGGGCCGTCGTCGCAGCCGAACCTCTACTACCACGTCACCGACATCGACGCGGCGGTGGAGCAGGTGGCCAAGCTCGGGGGCGGCACGGGGGAGGTGTACGAGAGCAAGTCGGGACGCGGCTGCACCTGCACGGACGACCAGGGGACCGAGATCAGCCTGTGGCAGCCCAGCCCCGGCTTCGCCCTGTCGCTTATACACATCTGACGCTGCCGACCATACACCCGTGCACG
>NZ_VCKX01000281.1 GCF_005889725.1 Nonomuraea zeae
GCCCAGCAGCCCGTTCTCACCGACCAGTTCCACTCCCTCGGCCCGGGCCTGGTCGACCAGCCTGGCCACCAGCTCCCGATCCGTCGAGTTCTCGGGCTTCTTGCGCGCCACTGCGGCGTCCTCCAGGTCGATCTCCGTCGATGCCTGGATCACAGTACTCATCAGGTGCGTTCTCCATGATCAGGAGTTACACCGAAAACCGTACAGTCCCCCGCCCTGATGCGCTCTACCGGCTCGGCGGGCTGATCACGTCTGCCTGTCAGCAGGACCACCACCGGTGTGTCGTATGTCACGCCGTGACAGTCGACGAGGTAATAGCAATCGTCGCGGGCGCCTTCGCCGCGATGCGACATCCCGACGCGGACACCAGCCGCGAACGCTCCGCACACATCGCCGAGATCATCCTCGACGGACCACGACTGCTCCACTCGCCACCAGGCCAAGGACCTCCACTCCCACGACGTCCCCGGAATCAGAGTGACCGACAACGACTGAGGACCTGCGATCGGCTACCTGGCGGCTGGGGGCACGTTCGGGAGCGGAGGGCCTATAGCGATCGGGGAGAAAGGATTCCTGCCGATGCGCAGACAGTGGGAGCTGGAGGACCTCATCAAGTGCTGGACACCGGCCGAGGCCGGGTTACCGCTATCCTTGGCCCCGGATTTACGCAACCGCAGTTTCGTATTTGTCTGGACCCGCGTGATCGTGTCAGCTCGCGGCCAGGAATGCGGCGAGGTCGGCGGCGATCTCGCCCGGGGGCTCGCCGTTGATCGCGTGCGCGGCGCCGGGGTAGACCTTCACTGTCCCCGATCTCCAGCCCGGCCACTCCCCGTCCGCCGCGCTCACCCTGGTCCGCTGGGACGACGACCGCGTCGACGCCCTCGTGCTCTGCGACACCACCATAGTTATCTTGGGTTCTCAAGTGATCATGCAGGTCAGCGGCCCGGTCAGCGTTGAGGCACGTTAGGCAAGTGGGCCGAGGGCGGTAAGTGTTGAGGTGGCGCGCGCCGAAACGCCTCAACACTTACGCTGTGCTGATGAGCCGTGGGCCGGGGAAGATCCAGCGTGCCATTTGCGAACTGCTGGAGTCTGCGCGGACAGTCGAGCCATGGCCGGTGTACATGTCGGCGATCGGGCTCGCGCCTCGCCTCGCTCCGGAAGTTCAGATGAGTGATGGACTGGACGGACATATTCGGCTCCTTCATTGTTGCCCGGCTGTGGAACCACCGTCGCAGGGGTGGCGGCCAGGTTGTGGCCGCCACCGGAACAGGATGAGTACGGGTTACTCATGACGGCACGAGCGCGGGCGCCGACACTCGGCCCATGCTTATCCGCCGCGTGATCGTGCCGCTCGTCTTATTCGTCGTCGCCGCCCTGCTCGGCGCCCCCGCGGGGCACGCCGACGGCGCGGTGCACGGTGAGTGCGAGTTCCTCGGGACCTCGCCCCTGTCGCTCGCGGAGGGCGAGCGGCCCCGTGCCCGTATCACCTTCCTCAACGACAGCCAGGAGAGCGGCTGGTTCACCGCCACGGTGGAGGCCGGCTTCCACTACTGGCACGCCACGCCGTTCTACCGGCAGTTATTATCCGCCGAGACGGGGCTGGTGCAGGGGGAATTCGACCTGCCGCCGGCGTACGCGGAGGGCCTCGGTGACGCGAGCGGCCTGCGGATCGACATCACCTCGACACTGTCGGGCGACACGACGATCGGCACCTGCTCCACCAACCTGAAGGTGCACACCGGCCGTGACACCGACCAGGACGGGCTGCTGGACGCCTGGGAGATCAACGGCATCGACTACGACCAGGACGGCACGGTCGATCTCGCGCTGAACCAGCCCCCGTACAGCGCCGACCCGAACAAGAAGGACATCTTCGTCGAGCTGGACGCGATGTTCTGCCTGGCGTCGTACTGCCAGCGTTCCAGGGAGTTCGACCCGAACGCCATCAGCCGGGTGGTGACCGCCTTCGCGGCGCACGGCATCACCCTGCACGTCTATACCGGGGAGCGGGCCGGCGAGGCGGAGCGGATCACGTTCGACACCAAGAGCCCCGGTAGCTGGGACGACTTCGACGATGTCAAGTTCGGCGACCCCGCCATCGCCTGCGACGGGAACTTCGGCGACGTGCTCGACCGGATCTCACGCAACTGCGAGAACATCCTGGGCGCCAAGCGGCTGGCGTTCCGCTACGCCGTGTCGGTGCACGGGCTGACCGGCCTCGGCACCACGTCGGGCCAGGCCGAGGCGGGCGACGACACCCAGCAGCACGTCGACCTGGCCCACTTGGCCCGCGTCGCCCTGCCGGGCGGCAACGACTTCGTCATCTCGCTCGGCGCGTGGGACAACACGCGGATCACCGCCAACGGCGGCCAGACCGCGGCGGAGGCGGGCACGTTCATGCACGAGCTCGGCCACACGCTCGGGCTGCAGCACGGCGGCCTGGACAGCGTCAACTGCAAGCCGAACTACCTGAGCGTCATGAACTACTCCTACCAGTTCCCCACGGCGTCCACCGCGTCCCGCCCCCTGGACTACCAGCCCCAGGAGCGCGCCCCCATGAACGAGGACCAGGGTCTCGACGAGGTGGGCGACGCCCTGCCGGGAGCGGGTAGCGCGACGGTCGTGTACGGGACGGTGGTGGCCGGGAAACCCGGAGTCGCGCTGACCACGCCGGCCAACAAGCCGGTCGACTGGAATGGCGACGGCACCAGCGCGACGAGCCAGTCCGGGGACGTCAACCACATCATCATGGGCCCCGACACCACGTCCTGCCCCGTCTCCCCCAAGCAGACCCTCACCTCCTGGAACGACTGGGACCACCTGAACCTCAACTTCCGCGAGAGCCCCTGGTTCGAGGACGGCGCGCACAAGGGCGTGCTCGGCCTGGGCAGCGCCGAGATCACCGCCGAGGCCGCCGCGAGTCTCAACCCGCCGATCGACCTCACCGCCGCCAAGACCGTGGACAGGCAGGACGCCTCCCCCGGCGACCGGCTCACCTACACCGTGGCCGTGGGCAACAAGGGACCCGCCACCGCCACGGCGGTGAAGATCGACGACACGATGCCCGGCGGCGACGTCGTCCACCGCACGACGTCCGACGTGCCGGCGGGCGGCTCCGCGCGGGAGACGTTCACCTACGACATCCCCTGTGCGACCACGGACGGGACGGTCCTGACGAACAAGGCGGCCGTGTCGGGGACCAACGAGCGCGGATACGCCGAGACCGGCACCCTGTCCGACAACGCCGCCGGGGTGTCCACCACGGTGCACCGGCCGGTGATCGGCGTGGCGGCCACCGCGCCCGCCACCGTCAACGCCGGCGAGGCCGCCGCCTACACCCTGACCTACCGCAACACCGGCGGGGCCGCGGCCTCCGGCGCCACGCTCACCGCCACGCTGCCCGCCGGCCTCTACTACAGCGCCGCGCTCGACCAGGGCGCCGGGCCCCGCCCCGGCTCCGTGAGCAGGAACACCGACGGCACCACCACGCTGCGCTGGGCCATCGGCACGCTGCCCGCCGGCACGGGGACCGGCACGATCGCCTTCACCGCGCGGCCGAGCCTGCTGCTCCTGGACGCGGCGACGGTCATCGTGCCGGTCTCGCTGAGCGCCGACGGCTCCGGCCCGTGCCCCACCAGCCCCGCCGCCGCGACGGCGGAAACGCGGATCACGACCGTCTCCCCCAGCCGCGACCCCGGGCTGGTCACGTTCTGGGCGCTGCGGCCCGACCTGCGCACCGCCGAGGCGCTCGCCCGCGTCCAGGCCACCGACGACCGCTTCGACGGCGCCGACGGCTCGGCCGCGAACGGCGCGCTCTCCCTGCGGGAGTCCACCGCCGTCCTCACCCTGCCGCTGACGCAGCCGCGCACACTGCGGGCCGAACTGCTGGCCACCATGCTCAACCTGGCCGGCCGCCGGATCAACGCCGGCACCGCCGTGGACGGCCTCACCGCGCGGGCCCTGGGGGTGCGGACGGTGGGCGAGGCCGTCCGCCACGCCCAGGCCACCCTCGCGCAGCCGCCCACGCTGGACAACCTCGTCCGCTACACGAAGGCGACCCAGGTGCTCGCCGAGATCAACTCCGGTCTGGCGAGCTAGCCATGTGCTTCCGAGGTGGCCGCCCCGGTGGCCACCTCGGTGGCGGCTTCGATGGCGGCGGGGCGGAGCTGGACCGCGCGGATCCGGGACACGTCCAGCTTGCTCGTACGGTCGAAGCGGTAGAACCCGCTCTGCTCCTGGAAGACGCCGGTGAGCTGCGTGTAGCAGTAGCCGAACATCAGGGGATCGTTCAGCAGGACCCCGACCAGCCCGGCGAACCGCTCTGGATGACCCGCCCGAGTCCGACGACGTTGAGCACGGTCTCGACCTGGCTGACGCCGGCGCACACGGCTTACATGACCTACATGGCTGACAACCCCTGGATATCGTCAGGCATGTGCGGTTTACCCCTACCTGCCTAAGGCCTGTTGACTGAACTAAATCATGTGGGAGCCGTACCGACTGCTGGACGCACATGGGGTCCGGGTCGGGCCCGTGACCACGTACGTCACCGACCTGCTGGCCGCCGGCAGCCCCGCATCGACGCTCCGGTCTTACGGCATGGACCTGC
Organism: Nonomuraea zeae; assembly: GCF_005889725.1. Taxonomy (GTDB): domain Bacteria; phylum Actinomycetota; class Actinomycetes; order Streptosporangiales; family Streptosporangiaceae; genus Nonomuraea; species Nonomuraea zeae. Next base: position 4,610 of record NZ_VCKX01000281.1, read on the forward strand.
TGCGCTGGTGGAGGTTCTTGTGGGGCGGTCGGCGACCTCGAATGGGACCGTGCTGTACGCGAGGACGCTCGGGACTTCATGCTCTGGATGCAGTTCGCCGACAAGCCGAAGCGAGTGCACTGGCGATACCGTGGGAAGGCCTCGCCTCCTGGGCCGCCACCCACGAACACCCCGATCAGCGGCAAGACACCGAGCGCACCTGACACGCCCGAGGGACGTTTCACCGTGAACGCCTATGAAACAGCCGTCCGGCGTCCGGCCCTCCCGGTGCGTGCCCGCCGCGATCCTGTCCCTGGCCGAGTTCGCCGAACGACTGCGCGCCTGCGGCTCCGCCTGAAGTCCCTCACCGCCGAGTTGCAAGGCAGCCACGATCCGTCCGGCGTGGTGTTCACCGTGCTCGCAGCCCCCTCAGGGGACGCTAAGACATCCGCGACCGCACCTTGAAGGGCCACCAAGCGCCCGCAAGGACGGCAGGGACAGCAAGGAGATCGGCGGCGCCGCGGATGGGAGCCTGATGTCCGTGGTGCTGTATCTGCGCGGTCAGGACCTCAGCCTCCGCGAGATCGCTTCCCGCTTGGTCATCACCCAAGGCGCCGCCAACAGGGGCCGGCGCCCTCTTGGCGGCCACCGTCGTGCGCACGCTCCGCGACCACGACGCCAGCATCGCCGAGCTGGGTGCAGGAGCCGGCGATGCTAGCAACAGCGCCCGTTCAGTCCCCGCCGGCCGGGGACGACTTCCTCAATCCGCAGGACGCCGCTCCCCGACCTTCGGCTGCCGCTTCACCGAGCTGGCCGCGTCTCGGTGGCTTCCAGGCGTGCCCCGCCGCTGGCGGGACAGCATGGTCATTGTCGCGGCCAGGCCAGAAGCGCACATAGCCGGGTGCTCCGCCGTCCTCATCCGCGGAATGCTCGGCAGGCGTCAGCGCAGGTACACGTTGGGCTGGGGCGGGGTGCTCATGCCGTTGCCGATGAAGAAGCTCGGGTGCGGCGGCTGGTTGTAGGCGGTGTTCTGCCAGGCCAGAGCCACTCGGTACTGCGGATCGTGCAGCAGCGTGTGGATCTTGACGGTGGTCAGGTGGGGTGTGGCGTAGATGCGCAGGGCGCGGTTGTCGGTGGTGGGCCAGATGACCTCTTCGCGCCAGTCGCCGAGGATGTCGCCCGCCAGTGACGGGGTGGCCTTGGTGCCGTTGTTGCTGTGCACGCCGGAGGCGGTCAGCAGGCGGGTCTCGCCGCCGGTGCCGTACTTGTCGATCCTGGTCTGGTCCAGCAGTTCGCGCACGGGGTCGCCGTCCCACCAGGACAGGAAGTTGGCCGAGGACGGCTGGCGGCCGATGACCGTTCCGGAGGTGTTGCGCAGCCCGTTCTGTCCCGCGCCGGCGGCCCAGGACTCGGCGCCGGAACTGCCGGCGTAGACGTCGGCGGACACGCCGCGGGCCGGGCCCTCGCCGTCGGAGCCCGCGCCGGTGCCGGTCTGCCACAGCACCTGGCCGGTACGGGCGTCGACCATGTACAGGCCCGGCCGGTTGGCCGACTCGGAGATCTTCACGTACTCCTGGCCCGCCCGGCCCGGGTTGAGATCGCCGAGGTGGGCGGCGTCGCCGTGGCCCCAGCCGACGTTCCACAGGCGGGCGCCGTTGTCGTCGATGGTCGCGGCCCCGTACAGGATCTCGTCGCGGCCGTCGCCGTCCACGTCGCCGACGGTGAGGCTGTGATTGCCCTGGCCGGCGTAGGAGCCGTTGCCGGAGGCGTTGGTGTCGAACGTCCAGCGCTTGACGAGGCGGCCGTCGCGGAAGTCCCAGGCGGCGATCACGGCGCGGGTGTAGTAGCCGCGGGCCATGATGAGGCTGGGCCGCTGCCCGTCCAGGTAGGCGGTGCCGGCCAGGAACCGGTCCACGCGGTTGCCGTAGTTGTCGCCCCAGGAGGAGACGTTGCCGCGGGGCGGGTCGTAGTTCACCGTCGACATCGCCGCGCCGGTCTGGCCGTTGAACATGGTCAGGTACTCGGGGCCGGACAGGATGTAGCCGCCGGAGTTGCGGTGGTCGGCGCTCGCGTTGCCGATGACGGTGCCGCGGCCGTCGACGGTGCCGTCGGCGGTCTTCATGGCGACCTCGGCCTTGCCGTCGCCGTCGTAGTCGTAGACCTGGAACTGGGTGTAGTGGGCGCCGGCGCGGATGTTGCGGCCCAGGTTGATGCGCCACAGGCGGGTGCCGTCCAGCCTGATGCCGTCGAGGTAGACCGGGTCGGTCACGCCGGACTGGGAGTTGTCCTTGGAGTTGTTGGCCTCCCACTTCAGCACCAGGTCCAGGCGGCCGTCGCCGTCGAGGTCGCCGGTACTGGCGTCGTTGGCGTGGTGGCCGGAGGACGGTGGTGTGATCGGCACGTCGAGGTAGCCGCTGCCGAAGCGCAGCGAGCTCTCCGAGGCGGGGCCCTCGGTGTCGCCGCTGAGCGGGCGAACTGTGTAGGAGGCGTCCGAAGCGGCCCCGGAGTCCAGGTAATTGGTGGAGTCCGTGACGGTCGCCAGGCGCGTGCCGCCCCGATAGAGGTTGAAGGACGTCGTACGGGGCTCGGTACCCAGCAGCCGCCAGGAGACCAGGTTGCCGTTGCCGGAGCGGACACTGATCAGGCCTCGGTCGAGGTCTTCGGCCTGCTTGGCATCCTCGGGAACGGAGGTCGGGGTGACCGTAGGAGTGACCGTGGGGGTGACGGTGGGGGTGGGCTCGCCGCCTTCGCCGGTGCAGGTGACGCCGTTGAGCGCGAACGAGTCGGGCGCCGGGTTGGCGCCGTTCCAGGAGTCGTTGAAGCCGAACGTCGTGCTGCCGCCCTGGGGGATCGCGGCGTTGTAACCCGCGTCCTGCGCCCTGACGGCCGGGCCGTTCTGGGTGGCCGTGGCGTTCCACGCCTGGGTGATCCGCTGTCCGGCGGTGAACGACCAGTCCAGGTGCCAGCCGTTGATCGCCTCGCCCACGTTCTGAATGGTCACGTTGCCGGTGAATCCACCGGCCCACTGGGTGGTGACGGCGTAGTCCACCTCGCAGGCCACCGCCGCGGCGGCAGGCGACTGCAGGGCGACCGCGCCCGCGGCCACCAGGCATACGGTGCTGCCGAGCACCGTGGAGAGCAGGGATAAACGTTTCATTGAGCGTCCAATCGATGGGCGGACCTCTGGGGAGGTGTCGAGCGAGCACACCGTAAGAAGGTCCTGATCAGAGTGTCAACGAGACGCCGATCTTCATCCTCTGCCGGGATTGTTTCCTTTCAGGTCAGCGGTGGGAAGAAGGCCGCACCTGTTCTGAAACTTTCGGAGCCCGGACGCGTCAACGGCAGGGGGCCGCGGTCGACTCGCGGACGACCAGCTGCGGCCGGTAGACCAGCTTCTGATGCCGGTGCCCCGCCCGGGCCTCGTCCAGCAGCAGTTCCGCCGCGACCCGGCCCAGCTCCCGCTTCGGCTGCCACACGGTGGTCAGAGGCGGGGCGAGCTGGGCGGCGAACGCCACGTCGTCGTACCCCACGACCGACATCTCGCCCGGCACCGCGACCCCTCGCTCCTTCAAGCCCCCGATCACGCCCAGCGCCGCCGCGTCGTTGAGGCAGAGAATCGCGGTGGGCGGATCAGCCGCGCCCAGCACATCCTCCAACGCCGCCGCGGCGGTCTCGGTGATATCGGGCGACGGCACCCGGACGTCCAGCACCCCCCGGCCGGGGTCCAGGCCGGCCTTGAGGAACGCCTTGCGCACGCCGGCGTGACGCTCGGCGGTCTGCTGCACCTCGATCGCGGCACTGAGCAACGCGATCCGCCGGTGCCCCAAGGCGATCAGGTGTCCCGCGACCTGCTCACCACCCCACTGGTTGTCGACAGACACCGAGCACAGCCGGCCGTCGGACCTGTGGTCCAGCAGCACCACCGGGACACCACGCCCGGCCAGGGCGACCAGCGAGTCCAGATCGGCCTCGACCGGGGTGATGAGCACGCCGCGCACGCGCTGCTTCTCCAACTCCCGCAGGTAGTGCTGCTCTCGCCCCGGCTGCAAGTCGGTGCTGCAGGTCATGAGCATGCAGCCGTCCTGAAGCAGCCGGTCCTCCACCCCCCGGCACACCTCGGTGAAGAACGGCCCGGCGATGTCCAGCGTCACCGCGCCGACCAGCGGACTGGGTATCCCCCGTAACCGTCTGGCGGCGCTGTCGGGCAGATACCCCATGCGCTCCATCGCCGCGTGCACGCGCCGGCGCGTCCCCTCGGCGACCAGTTCGGGATTGTTGAGGACGTTGCTCACGGTTGTCGGTGAAACACCGGCCTCTCGTGCGACCTGACGCATACCAGGGCGGCGCGGCCCGACCGAATCGTCCCCATTCACCGCAGCACCATATACTGGCAGTACCACGGGCGCGCTTCGAAGCCATGCCAGCCGGTCCTCGAGGGGTAGCCGGCCAGCAGGGCACCGGCCGAGTGGCTGACCCGGCGCTATCAGATCGCCAGGGATCGAAGACATCAGCGGGATCGATCCGGGTTCAGGGCGTTGCGGAGGTCACGCTCCAGGCCCGCCGAGGAGCCGGGGATGTGCTGGAGCACGAGGTTGAGGGATGCGGCTGCGGTTTCCGGAGCGGAGGGATCGAGCGGGACTCCCGGGAAATGTTTCTCGAACGCCTCGGTGACGGCCTGCCAGAGCACGCCGTTCGCGGACAGATGTCTCAGGGAGTGTCCATGGTGTACTCCACGTCGGTTTCGCTCGATGAAGCGACGGCGTAGCGCCACGAACGCGCGCCGGACCCGATGGCCTCGCTGACGCCGTCCGGGTGGAGGGGCAGAACGACGGTGGCCGTGGTGCCCGCCGGGATGGTGACGTCGAGGAGGGCCCGGCCATACGCGCTCTCGTGCGCGACGTGTGCCCAGGTCAGTCCTCCGCCTGGTCGCGGTGCGATCCGCATTCGCCGGTAGCCGGGCTCCAGGCGCTCGATGCCGCCCACGACGCGGTGCAGCCAGTCGGCGACGGCTCCGAGCGCGTAGTGGTTGCGGGAGGTCATCCCGGTGGAGTTGAGGGTGCCATCGGGCAGGATCGAGTCCCAGCGTTCCCAGATGGTGGTGGCGCCCATGGTCACCGGGTAGAGGAAGGACGGGCAGCCGAGCTCGGTGAGCAGCAGATACGCCTCCTCGAGGTGACCGGTGCCGCTCAGTGCATGGGTGACGAGCGGGGTGCCGGCGAACCCTGTGGAGATCCGGTAGCCGGACTTGGAGACGAGGGCGGCCAGCCGGTCGCCGGCCTTTCGCCGCTGGTCCTCGTCGAGGATTCCGAAGACGATGGCGAGTGCGTAGGCGGTGGCGGACTCGTTCACGATCCGGCCTGAGGGGGTGACGAACTCCGTGCGGAAGGCCGCGCGCACCCGATCGGCGAGAGCGCCGAGCTGCGCGGGGTCCTCGACTTCGCCGAGCAGCGCCGCCGTTTCCGCCATCTCGGCCTGTCGTTAACGAAGGTGCCAGGAAGTACATTCGAGAGTCGTTGGCCCTGTCAGGGATCGCCTTCGAGGTTAGGCCGAGAGGCTGTCAGCGGGTGTGTCGGCGTGCTGCCGGATCGTGTTCGGCGGTCATGCGGGCGGAGGTTTCCTCGCCCAGACGGAGGTAGCGGCCGAGGCTGGACAGGCTCTGGTGGCGGCTCTCGGCCTGCAACTCGGGTGCGGTCCGGCCGGCCTCGGCCAGATGCTGCAGGGCGCGGCGTGGGTGGCGGATAAGGACAGCGTGTTGACCGACCTGGGCCTGCCCGAAGACCCCGCGGAGCTGCCGGCCGAGCACGCCGAGCGGCTGGATGGCGATGATGCCGCGGGTGGACATCTCCGAAGCGGTCGTGGAGGTGCTGGGCTGGTGCCCGAAGTTCATGGAGGCCTTCACCTCGATCGCCGGCACCGGCCCGCACCTGGACAACCTGGACATCTCGGTGGCGGCGTGCCTGACCGCGCAAGCGCTGAACATCACCTACGGGCCGATCGCGGTCAAGGGCGTGCCCGCGCTGGAGCGGCACCGGCTCGGCTACGTCGATCACACCTACCTACGCGCCGACAACTACGACGCGGCCAACCCGCACCTGATCGCCAAGCAGGCCGGGATCGGTTTCGCTCAGGCGCTGGGCGGCGGCCTGGTCGCGGCCATCGACGGCATGCGGTTTGTCGTCCCGGTGCCCTCCGCGTACGCCCGGCCGAATAAAAAGTATTTCGGACCGAAGCGTGGAATAACCTGGCTGAATATGATCAATGATCAGGCGTTCGGTATCGCGTGGAAAATCGTGTCCGGCACGGACCGGGATTGCCTGCACGCGCTGGATGTCATTTTCGGCTCGGGCGAGGGCCGCCGGGCCGACGTGATTGTCACCGATACCGGATCTTACAGCGATCTGGTATTCGGGCTCGCGCATCTACTCGACAAGGAGTATCGGCCGGCGCTGGCCGATCTGCCGGACCAGAAGCTGTGGCGGGTGCAGGCCGATGCCGATTACGGGCGCTGAACGCGCTGGCGCGCGGGCGGCTGGATCTGGGCAAGGTCGCCCGGTGGTGGCCGGACATCCTGCGCCTGGTCGGCTCCATCTACACCAGCGCCGTCAACCCCTACGACGTGGTGCGGATGCTGCAGCGCGACGGCCGGCCAACCGCGATGGGCGAGGCGATCAACACCTACGGCCGGATTTTTAAGAGTCTGCATGTGCTGGCGCTGATCGATGACGAGGGCATGCGGCGCGGCATCAAAGGCATCCGCAACCTCCAGGAAGGCCGCCACGACCTGGCGCAGAAAGTGTTCCACGGCCGCAAAAGCCAGGTATTCCAGCGCTACTACGAGGGAATGGCGGATCAGTTAGGAGCCTTGGGCATTGTTTTGAACTGTTTGGTGCTGTGGAACACCGTCTACATTGACGACGCTTTGCGCCAGCTGCGGGCGCAGGGCTATCCAGTGCTGGATGACGATGTGGCCCGGCTCAATCCATCTATCAGGCGGCACATCAATGTGCACGGCCGCTATTCCTTTCAACGTCCGCAGCTGGGTGGCGGACGGCGCCGGCGGTAGCCGCCCGGCACCTCGGCTGCCACCGCCTCCCAGAAGGGTTCGGCCTCGCGGAAGTGGCCACCGAGGGTGTGCCAGGACAGGCCTGGGTAGTCGAAGCGCAGCACGGCCAGGGCCGTGCGGGCCAGCCGGAGCGCCGGAACTCGGTTTCGGTGTGGGGATCTTCCACCCACCCCAGGCCGCACGTGCGGCAGATCTGGTAGACGACGGCGAAGGCGAAGGCGTCCGTCGAATAGGCGGCGCCAGTGCGCCGGGTGAGGCGGTTGAAGGAGGGGGGTCGGTCCAGGGCGCGCCCTTGGGCAGCCGGTAGCGCCGGGTGCGGTAGCGGCGATGCATTCGCGGGCTGCGGCCAGCAGCCGGGCGTGGTCACCGTCGCAGTCCATCAGGACGTATCGCGTATCCCTGCTGCCAGGCCACGGAACGGGGGACGAAGTGCGATTCGGTGGCGGTCCCCACGTTGAGTTCGGCGGGGCCAGGGTCGTTCTCGTACAGCAGGCAGTTGCGGGCATAGACCCATGCTTCAAAGGCGTCTTGCTCGACCGGGGTTGCCTAGGTAACGGGCGGCCATCTGCAGGTGGGTGTAGGCGGTGTCTGACGCGCCGCTCGCCGAGATCGGGAAGCTGGCACAGTTCGCTCCTTGGGACTGAGCGAGGCGGCGTTCACCGAGACTTCCGATCAAATCGTCGCGGCGTGGCGGTGTGGTGGCTTACGCCCCGGCGTATAGCTCGGCGGCGGCGGCCATGTGGTCTTCGACGACATTGCGCGCGGCGGAGACGTCACCGTGCTCGATCGCCTTGAGGATCGGTGCGTGCCGGTCGTGAGACATGATCTCCGGCAGTTGGGTGGCGTCGTGGCTCATGATCGCTACTCGGATGCGCCCTTCCAGGTGCTTCCATGACTCCACCAGCATCGGGTTGTCGGCGAGTTCGCACAGCAGCAGGTGGAATCCGAGGTCGGCCGCCACCCGTTGGGGGAAGTCGGCATGGTCATCGCGGAGCAGGGCCAGGGCTGAGCGGAGCGTCTGGACGGCGGCGTCGCGGTGCGGGGAGTTGATGATGGTCGCCACGGCCAGGCCTTCGAGTGCGGCCCGCACCTGGTAGAGCCCTCTGATCTCCTTGGCGGTCAGGGTGTTGACGCGGAGCATGCCGCGGTGGCCGGGGGTGACGAGTCCTTCCTGCTGCAGATGGCGCAGGGCCTCGCGGACGGTGCCCCGGCTGATGCCCAGGCGGTTGGCGAGTTCGACCTCCCCGAGGTGGTCGCCCGGCCGGTACTGCCCGGAGGTGATCGCCGAGCGCAGGGCGTGGAGCGCGCGTTCACGCAGGGTGCTGCGGTCGAGGCTGGACAGGGGTTCGACGCTGGTCACGCACACTCCTTCGGTCACTGATGTGCCCATCGTAATGCGGCGCCGCTGAAAGGACGACTGTTAACAGTTCGATCGATCCTTCTCTTGACAGAGTCGGGTGACGCTGGCCACAGTCGTACTGCCGTCTGTTAACAGTCAGCAGTCGGCCGACGTGAGGGCGGGCCGCGCTCCGTCCTTCCACCCCCCTGGAGAACGCAGATGGCTGACACGCAGATCAATCCACGCCACCCCATCGACGGCACACCAGAGAAGAAGAAAGTCGCCCTCGGTACCTCGATCGGCGCCACGATCGAGACGTATGACTTCATCGGCTTCGGCACGGCCGCCGCCCTGTACTTCAACGACGTCTTCTTCCCATCCAGCGACCCGCTGTCCGGGACGCTGCTGTCGTTCGCGACCCTGGGCATCGGGTTCGCGGTGCGGCCGCTCGGCGGGATCATCGGCGGCTATCTCGGTGACAAAATCGGCCGCAAGCCCGTGCTGGTCGGCTCCTTGCTGCTGATGGGCATCGCGACGGTGCTCATCGGGGTGCTGCCGACCTACCAGCAAGTGGGGGTCTGGGCGGGGATCCTCCTGGTCGCGGTGCGGGTGGTGCAAGGGCTGGCCTTCGGCGCCGAGTGGGGCGGCGCGATCCTGATGTGCTTCGAGCACGCGCCCTGGCGGCGGCGCGGCCTGTACACCGGCATCACCCAGGCGGGCTTCCCCGTCGGCCTGCTGCTGGCCAACCTGGCCTTCCTGGTCAGCGTCCCGCTCGGCGATCAGTGGGCGTGGCGGGTGCCGTTCCTGCTCAGCGTGGTGCTGATCGTGGTCGGCATCGTCATCCGGCTCAAGATCGAGGAGTCGCCGGAGTTCGAAGAGCTGAAGGCGGAAGGGGAGATCGTCAAGAACCCGCTGCTGGAAGTCCTGCGCGACGACTGGCGCAATGTCCTGCGCGCCTTCTGCCTGCGCATCACCGAGACCGCCGGCTACGCCGTCACGGTGACCTTCATGCTGTCCTACCTGACGAGTGAGAAGCTGGCGGACCGATCCGTCACCCTGACCGGGCTGATGCTGGCGGCCGGCCTCGGCATCGCCGCCACGACACTTTGGGGCGCGCTGACCGACAAGGTCGGACGCCGACCGGTGTACCTGGTGGGCACCGCGATCACGCTGCTGTGGGGCGTCCCGATGTTCCTGATGGTCAATACGGGCGCGGCGGTCTGGATCGTGGCGGCGTTCATCATCAGCTACGCCATCTGCCAGAACTCGCTGGCCGGGGTGCAGGGGGCGTGGTTCTCCGAACTGTTCGCGGCCAAGACCCGCACGAGCGGGGCGTCGCTGGCCTACCAGCTCTCCGCCGTCATCTCCGGGTTCACCCCGCTGCTGGCCACGGCCCTGTACGCGGCCTTCGGCTGGATCGGGCCGGCCGTGCTGGTGAGCGGATACGGGCTGCTGGGGCTGCTCGCCGCGCTGGTGACGCAGGAGACCTGGGGTCCGGCCGAACGCGAAAGGGTAGCGGCACTGGAGGCAGCGTCGCGCACCGCGACCGGTACCGCGACCGGCACCGGCACGAGTCCCACGACGAGCCACGGATGAAAGGAGGATGCGCGGTGACGTCACTGCACACCTCACCGACCACCTCCGAGGAGCGGCTGCGTGCCGCTGCTCACCGGATCCGGCGGTACGCGCTTCAGATGGCCGAAGTACAGGGCCAGGGCTACATCGGCCAGGCGCTGGGCGTCGCGGACATCCTCGCCGTCGTCTACGGCAGCCAGCTGCGCCACCGCCCGGACGACCCGCGCTGGCCGGACCGGGACCGTTTCCTGCTGTCGATCGGCCACTACGCCATCGCCTTGTACGCCGCACTCGCCGAAGCCGGCGTCATCCCCGCCGAGGAGCTTCAGACGTACGGCGCCGACGACTCGCGGCTGCCGATGTCGGCCATGGCTTCGTACACGCCCGGCGTGGAGATCTCCGGCGGCTCCCTCGGGCACGGCCTCGCGGTGGCCGCCGGGATGGCCCTCGGCCTGCGTCACACGGGCAGCTCGGCGCACGTGTTCAACCTGCTGTCCGACGGCGAGCTCGACGAGGGCTCCACCTGGGAGGCCGCCCTGGCCTGCGCCCACCACGGCCTCGGCAACGTGACGGCGATCGTCGACGTCAACGGATTGCAGGCGGACGGTGCCACCACAGGAGTCCTGCGCACGGAGCCGGTGGCCGACAAATGGCGCGCCTTCGGCTGGCACGCAACCCGGGTCGACGGCAACGACATCCCCGCCCTGCTGGCCGCCTTCCAGCAGTCGCGGGAGCACCGCGCCGCGCCGTCGGTGCTGATCTGCGACACCCGCATCGGCTGCGGAGTGCCGCTCCTGGAGAACCGTGACAAGGCGCACTTCATGCGCGTGGAACAGCACGAATGGCAGATCGCCCGCGACCAGCTCGAGGAGGGCCGGCGCCGATGACCAGTACCGCGCCGAAACGGCTCACCACCTCGGCGATGATCGCCTCGTTCGCCGACCCGGGCCTGCGCACCACCCCGGCCCCCTTCGGCCACGCGCTGTCCCGCCTCGCCGAGCAGCGCCCGGAGATCGTCGGACTGTCCGCGGATCTCGCCAAGTACACCGACATGCACGTCTTCCGCGACGCCCACCCCGGGCGGTTCTTCCAGATGGGCATGGCCGAGCAGGCCATGTTCGGCGCCGCCGCGGGGCTGGCCGAAGTCGGCCTGGTGCCCTTCGCCTCCACGTACTCGGTGTTCGCCACCCGCCGCGCCTACGACTTCCTCTGCCTGGACATCGCCGAGCCCCGGCTCAACGTCAACGTCGTGGGCGCCCTGCCCGGCCTCACCACCGGCTACGGGCCCAGCCACCAGGCCACCGAAGACCTGGCCATCCTGCGCGGCTGCCCGAACCTCACCATCGTCGACCCGTGCGACGCCGTGGACATCGAACAGGCCGTACCCGCCCTCGCCGCCACCCC
>NZ_VCKX01000282.1 GCF_005889725.1 Nonomuraea zeae
CAGATGAGGCACGTGTGGCTAAGAGACAGGGGGAGGAGGGCGTGCCGGGACAGCGCGTACACCACCGTGCCCGGATGTGCCCTGGTCACGGTGAGGGCGACGTCCACCATGGTCAGCCCGGTGCCGAGCACCAGCACGGGCGTGCCGTCGCCGATCCTGGCCAGCGCGCCGCTTGCCCACGGGTCGGCGACGTGGCGGGGATGTCCGGTCAGGCCCGGGACGGGGGCGGGGCTCCGGTTGCCGAGGGCCAGGACGACCGCGTCCGCGTGGAGGTGCCGGCCGTCCGCCAGCCGTACCGTGTGGTCGCCGTCCAGGGAGACGGCCGTGCCGGTGACGCGGTCGAGCGTGCGGACGGGCGGATCCTCTGCCGCGGCCAGGACCTCGCGCAGGTAGCGGCCATAGACGACGCGCGGCAGGTAGTTGGCGCCGTTGACGTCCACGCCTGCGGCGCCGTTGACGTCCACGCCTGCGGCCCCGTTGACCGTTGCACCTGCGGTCCTGTTGACCCGCACGCCTGTGGTGCGGGCCCAGGCCAGCAGGTGGTCCGGGTCGCCGTCGAGGGCGCTCATCCGGTCGGCGCGGGTGTTGAGCAGGTGGTGCGGGTCCGTGGTGGCGTATGCCTGGCCGAGCGCGTGCCGGCCGCCCTGGTCGAGGAGCGTGACGGTCAAGGCCGCCCCGGCGGCGCGGGCGTGCCGCAGCAGATGGATCGCGGCGAGCGCGCCGCTCGCGCCGCCCCCGACGACGGTGACCGATGGTGGAGCCATAACCCGACTATACCTGTGGGATATACAGGATTTATGGCGCGGCGTCGGCCCAGGTGAGCACGGTGAACGGGACCTCGCTTGACGGGTGGTGCACGCGCCTGGAGGTGATTCGGTAGGCGATGCTCAGGGGCCTGCCGGACGACTCGCACGGCACCTGCACGATGCCGACGTCCTGGTGGATCCGGGTGAGCCTGCCGTCGCAGGGGCCTCCGAGGCAGATGGCGTTCGGTCTGGGTTTCATCCCGGGCCGAGCCTTAAGCCGGACGCCTTGGTCGCACTCACCTGGAAGTCCTCCGAAACCCCGACGGCTAGTGCTCTTGAGACTACTCAGGGCCGGACGGCCGTCGCGGTCGGCCCTGCCCTTGGATGCGTGGACTCTCCTGGGCTGTCGCTCACCGAGTGGGTCGTGCTCGCGCTGGTCGCGGAGGGGACCGCGCTCGGTCTCGCCGTCCCCGGCTCACCGCCCCGACCGGGCCTGTCGGGACGATCTGGCAGGTGCCGCGGCCGCGCGTCTACCGCGCCCTCGACCGGCTGGTCGAGCTCTCGCTGATCGCGCCGTCGGGCACGGAGCCGGGCTGGGGCGGATCCACGGCCACTGCTGCAGGCGCAGGCGGAGCGGATCAGGCCGATCATCGCCGGCCTGCGTGCGCGGCGCGACCAGGCGGACGGGTTCGAGCACCTGGTGGCCTCCTGGAGATATGAGAGCGCCGAAGCGGCCCTGCGCCTGATGCGGACGGCCGCGAGATGAGCCGGGCAGGCGGAAGGTCGCCTGTCGAGCGCGCCGAGGGTGCGGATGCCCAGGGTCACTCCGGCGGCCCGCCGGGTGCGGCCGCGTACACCCAGCCGTGCAGACCCGACGTCAGCGGTACGAGGACCCGCTGGTAGTCATCGACCTCGTAGTCGTCGGCCTTGGCGAGCTCGTCCTCGCTCAGGCGGAGCGCGGTGCCTTCGACCACGTCGGCGGCATTTCCCGTGGCCGCCAGGATCGGATGACGGGTGGCACCGCTGATCGCGATGACGTGCGGATCGGTGATCTCCACCAGGGACAGCCGGTAGCCGGGCAACCCGTCCGGAGTGCCGCTCACCTCGCGGCCGAACACCGACAGCTGCACCTCACGCCGGCGCAGCGTGCCGTAGGAGAACAGAACGACAGGGTGATCAACCATGTGACCCATCTTGCCGGAGCCCCGATCACACCCACGCGGCGGCCGGGGCCACAGGCAGTCTTTAGCCACCTTTGAGTTACTCCCACACCTCTCGCGGCAGCAGACCCGAGTCAGCACTGGACGGGGGCGAGGGATGGCACGCACCAAGGTGGCCGCTCGAGACTGGACGCGGCGGCGGGCCGGCAAGCGGCAGCGCCTGGACGCGGTCAGCCGTTTCGGCTCCGGCCGGGTGGTGGACGCCGAGCGGATGGGGGACACCCTCCAGGCGGTGCTGCGCCCCGGGGACCGGGTGGCGCTGGAGGGCGACAACCGGAAGCAGGCGGATTTCCTGGCCGAGGCGCCGGCCGGGTGCGATCCGGAGGTGGTGCGTGACCTGCGTCTGCTGATTTCCTCGATCAGCCTGCGGGAGCACCTGGATGTGTTCGAGAGGGGGGTGGCCCGCCGTCTCGACATCGCCTCCGCCGGCCCGCAGAGCATGCGCACGGCGCAGTTGCCGGCCGACGGCAAGGTCGAGGTCGAGGTCGGGGCGATTCACACCTACGTCGAGCGCGCGCCCTGAGCAACCGGTCGACCAAGCGCTGTTCGGCAGAGGGGGAGCAGATGACTTTCGCGCACCGCAGAAGGATGATGACGTTCATGGCGGCGTTCACCCTGGTCACCATGCCGGTGACGTGGTCGGCGGCCGGCGCCCGGCCGGCCACGGCGGACGCCCCCGCCGACCCGCGGCCGTGCCCGTCGCCGGCTCAGACCAAACCGACGGTCGTCATGGTCCACGGAGCCTGGGCCGACACCTCGAGCTGGAACGGCGAAGCGGACGCGGTGCGGCGAGCGGGCTACGTCGCGCGGGTCATAGCGAATCCGCTCCGGAACCTGACCAGCGACGCCGAGACCGTCGCCGACTTCCTGAAGACCGTGCGCGGTCCGATCGTGCTCGTAGGGCATTCCTACGGAGGCTCGGTGATCACCAACGCCGCCGCGAACGTCCCCGGCGTCAAGGCGCTCGTGTACGTCGACGCCGCGGCCCCGGACGTCGGGGAGACCACCGCCCAGCTCAGCGGGGCCGGGTCCGCCCTCGGCGCGAGCCCGGACTCGCTCTACGACACGGTGCCCTACGCAGGAGCGCCCGAGGGAGCCAAGGACCTGTATCTCAAGCAGGACCCGTTCGTCCGCTCGTTCGGCTCCGACCTGCCGCGGGACACCGCCGTACGCCTGTGGGCCGCCCAGCGGGCCGCCTCGACCAGCGCGTTCATGACCCCGTCGAAGGCCGCGGCGTGGAAGACGATCCCGTCCTGGTATTTCATCAGCAGCGGCGATCGGATCATCACCCCTGACTCGCAGAGGTCCATGGCCGAGCGGGCCCACTCGAAGGTCACCACCTTCCAGGGCGGATCACACCTGACCCTCATCTCGCATCCGGGCGCGGTGACGTCGGTGATCAGGTCCGCGATCTGCTCGGTGCGCTAGGGAGCGCGCCAGGCGCTGGTGGATCTCCACCAGGCGCGGACTCTCCGAGGTCATCCCCTCGTGCACGAGCTCCGTGAGGCCCTGGAGGGACTCGGCGCGATGAGCGTCGAGACCGTAGCCTCGGGCGATGTCCAGGAGCCGATGGCGGCGATGTCCAGGTAGTCGCCCTCGGGGACGCGCAGGGCCTCGGAGAACTCCTGCAAAGCGCGGTACCTGGTCGTGTTGTCACAGACCACGAACGTCACCGCCACCCGGCATCGGGCCGCGATCCAGATGGCGGACGGCGCGTACTGCATGGCCCCGTCCTCGATCAGGGCGACGACGAGCCGCTCGGGGCAGCCCAGCCGCAGCCCGATCGCAGCGGGCAGCCCCCAGCCCTGACCGCCCGCGGCCGGGTAGAACAGCGACTTGTGCCGGTGATCGTGAGGCGGTCGCGCAGCATGTCCGCCGAGGTGGCGCTCAGCGGCGATCTGCAGGCCGCACGGCGCCGCCCGTGCCCGCATGGATCATGACCGAACCCGAAGAGGTCTTCCAGCGGGAGGTCCTGCGCCGCGCGTGATGACCGCTGAACTTCCGGCGGCATGCGCCACCGATGTCGTGCCCTGAGCCCGTGTCAGAGCTCGCGTCAGTACGGTGACCGGCCCGTGTCAGCGCGATCGGCGACCTTTGATCTCAACAGCACGACAACCGATCCGAAACGGGAGTTCACCATCATGACCATCACCCTCACCGACCAGGACCAGCTCACCCTCCGCACCGCCGCGTGGGGCGCCGTCTCGCTGATGTCCGCCGCCAGCGTCGCCCGCTCGGCCCACAAGGCCGGCACCGAGGGCTCCATCGCGCTGACCTCGGCGACCGGTGTGGTCGGGCACGTGCTGACCAAGGCGCCCAAGGGCGTGAAGTGGGGCAAGACGGTCGCCGACCTCGCCGACCAGGTGCTGCCGGCGCTGACCGCGTCCGTGGCCCTGCTCAAGCAGCAGGCGCCGGACGAGGCCGACAACTTCCGCCGCACCATCACCGTCTCGGTCGAGGCCGCCGCCCGTACCCACCAGGGCGAGCCCAGCCCCACCGTGGCCGCCATGGCCCGCAAGATCACCGACGCGCTCGCCGCCGCCTGACCACGACCCCGGAGAGAAGGACATCATGACCACGATTACGCGACGCCTGGCCGTCACCACGCTGACCGCCGCGCTGCTGGCCGCCGCAGTCGCCACCCCTGCCACGGCCGCCCCCGCCCAGGACCGCCCCGAACTGCAGAAGGCCATGCAGGCGTTCGTCGACGCCGGATTCACCGGGGTGCAACTGCGCGTGAACGACCAGGCGGGTGAGTGGGTCGCCAGCGCCGGAGTGAGCAAGCTCGGCCGGCCCGCCAAGCCGTCGACGAACGGGCGGTTCTGGACCGGCAGCGTCATCAAGCCGTTCACCGCGACCCTGGTGCTCCAGCTCGTCGCCGACGGCAAGGTCAAGCTCGACGCCCCGGTGGCCACCTACCTGCCCGACCTCGGGCTGGACCCCCGGATCACCGTGCGCATGATGCTGCAGCACACCAGCGGCCTGTTCAACTACACCGGCGAGTACTACGACGACGGCACGTTCGCCCCCGGCATCCCCGCCACCGGCGACGAATGGCTGAAGAACCGCTTCCGCAGCTACGAGCCCGAAGAGCTGGTACGGCTGGCGCTGTCCAAGCCCGCGCGCTTCGAACCCGGGACGGACCAGAACTACTCCAACACCAACTACACGCTGGCGCTGCTGCTGATCGAGAAGGTCACCGGCCGCCCGTACGCCGAGCAGTTGCAGCAGCGGATCCTGCGCCCCCTCGGCCTGTCGGCCACCCGGCAGGCAGGCAACCGCACGCAACTGACCGGGCCGTACGCGCACGCCTACTACAGCTACCAGGGCAAGACATTCGACATCTCCCGGCAGAACCTGTCCCTGCTGGGCGGCGCCGGTGACCTGGTCTCGACGACGCAGGATCTGACCACGTTCTTCACCACGCTGAACAGCGGCAAGATCCTGCCGCCCGCGCTGCTGGAGGAGATGCGCGAGCCGTCCGGGAAGCTCAGCTACGGACTCGGGGTGTTCGCGCAGGACCTGGGCCAGGGCTGCGGCACCGTCTACCAGCACAACGGCAGCCCGCCGCACGGCTACGGGACGCTGATGTACAGCTCGCCCGACGGCAAGACGACCCTGACCGGCTCGGTGACCTGGGTGGACTCGGCGACCCGCGGGCCGGTGAAGGACTTCCAGAAGCTGCTGGACGGGCTGGTCCAGACGGTGTTCTGCAGCACACCGTCGGGGGCTGCTCAGTAGGCCCGGCGCTCGGGCCCGTGCCACCAGACGCCAAGTAGCTGGGAGTAACCGGGAGCTCCCGGACGCAACTCGGAGTCGGGCGCCGCAGCCGTCACCCCGCTCTGGCCTTGGGGCAACGCCCTACTTTGCCCCTGGTGACAGCGACGCGAGCGCCGGGCCCCGGAACCTGGCAGTCGGATGCGGGTTAGGGCTGGAAGTCGACTTCGGGGAAGCGGTGGGACTCGCCGGCCAGCAGGGGGCCGGCGCGGCCGAGGAGGCTGCGGTCGAGCCAGGCGGCGAGGTAGGCGCGTTCGATGCCCAGTGCCCGGGTCCCCCTGATGGGGCCGACGTCGAAGAGCGCCGACAGGTCGAGGGTGGCTTTGAAGATGGTGATGTCGGTGAGGTCGCGGTGTCCGGCGCCGTCGATGACCAGGTGCAGGCGTGGGCCGCGCAGCCGGTCGTAGAAGGCGGCCCAGTCCGGGTCGTCAGCCCGGCGGTGGTTCTGGTTGCCCATCATCAGGAACGGCTGCGCGAGGCTGGCGGCGCCCAGGGGATTGCCGTCGAGTGCTGCGCCGGCGTCGATGCGCGGATCGTGATCGAGGGCTTCGACCACGGCGAGGCTGCCGATGGAGTGGCCGACCGCGGCGACGACGGTCGCATCGAGCGTATCGGCCAGTCCGGCCGGAAGCCGGTGGGTTACGGCGTCGTGGTGACCGGCGGCGATCGCGGTGAGCCGATCGAGGACGAAGCGGAGGTCGGCCACCCGTACCGGCAGGACGACGTCGTCGTGCACCTGCCCCGGCGGGGTCTCGATGCGCCCGCCGGGAAACTCGACGACGGCCTCGAAGGTATGGTCGATGCCGGCGACGATGTAGCCGCGGCTGGCCAGATGTTCGGTCAGGCCCGTGTAGAGGGCGGCCTGGGTCGCCAGGCCGGGCGAGAACAGGACGATCGGCCGGCGAGAGCCGCCGGCGGCCGGCGCGTCCTGGCCGCTGTGGGTGGGAAAGGTCAGCAGGCCGGCCGGATAGTCGGTGCCGCTTGCGGCGTTGAGCTGGGCGGTCAGCACAGCTGCGAGGCCGGGTGTCAGGTATCCGGCAGCGGGTCGGCGCCCGGCCGCGGCCGGGTACCAGAGTCGCACCATCAGCTCCCGGGGGCGGCTCGATGGGGCCAGCGGGTCGGTACGCGAACGGTCGACCAGGTGCATCGCGGTCGTGCCAACCCGGTACCGGCCGGTCGGCGCGGGCAGCGACAACCGCGGCGGCGATACCGGTGTGGTGTTGGCCACGGCGTGACCAGGGGCACCCGCGAGGGTCCCCACGGCCGCCAGAGCGGTGAGGCCCGCCCCTGAGATGAGCAGCTTCCTACGGCTGAGGTGCGCGTTCGTGCTCACGACGCCGACGATAGGCGGCACCGGCCTGCGGCCGCGTCCTCCTGCGGTGCTGTCTTGCACCCTCTCCGCCGGGAGGATGGTGACATCCGGTACTGCTACCTCGGCACGATTCCCGCACCCGGCCGACGGCCCCCCGCCGAGCCGGCTCCCTTCCCCTCTCCTGAAGATCATTATCCGCTGAGGGTGGGTCATCGTGACGCAGGCCAACTGGTGTCGCCAGGCCGTCGAGATCGTCGTCTGCATCTCAGCGGCGAGCTCGGCGCATCTCACCCTGCTGCGGCCTGGAGGCCGGCCATGGCTTGGTCATCTGCTGTCCGCTCTGCTCGGACAAGGAGATGCGGCCGCTGCGGACAAGCTCGGTGACAAGATTGCCGGGCGGATGGGCGAGCTGGGTGCCGAGGACCCCCGGTCTCGGTGGTCGGCTACCAACGCCAAAGAGGTGTGCTGTACGTCGCAGGCGCCCGCCCTTGCTCATGGGCGCACGATCCGTCCGATCGACGAAGGCGTGCAGGTGGGCCTGCCCGCGCTCAGCCCTCCAAGTCTCCGTGACCATCTTGGGAAGAGCCATCGGTTTGCGCGAGCGGGCGAGCGGAGGCGCCGATGCCCGACATCGTCCACTCCAGGGCGTCTGACGGGTTGCCGACGGCGATGCGGGCCTCGCTGACTGTTGGACACCGACCCATCTCTTACACAGAGTCATCGATCCGTCACGTGACCCTTGCCCCGGGGGACGGCCGACACGGGCGGTGGCCAGGAGGATGCCTAGGAGCAGGTGATGCCGGCGGGGCCGGGGGTGGATGGGCCGCCGGCCTGGAAGCCGAAGGTGGCCGAGGCGCCTGGCGCCAGACTGGTCGCCCAGCTCGGCGCCTTGATCGTCCAGGTGGTGCCGGACGACGTGATGGTGGAGCCCCAGGCGCTCACCAGGGTCACGCCGGCCGGCATGGTCCACGTGAGCGTCCAGTTGGCCCAGGTCGTGGCGCCGGTGTTCCGCACGGTGACGTTGCTCGTGAAGCCGCCCTGCCAGGTGCTGGCGACCTGGGCGTTCACGCTGCAGGAGACGCCCGCGCCGCCGGTCGGGGTGACGGTCGGGGTGACGGTGGGGGTCGCCGTGGGCGTGGCGGTCGAGCCGTCCGAGGTGGTGTAGGCGGCCTTCGTGTAGGGCGCGCCGCACTGCGGGCTGCAGGCGGAGGGAAGCGTGAAGCTGTACACGCGCCCGCCGTTGATCAGCGTGTCCGTGACGTCCCGCACCCGGATCTGGAACTGGCTCGCGCCCGATGTGGTCCCGCCGATGACGTACGACTGGCCCATGTCGCCGTTCATCCGGGCGCGCCGCCACGCCCCGTCGGCGAAGTACTCGACGCCGTGGATGCCGTTGGCCAGGTGCGAGACGGTGATGGCCGGCCACCAGACCTGGGCGGACTGCAGGAAGCCGATGTCGATGTCGCCGCTGTAGCCCGGCGCGGGGATGAACGACCAGGTGACGCGCCGGTTGTTCCAGTGGCTGG
Source organism: Nonomuraea zeae (assembly GCF_005889725.1). Classification (GTDB taxonomy): domain Bacteria; phylum Actinomycetota; class Actinomycetes; order Streptosporangiales; family Streptosporangiaceae; genus Nonomuraea; species Nonomuraea zeae. Next base: position 8,582 of record NZ_VCKX01000282.1, read on the forward strand.
GATACAGGTCCCCGACGGCGGCGCCGTTCTTCACGAACCGGTTGAGCGAGTCCTTGGACAGGTCCAGGTGGTAGGGGTCGTCGCGGCACCAGGCGTTGGAGTCACCGCAGCTGTCGGCGACCAGCATGGTCAGCTTCGCGCCGTTGTAGGCGTCGGGGCTCCAGGAGCCGTTCCGGCAGAACGCCTGGTTCTGCGCGCCGTCGTTGGTGCCCGTGCAGAAGTCGCTGATCTCCACCTGTACGTAGCGGCCGCAGTTCAGGCCGTTGTTCCACAACCCGGCCTTGCTGAGGTCGGCTCCCGTCAGCGGCCGGGGATAGAAGGTGTAGTCGCCGGGCGTGTTGTAGACGTTGAGTGCGACGAAGTCGGGTGAGTCCAGGTTCGCCTGGGGCACCCCGCAGCCGCCGTACGGCATGCCGAGCCCGTCGAAGTACGTCGCGTTGCCCGTCACCGGGCCGGGCGGGTCGCTGACCGCGTCGGCGGATTGTTGCATCAACGGCACCAGGGCGCACAGCGCGACCAGGAAACCGGGAAGCAGGATGGAGAGCAACCGGCGACGGGCGTAGGTCATCGGACCCCCAACTCGAAAGGGTGAAATGACCCTTTCCGCGGGAGCGATGGCCTGTCAATCGCGGAGGTGGGCGACCTGGGCGAACGCCGCCGAAAGCCTGCAACTTTCATCAGGTCGCCGGGCCACCCCTCCTCGGCACGGCATGACGGCTACCCGGCTCAGCTCTTGGCGAGTGCTTCGCGGCGGATCCACTGGAGCAGGCTGGGGTTGTCGACGGTGGTGATGACGCCGACGGTGGTGCGCAGGTAGCGGTCGTCGTCCAGCACGGCCAGCAGGCTCGCGGCCAGGTCCGCACGGGCGGTGAACCTGCCGTCGGCGTGCTCCTCGACGAGGGTGTAGTCGGTGGCCGACGGCAGGTGGTAAAGGCCGCTCGGGCGCACGATCGTCCAGTCCAGATCGCTCGCGCGGACCAGCGCCTCCATCCGCCGCATGTCGTCGTACAGCGTCTTGCCCAGCACCCGCGTCACGTAGGGCAGCAACACCCGGTTGAACAGGAACCCCCCGTCGGAGTACGAGCGCGGCGCGACCCCGCTGGAGCTCACCACGGCGAGCCGGCGCACCCCATGGCGCTTCATCGCGGCGACGATGTTCGTCACGCCCCGCGAATAGGTGCTGATCGGCTCCTTCCCGGCGGGCACCCCGAGCGTCGAGAGCACCGCGTCCCGCTCCGCCACGACGCCGTCCACGGCCACCGGATCGAGCACGTCAGCGCCGATCACCTCGAGCCGATCATGGCGCAGCGGGAACGACTCCGGCCGCCGGGTGATCGCGGCGACCTGGTGTCCGGCGGCGAGTGCCTGGTCGGTGAGCAGGCGGCCGGTGGGGCCGTTGGCCCCGAAGACGGCGATACGCATGACGGCTGTCCTTCCGTGGTGATGTCCGGGATCCCGGCAGCGGCCGGCCGCGTCCGATCGGCGGCGACCGTCCTTCCCGGGACGAGACAGCAGGGTCGTTCTGTGACATGGACGGCTGTGAGCCGACTTCTGCCCCTCATGTCACAGGCGGCCGGGCTGTCTCGTCCCAGGTAGCGGAGACAGAAACTGACGTCGGGAAGGTGATGGTCATGCGGGTGTTCGTGGCCGGCGGGGCAGGGGTGCTGGGGCGGCGGCTGGTGCCGCAGCTTGTGGCGCGTGGCCACCAGGTGACGGCGACGACGACGGGCACGGCCAAGCTGGGCCTGCTGGCGCGGCTGGGCGCCGAGGCGGTCGTGATGGACGGGCTGGATGCGAGCTCGGTCGGCGAGGCGGTGGCGCAGGCCCGGCCGGACGTGATCGTGCACCAGATGACCGCCATATCCGGCAAGCCCGATATCAAGCACTTCGATCGCTGGTTCGCCACCACCAACCGGCTGCGCACCGAGGGGACGGACCACCTGCTGGCCGCCGCCGAAGCGATCGGCGTGTCCGATTTCGTGGCGCAGAGCTACGCCTCCTGGAACGGCATCCGCGAGGGCGGGTGGGTGAAGACCGAGGAGGACCCGCTGGACCCGACGAGCACGGGCAAGGGGGCGGAGGCGATCCGCCACCTTGAGGCCGCGGTCGTCGGAGCCGGTGGCACCGTCCTGCGCTACGGCGCGTTCTACGGGCCCGGCGCCACCGACGATCAGGTCGAGCTCGTGCGCAAGCGGCAGTACCCGGTCGTCGGGAACGGCCGCGGCCACAGCTCGTGGGTGCATCTCGACGACGCGGCGAGCGCCACCGTCCTGGCCGTGGAGCACCGGGCGAAGGGCGTGTTCAACATCGTCGACGACGAGCCGGCCCCGGCCGGCGAGTGGCTGCCCTACCTCGCCGCGTGCGCGGGGGCGAAGCCGCCGATGCGGGTGCCCACTTGGCTGGCCCGGCCGCTGGCCGGCAGGACGGCGGTGGCGATGATGACCGAGGGGCGCGGCTTCTCCAACGCCAAGGCCAAGCGGGAGCTCGGCTGGCAGCTGCGCTACCCCTCCTGGCGCCAGGGTTTCAAGGAGGAGCTGGCGTGAGGCGGGCCGAGGAGTTCGAGGAGCTGCGGCCGCTGCTGTTCTCGATCGCCTACCGGATTCTCGGCAGCGTGAGCGAGGCCGAGGACGCGGTCCAGGAGACCTGGCTGCGCTGGGAGTCCTCCACGACGCAACCCGAGTCGGCCAAGGGGTTCCTGTCGGCCACGGTGTCCCGGATCGCGATCGACGTGCTGCGCTCGGCGCGCGTCCGGCGGGAGGAGTACGCCGGGGAGTGGTTCCCCGAGCCGCTGCTGGCCGACCCGTACGAGGACCCGGAGCGGTCGGCGGAGCTGGCCGACTCGGTGTCGATGGCGGCCCTGCTGCTGCTGGAGCGGCTCAGCCCGCTGGAGCGCGCGGTCTTCGTGCTGCGGGAGGTGTTCGGGTTCGGCTTCGGCGAGGTCGCGTCGGCGGTGGGCCGCTCGGAGGCGGCCTGCCGCCAGCTCGCGGTACGGGCGCGCCGCCACATGGACGCGGGACGCGCTCGCTTCGAGGCGGATCGCCGGGAGCGGGAACAGCTCGCCGGGCGATTCTTCGCCGCCTTCAGCGCGGGCGACGTCGCCGGGCTGCGGGAGCTGCTCGCCGCTGACGTTCAGATGGTCGGCGACAGCGGCGGCAAGGCCCCGCTGTGGGGCAAGGGCATTGTCGGCGCCGCGAACGTGGCCCGGACGCTGGCCGCGATCGTCACGCCGTTCGTCCGTATCGGCGGCGCCGTGGAGCCGCACGAGGTGAACGGCCAGCCGGGCGCGATCTTCCGCGACCGGGACGGCCGGGTCGTCAACACCTTGGCGCTCGACATCCTCGACGGGCAGATCCAGATGATCCGCGCGGTGATCAACCCCGACAAGCTCGGGCACCTGGGCCCGGTGGCGGACACCTGGGCGGTCGTCCGCGAGGCGAACCAGGCCCGCCGGCCCGTGGACTGACCACGCACCACCACAGGAAGAACGCAAGGCCGTCGTGAGCAAGGTCTGGTTCGTCACCGGCTCGTCCCGTGGCCCGGGCCGCAGCTTCGTCGAGGCCGCTCTACCTGCGCGAGCAGGGCGGCTGCTCAAGGTCGCCGGCTCCGACGACTGACCCGGCGGCCACGCAGAGAACCCCATTACCCCAAGACAGGAGACATTCACCATGATTCTGGTAACCGGTGGCACCGGTAACGTCGGCGCCAACGTCGTACGCCAACTGCTCGACGCGGGCGAGAAGGTACGCGTGCTCACCCGCAACCCCGGCGGCCATTCCCTTCCTGACGGCGTCGAGGTCGTGCCCGGCGACCTGACCCGGCCCGGCACCCTGGCGGAGGCGCTGTCCGGCGTCGAGCGGGCCTTCCTGTTCCCCGTCTTCGACGCCGTCGGCGGCTTCCTCGACGCGGCGCGGAAAGCCGGTCTGCGGCATGTCGTGCTGCTGTCCTCATCGGCCGTCACGTTCGCCACGCCCGGGTGGGTCGGGGAACAGCACCGGCGGCTGGAGCAGGCGGTCGAAGCGTCCGGGGTGCCGTGGACCTTCGTGCGCCCCGACGCGTTCATGACGAACGACCTCGTCTGGGCGCCGCAGATCGCGGGCGAGGGGGTCGTCCGCGGGGTGTACGGTGAGGCCGCGCTGGCTCCGGTCGACCCGCGCGACATCGCCGCGGTCGCCGTCCGCGCGCTTCTCGACCCGCGCGCCGGCGAGGCGTACCTCCTCACCGGGCCGCAGTCGCTGACCCAGATCGAGCGGGTGCGGATCATCGGGGAGACGATCGGGCGGAAGGTGCGGTTCGAGGAGCAGCCCAGGGAACAGTTCCTGGCGCAGATGCTCCGCCACGGGATGCCCGAACCGGTGATCATCGAGCTCATCGACGGGCTCGCGGCGCGGGTCGGCAAGACCGCGCAGGTCGTGCCGGCAGTCGAGGAGGTCACCGGGCGACCGGCCTTCACCTACGCGCAATGGGTGGCCCACCGCGCGGCGGCCTTCGGCGCGACCCCGGCCTGACGGCGACCGACCGCCCTGGCCTGACGGCGACCGCCTCGACCGTGCCTCGATGAGTGCATGGCCGGGGTCGCCGGATGGTCCGATCAACCGGGTCGGCAGGCGGCCGGAGCCGGCTCGCGTGCGTCCAGATCCCACTGCTCACGCCTCGCGGGACTCCCAGACGAATCCGTCCGGGTCGGTGAAGGGCCCGGCGTCGCCGCCGAGCACGATCCGGTGCGATCCGGTGCCCTCCTGGGGCAGGCCGGTGTCCTTGGCGAGGGCGCGGCGCGGGTAGAGCGCCAGCGTGACGGCCGACGAAGAGGTGTCGAACTCGACGTACTTGCCGCCGAAGCTCTTCGCCACGGACAGGCCGCGCTCGACGTAGAAACGCTTGCTCGCCTTGACGTCCGCCACTCCCAGGAGGAGCGCTACCTGGTCGACGTGCCGGGCGGCCGGGCCGGTGTCCTTCTTGTTCGAAGTCGCGATCTTGCAGATCGTCCCGTCCGGGGCGCGGACGATGCCGCCGTAGCCCCAGAACCCCTTCGTGGCCGGCTTCAGCGTCGTGGCGCCGGCGTCGAGGGCGGCGCTGACGAAGGCGTCGACGTTGCCCGGCTGGGCCACCACGAGTGACAGCGCGAACCCGCGGAAGCCGGTCGTCGGCGCATCCGAGGCGCGTACGTTCACGTAAGCGCTCAGACCGAAGGCCTCGTAGAAGGCGACGGCGGCCGTGGGGTCGGGAACTTCCAGGGTGATGGACGCGAGCGAGGTCATGGCAAGTCCTTTGCGGGAAAGTGGGTTCGTCATCTGGTCGGTGTCCGCCGCGCGGCGGAACTGGCGGGGGAGGCGGCGCCTACCGGTCCTGCAGGAGCCCGAGGACGTTGCCGTCGGGGTCGGTGACGGTGGCCGTCAGGCGCCCGCCGCCGACGTCGTGTGCGGCCTCCTTCACGGTGGCTCCCGCGGCGGTCAGCTCGGCCAGCTTCGCCTCGATGTCCGATACGTGCCAGTACGCCACCGGCGCGGTCATGCCCTGCGGCCCGCCGCCCGGCACCAGGCCGATGTGCTGGCCCCCGGCCTCGAAGCCGACGTAGTAGGACGAGTCGGCCGTCGGCTCCACGCCGAGCAGGGCCGCGTACACCGCCTTGGCCTTCGCCAGGTCGGACACCGGGTGCAGGACGGTCGTGATGCCCTGGGTGGACGAGCCGGTCATGGTCGCTCCTGACGTCGTGGGTCGCGATCGACCCGCTGTGTTCGTGTTCACAGCTTGGCTCCGAGGCAGGTCGGCCCACATCCGTGGTGACCACGGAACCGTCCACGGATCGGCGGCACGGATCGGAGCGCGGAAGGAATGCGTCAAACTTGGACAGTGGTAGCAGAAGTGGAGATCTCGCCTCGGGAAGCCGAGGTGCTGGACCTGGTCGGAGCCCATCTCAGCAACGCCGAGATCGCGGCCCGGCTGTGCATCTCGGTGCGTACCGTGGAGAGTCACGTCTCCTCGCTGCTGCGCAAGCTGGAGGTACCGGATCGGCGGGCGCTCGCCCAGCGCGCGCCCGAGCCGGCCGGCGACGGCCCGTCCCGCCCGGCACCGGTGCTGCCGGCCCCGCTGACCTCGTTCGTCGGCCGGGTGAGCGAGCGGGCCGAGCTGGCCGAGCTGATCAGGGCACAGCGCCAGGTCACCGCGGTCGGTCCCGGCGGGGTGGGCAAGACCCGGCTCGCGCTGGCGGTGGCCGCGGACGCGTCCGGCGAGTACGCCGACGGGGCGTGGTTCGTCGACCTGGTCCCGGTCACCGATCCGGGCATGATCGCGACCGCGGTCGCCGGGGCGCTCGGCCTCGGCGAGCAGCCCGGCAGGGACATGACGGAGTCCGTGGTCACCGCGCTGGCCGACCGCCAGGCTCTGCTGATCCTGGACAACTGCGAGCAAGTGCTGGACGGGGTGGCGCTGTTCCTGGAGCGGCTGCTGGCGAGGTGCCCTCGGGTGACGGTGCTGGCGACCAGCCGGGCCCGGTTGATGGTGCCGTTCGAACGGGTCTACCCGGTCCCGCCGCTGTCGCTGGCGGCCGATGGCCATTCGGACGCGGTCGCGCTGTTCATGGACCGGGCGGCGGCGGTGGGCCGGCCGCTCGATGCTCCCCTGCGCGAGCAGATCGGCGCGATCTGCGCGCGGCTGGATGGAATGGCGCTGGCGATCGAGCTGGCCGCCGCCCGGTGTCCCTCGCTCGGGCTGGACGGCATCACCACGGCCCTGTCCCACCCGCTGCGGATGCTGACCGGCGGCTCGCGGGCCGACGAGCGGCACCGCTCGGTGCGGGCGGCACTGGACTGGAGCCATGCCCTGCTGGAGCCGGACGACCGGGCGCTGCTGCGCCGGGTGTCGGTGTTCGTGGCGCCCTTCACCGCCGGGGCGGCGGCGCAGGTGGTCGGGTCCGGAGACGGCGCGGTGGTGGCCGGTTCTGGAGACGGCGCGACGGTGGTTGGGCCCGGGGACGGCGCGACGGTGGCCGGGTCTGGAGACGGTACGGCGGTGGCCGGGGTGGACGAGGGCTTGGTCGCCGAGGGGCTGGCCCGGCTCGCCGAGCAGAGCCTGCTGGCGGTGACGTCGTCCGCGAGCGGGACCGAGTATCGAGCGCTGGAGACCATCCGCCAGTACGGGATGGAGCGGCTCGCCGAGACCGGTGAGCTGGCCGGCGCCCGATCCCGGCACCTTCGCTGGTGCCTGGCCAAG
>NZ_VCKX01000283.1 GCF_005889725.1 Nonomuraea zeae
GGTGGGCGGCGTTTCCGTGGCCGATCCGTCGGCGGGGTGGGGATCCCGCGCGGTGAAGAAGAACATAAGGGACAAACGGCAGGTAAAGACAACTTAATGGGACATATAGTGATATATGTCACTTATGCCGCATGTTTGCCGGGAAGGGCTGAGCGTACGCCGAGGATCTTCTGATTTCCGGCGAACGGGAAAACGCCCGAAGCGCGGCAAGATCGGCGGCAGGGGCGGCAGCGGCGGCGGCGGCAGGGGCGGCGGCGGCAGGGGCGGCGCGGCGCTCACGCTGCTGCGCCGGCACGGTGGCCGGGTGCGACGGCCAGTCAAACGTCAGGCGCAAGGCGGTCCCGCGCGGGCAGCGGCTGGTGGTGGCTGCCCGGTGAACGCTGGGGGATGACCACCTGTGGCGGGCGCGGCGTAGCCCTCGGGTCCCGTGATGACCGCTCCTGTGCGCTCGGCGGCCGGAAGGCTCGCCAGCGGTCATCCTGCTGTCCAGCGCTCCGCCGGAAGTCAGCGACCGACGACCATGGTCATCGGAGCGGTCGCCTTGACGGTTCGGAGCACGGGAGCGGTCTCGATCGTGTGGATGCCCCCGACCGAGCCGAGCCCCTGGGTCAGGTAGCGGTGCAAGGCGGCCGGATCGGTGCACAGCGCGTTGGCCGTCAGGTTGGTTGAGCCGGTGGTGGCGGCGACGAAGGCCAGCTCGGCGTGGCCGGCCAGGGTGGTGGCGACCCGGTCCAGGTGCGCCGGGGCGACCGACATCCACAGCAGGGCCTGGACGGCGATGCCGAGCGCCGCCGCGTCGAGCTCGATGTCGAAGAAGAGCGCGCCGCTGGCCCGCAGGTCGCCAACGCGGCGCGCGACGGTGGCCGCCGACCAGCCGGTGGCCTTTGCCAGGTCGCCCTGGCTGGCCCGGCCGTCGTGGCGGAGCGCGGCCAGCAGGGCGGCGTCGGAGCGGGTCACGGCGTGCCGCTCGCCGCGGGGCTGGACGGCGGGCTCCAGCAGCCGTTGCTGCCGTTCGTCCAGCACGTTCGGGCGTCCGCGCCAGGCGGCGGGACCGCCGCGGTAGGTGTGCAGCAGGCAGTGCGCGGAAACCGCGGTGATGCCCGCGGTGCGCGGGATGTCGTGCAGGAGCAGCGAGCGGTCGGGCTGATGGTCCGGGGTGGTGACGATCGTGAAGATCTCGGTGCCGCCGGAGATGAGCTTGACCCACGACGTGTCGGCCCGCCGCGCGAGGGCCCGGGCGAGGTTCTGGGCGCTGTGCGGGGCGGCGGTCAGACGCAGCATCCACTGCGCCTGACCGGAGTGTCGGGTGTCAGGGAGGCCCACGACGCGCAGCGCGACCTCGGCGGTCAGCCGCCGGTAGCGGCGGGTCACGGTCTGGGTCGAGACGCCGAGTACGGAGGCGATCCTGCTGAAGGGCGCGCGGCCGTCGATGTGCAGCGCATGGATCAGACCCCGGTCGACGTCGTCAAGCACGTGATATTTCCTCACTTTTCGACCCTTGGTGGAAAGTATCGCCTGCCTTCCCGCCAAGAGTGGAACCGGCCGCGCTCCCGCCCGCAGGATCGACCGCGACGAACGGCCCTGCTGGAGGGAGCATTCTGTGCTGACGAGCCCGACGTCGGCCCACCGGTGGCGGTGGGTCGCGCTGGCAGCGCTGCTGGCCGCCGAGGCGATGAACCTGCTCGACGCGACGATCGTCCAGGTCGCGGCGCCGGTCATCCACGCCGACCTCGCCGGTCCCGCGTCCGACATCCAGTGGTTCGGGGCCGCGTACACGCTGCCGTTCGCGGTGCTGCTGATCACCGGCGGGCGGCTCGGCGACATCGCGGGGCGCGGCCGGGTCTTCCGGGCCGGCGTCGCCGGATTCGTGATCGCCTCGCTGGTCTGCGCGCTGAGCGGGTCCGCCGGGATGCTGATCGCCGCGCGGGCGGTGCAGGGGGCTACGGCGGCGCTGATCATTCCGCAGACCCTCGGGTTGATCCGCGCCATGTTCGACGGCGCGGAGCTGCCCAGGGCGCTGGGCAGCATCGGCCCGGTCATGGGCCTGTCGGCGGTCTGCGGCCCCGTGCTGGGCGGCTTCCTCACCCACGCCGACCTGCTCGGCTCGTCATGGCGGTCCGTCTTTCTCGTGAACGTCCCGCTCGGCCTGGCGGTCCTCGCACTCGCGCCGCTGCTGCGCGAGGACCGCGCCGCCCACCCTCCACGCCTCGATCTGCCCGGCACCGCGCTGGCGACCCTCGGCACGGGCCTGCTGGTCTACCCGCTCATCGAGGGCGACGCGGCCGGGTGGCCCGCCTGGACCTGGATCGCGCTCGCCGGTGGCGTGGCGGTGCTGGTGGCGTTCTGGCTCCAGCAGCGCGGACGGTCACGGCGAGGGCGAGCGGCGCTGGTCGAGCCCAGCCTGTTCGGCAACCGCGGTTTCCCGGCCGCGCTGGTGAGCTCCACGCTGTTCTTCGCGGTGATGAACGGCGTGATGCTGACCGTCGTCCTGCACGCGCAGCTCACCCGCCATGCCGACGTCCTGACCTCGGGCCTCACGCTGCTGCCCTGGTCGTGCGGGATGGCGGTCTCCTCGTGGGTGTCGGGTGCCTGTCTGTTCCCACGGATCGGGGCGAAACTCATGTTCGGCGGGCTCACCGCGCTGCTGGCGGGGACCCTGCTCCTCATCGCCGCCTACGCCGCCGAGCCCGCTCACCCGTGGGCGGCCGGACTCGCGCTGGCGCTGGGCGGGCTCGGGCTGGGGATGTTCACCACGCCGTTCTTCAGCACCGCGCTCGAACGCGTCCGCCCGCACGAGACCGGCTCGGCCGCCGGGCTGCTCAACGCCGTTCAGCAGCTCGGCGGCACGCTCGGCATCGCCCTGCTCGGCACGCTGTTCCTCCGTACGGGCGCGGCATCCACCGCTCTGTGGGCCGCCGCCGCGCTCCTGATCGCCAACGGCCTGGCCACCGCATTCATGATCGGTGCGACGGTCCCGCGCCGCCGCGGCCGGGCGGGTCGGTGAGGATCTGGCCGGCATCGGCCATGTCCCGGGCGAACCGGTCGAGCTCGGTCACCATGACGCCGCCTCCCGTGCGAGAAGTGTCCGTGGGCGCTACCGCAGCTGGTCGCGGCGGCGGGTCAGGGAGGCGGTCTCGGCGGTGTTGCCCGCGAGCTCGATGGCTCTGTCGTAGGCCGCCCGCGACTCCTGGCTACGGCCCAGCCGGCGCAGCAGGTCGGCGCGGGTGGCGTGGTAGGCGTGATAGCCGGCCAGACTGTCCGCAAGACGGTCGACATCCGCCAGCGCCACCTGCGGGCCGTCGAGCTCGGCGACCGCGATGGCCCGGTTGAGCGCGACGACCGGCGAGGGGTCGAGGCAGGCGAGCTGGTCGTAGAGGGCGAGGACCTGCGACCAGTCGGTGTCGCGCATGTCGCGGGCGGAGGTGTGCACGGCGTTGATCGCCGCGAGGATCTGGTAGCGGCCCGGGGCCACCCCGGCGGCGGCAGCGGCGAGGCGCTCGCGCACCAGCCGGTGGCCCTCGGCGATCAGCGTCGCGTCCCAGGCCCTGCGGTCCTGCTCGTCGAGGGTGATCAGCTCGCCACTGGCCGAGACCCGGGCGGGGCGGCGGGCCTCGATGAGGAGCATCAGCGCCAGCAGCCCGGCCGCCTCACCGTCGTCCGGCAGGAGGGCGCGGATCAGGCGGGTGAGCCGGATCGCCTCGGCGGTCAGGTGGTGGCGTACGGGATCGGTGCCGGGGCCGGTGGCCAGGTAGCCCTCGTTGAACACGAGGTAGAGGACGGCGAGGACGCCCGAGACGCGCGCCGGGAGATCCTCCGCCGAAGGCACTCGGTAGGGGATGCGCGCCGCCTTGATCTTGGCCTTCGCGCGGGTGATCCGCTGCCCCATGGCGCTCTCGGCCACCAGGAAGGCGCGGGCGATCTCGGGCATGGTCAGGCCGGCGACCATGCGCAGCGTCAGCGCCACGCGGGCCTCCATCGCCAGCGCGGGATGACAGCAAGTGAAGATCAGCCGGAGCCGGTCGTCGTCGATGGCGCCGAGAGGCTCGGGCGGGTCGTCGTATGACATCTGAGCCTTCCGGTGCTTGTCGTCGCGCTTGTTCTCGCGCCGGAGCCGGTCGATGGCCTGGTGGTTGGCGGTGATGGTCAGCCAGGCGCCCGGGTTGGGCGGTACGCCGTCGGCCGGCCACCGCTGGACGGCGATCGCGAACGCCTCGGCCGCCGCCTCCTCGGCGAGGTCGAGGTCGCCGAAGCGCCTGGTGAGGGAGGCGACCACCCGGGCCCACTCCTCGTGGTGGGCCTGGGTGATCGCCGCACCGACGTCGGTCCTGTTCACCGGAACGCTCGCACCTCGACCTTCCGGTTGCAGGCCCTCGACCCCTCGGTGGCCAGCTCGATCGCCACGTCGAGGCCGGCTGCCTCGATGATCCAGAAGCCGGCGAGGAACTCCTTCGACTCCAGGAAGGGCCCGTCGGTGACCATCGCCTCCCCACTCCGGTTGTCGATGACGGTGGACGTGTCGGGCGAGGCGAGGCCACCGGCGAAGACCCAGTGGCCCTCGGCCTGGAGCCGGTCGTTGAACACGTCGATCGCCGCGTGCTCGTCCGGGGTGGCGAGGCCGGCCTGGTCGTGGATCACGGAGATCAGGTACCGCATCTGAGGATCATCCCCTGTGGTGTCAGGACAGCGTGGTGTGCCGGTCAAGTGCTCAAGCCCGCGCGTACCGCGGGCGCCCGGCCGGCCGGTAGCGCTGGATCGTCACGCCCTTGGCGTCGATTCGCGACTCGACCAGGTCGAGCGCGAGATCCGGGCCGGTCGCCGGGAACAGTCGCGCGCCCTGGCCGAGGATCACCGGGACCACGATCAGAGTGATCTCGTCGACCAGATCGTTCGCCAGCAGCCACCGGGTCAGGGTGCCACTGCCGTGCACCTGCAGCTCACCGCCTGGCCGGGCCTTCAGATCCGCGATGGCGGTCGCGAGGTCGTCGGGCAGGACGGTGGTGCCCGGCCACGCCGGATCGGTGAGCGTGGTCGATGCCACGTACTTGGGCCGTGTGTTCAATGCCCGCCTGACGGGCTCCCAGCCGGGGACGTCCTCGTCCGTCCAGGACCCCCACGCGCCGGCGAACAGCTCGTAGGTGCGCCGGCCGAACAGGAACGCGTCGGCGCGGTGGTAGGTCTGGTTGATGAACGCGTGGGTCTCGTCGTCGCCCATGCCCAGGGCCCAGCCGCCGCGCTCGAATCCGTTCCTGCGGTCCTCGTCCGACGCGCCGCCGTTTCCCTGCATCACTCCGTCGATGGTGACCTGAGTCATGGTGGTCAGCTTCATGTTCGCGGTTCCCTTACGTGGCGCCGCCCCTTGCGGGCGGCCTCACCCCTGCTACGAACGCCACCGCTCCGATCCGACACCATCTCCGGATTTCTTTTCCGAGCTTTCCGGGACGCCGGTCGCCAGGGCTCTCACAGCATGAGCGAGCGAACCGTCTCCACCGTGTCGGCGTCCTCGACCCGCTTGTCGGGGCGGTAGCGCAGCACCCGGGCGAAGCGCAGGGCCATGCCCCCGGGATAGCGCGGCGAGCGCTGGACCCCGTCGAAGGCGATCTCCACGACCAGCTCAGGCCGCAGCGTGACCGTCCATTCGTCGGTCGGGCCCTCGGCCAGCTCCAGGAAGCGCTCGGTCTGCCAGGCCAGCAGCTCGTCCGTCAGGCCCTTGAACGTCTTGCCGAGCATCACGAACCCGCCCTCGGGGTCGCGCGCGCCTAGGTGGAGGTTGGAGAGCTTGCCTTCGCGGCGGCCGTGGCCCCACTCGGCCGCCAGGACCACCAGGTCGAGCGTGTGCCGGGGCTTGACCTTGATCCAGCCCGCGCCCCGGCGGCCCGCGGCGTAGGGGGAGACCAGGGACTTGACCACCAGGCCCTCGTGGCCCGCCTTCACCACGTCGGTGAAGAACTTTTCCGCCTCCGCCACATCCCCCGTGATCAGCCGGGGAGTCAGCAGGCCGTGGGGGACCGCGCCCGTCAGCGCCTCCTGGCGGCGCGTGTAGGGCAGGTCGAGCAGGTCTTCGCCGTCGGCGCGCAGGGCGTCGAAGAAGAACACGCTCAGCGGCGTCTGCTCGCGGAGCTGGGCGACGTTGAGCTTGCTGCTCACCCGGCTCGCCGTCACCTGGAACGGATGCGGGCGGCCGTCGGGACGCAGGGCGAGCACCTCGCCGTCGAGCACGAGATCGGCCGACGGCATCTCCAGCAGCGCCTCCACCACCTCGGGCACCTGCGGCGTGATGTCGTCGAGCGTACGGGTGAAGACCCGCACCTCCGAGCCCGAGCGATGGGCCTGCACGCGTACGCCGTCGAGCTTCCACTCCAGCGCCGCGGGCGCGCCCGCCTTCTCCAGCGCGGCGGCGACATTGGGGGCGCTGCCCGCCAGCATGGGGGAGACCGCCCGGCCCACCTCCAGCCGGAACGCGTGCAGCGCCTCGACCCCTCCGGCCAGCGCGCCGGCCCCGACGGCGGGCAGCCAGCCGCGCAGCGTGAGCGCGCGCCGGACGTCGGCCGACGGCGCGCCGGACGCCTTGGCCACCGCCTCGATCATGACCCCGTCGAGCGCGCCCTGGCGCAGCTCGCCGTGCAGCAACCGGCGGATGAACTGCTGCTCCTGGCTCGTCAGCCCGGCGAACAGCTCGGCCACCAGGGCCTTGCGCGCCGACTGCGAGCCCGGCCCGGAGACGGCCTTGATCCGGGACAGCAGCGCGTCGACGCCGGTCAGGGTGGCGGTGGCGGCCAGCTTGGGCTGCGGGAGATCCTCCAGCGTGCGCCAGCCCACGCCGACCTGCCGCTGGGGCAGCTCGCCCGAGAGGTAGGAGATCGCGATCTCCGCCTCATCCGGGCCGACCCGGCCAAGCAGCTCCGCCAGATGGCCGATCTTGCCGAGCCTGGCGGACGTGCGCGTCACCGCCTCGGACACCCGGACCACGTCGATCAGAAGCACACGCCTATGGTGCCTCACGCGGCCGACATTTCCCCACCCGGTATCGGACGAGTGTGTCGCAGCCGGGGCGCGGCCGGAAGCTTTGGTACGGCAGGCCGGCCGGAAGTCTTGGTGCGGCAGGCGCGGCCGGGAGCGGTGGTGGAGTGGTGCGGTGGGAAGCCGGGCGGGGCGCCGCGGCCCGCTGCGTGAGCGGTCCGCGGCACCGCGCGGTGTATCGGCTGACGCCGTGCGAGGTCGGAGACCAGGCGGTGGGTCAGCTGACGCCCAGCAGGTCGACGACGAAGATGAGCGTCTCGTTCGGCTTGATGCGGGCGCCGGCCCCACGGCTGCCGTAACCGAGGTGCGGCGGGATGACCAGCTTGCGCCGGCCGCCGACCTTCATGCCCGCGACCCCCTGGTCCCAGCCGGCGATGACGCGGCCGCCACCGAGGGGGAACTCGAACGCATCGCCGCGGTTCCACGACGCGTCGAACTCCTCCCCGGTCGAGAACGCCACGCCGACGTAGTGGACGCGTACGTTCTGGCCGGGCTTGGCCTCCGGGCCGTCGCCCACGGTCAGGTCGACGATCTCCAGGTCAGCGGGCGGGTTGCCCCCCGGGAAGTCGATCTCGGGCTTTTCGAGTGCCACGAAGTGCTCCTGTTGACGATAGGAATGGACCCGACGACTCTATGCGGTCGGGATATCGTCATCGTTCATGGCCGCCCTTTCTCCCGACGCGATCTTGCTGACCGGGCGCGTAGCCGTCGTCACCGGAGCGGCCCGGGGCATCGGGCTGGCGATCGCGGAGGCGTTCGCCGCGTTCGGCGCCCACGTCGCCGTCTGCGACCGCGACAAGCCCAGCGCCGAGCTGGCGATGACGCTCGACGTGCGCGACCACGTGGCCGTCGAGCTGTTCGCCCAGGCCGTACGCGAGCGCTGGGGCCGCGTGGACATCCTGGTGAACAACGCCGGCGGCACCTTCCACGCCGCGTTCGAGCAGACCTCGCCGCGCGGCGAGCAGATCCTCATCGAGGAGAACTTCACGCAGGTCACCGGCATGACCAGGTGCATGCTGCCGATGATGGGCACCGGCGCCTCGATCATCAACGTGACCTCCAGCGAGGCGCACCAGGCCGCGCCGGGCTTCGCCCTGTACGCCGCCATGAAGGCCGCGCTGGAGAGCATGACCAAGTCGCTGTCGCTGGAGCTCGCTCCCCGGGGCATCAGGGTCAACGCGATCGCGCCCGACGCGCTGCAGACGGCCGGCGAGTCGGGCGTGCGCGAGCGGATGCTGGCCCGCCCCCTGCCTTACGACCCGGTACGCACGCCGCCGCTCGGCCACCTCGGCCTGCCCGCCGACGCGGCGGGGGCGGCCGTGTTCCTGGCCGGCGACCTGGCCAGGTTCGTCACGGGGACGACGGTGCACGTGGACGGGGGAATCCACGCCGCGGGCGGCTGGCGGCGCGTCTGACCGCCGTCGAGCACGAAGGGCCGTCAACGAGCACGAAGGGAGCAGTGAGCGTCACCAGCTCTGGTGCAAGGGCATGCCTTCCGCGTAGCCGGACGAGCTCTGGACCCCGACGACCGCCTGCGCGTGGAACTCCTCCAGGTTCCCCGCCCCCGCGTACGTGCACGACGAGCGCAGCCCGGCCACGATCCAGTCGATCTGGTCCTCCACGCTGGGCCGCTTCGGATCGAGATACATCCTGGAGGTCGAGATCCCCTCCTCGAACAGCGCCTTCCTGGCCCGGTCGAACGCCGAGTCCTCCGCCGTCCGCAGCCGCACGGCCCGCGCCGAGGCCATGCCGAAGTTCTCCTTGTACTTACGGCCGTTCGCGTCGGTGTGGGTGTCGCCGGGCGACTCGTACGTGCCGGCGAACCACGACCCGATCATCACGTTCGAGGCCCCGGCGGCCAGCGCCAGCGCCACGTCGCGCGGGTGGCGAACGCCGCCGTCCGCCCACACGTGCCGTCCCAGGCGGCGGGCCTCGGCCGAGCACTCCAGCACGGCGGAGAACTGCGGCCGGCCCACCCCGGTCATCATGCGGGTGGTGCACATGGCCCCCGGCCCCACGCCGACCTTGACGATGTCGGCCCCGGCGTCCACCAGGTCGCGCACGCCGGCCGCGGTCACCACGTTGCCCGCCGCGACGGGCACCCCCGGGTCGAGGGCTCTGACGGCGTGCAGGGCGGAGATCATCTTCTCCTGGTGGCCGTGCGCGGTGTCCACGACCAGGCAGTCGACCCCGGCCTCCAGCAGCTCCTTGGCCTTGGCCGGCACGTCGCCGTTCACGCCCACCGCCGCCGCGATGCGCAGCCGCCCCTCGGCGTCGAGCGCGGGCTGGTAGAGGGTGGCGCGCAGAGCGCCCGTACGGGTGAGGATGCCCACGAGCCGCCGCCCGTCGTCCACGATGGGCGCCAGCCGGTGCCGCCCCTCGTGCAGCCGCTCGAAGGCCGTGCGCGGGTCGAGCCCGGCGGGCAGCGTGAGCAGCTCGCTGGACATGACGTAGGAGAGCTGCGTGAACATGTCCACGCCCTGGCAGTCGGCCTCGGTCACCACGCCGACGGGCCGGTTCTCCCAGTCGACCACGATGACCGCGCCGTGCGCCCGCTTGGGCAGCAGTTGCAGCGCCTCCCCGACGGTGTCGTGCGGGGTGAGGGTCAGGGGCGTGTCGTGCACGAGGTCGCGCTTCTTGACCCAGTCGACGACGTTCGCCACCACGTCCAGCGGGATGTCCTGCGGGATGACGGTGATGCCGCCCCGCCGTGCCACGGTCTCGGCCATGCGGCGGCCGGCGACCGCGGTCATGTTCGCGACGACGATGGGGATGGTGGTGCCCGTGCCGTCGTTCGTCGAAAGGTCGACTCCGAGCCGGGAACCGACCGAAGAGCGCGACGGCACCATGAAAACGTCGCTATAGGTCAAATCGAAGTGAGGCTCGAGGTCATTAAGAAACTTCACGTTCATCCATCTTATGTCGGGACATCGTCATCAAGGGGTTTCCCCCTTTCTCGTGGGCTTATGATCGGCCGGGACACTTTTGGGGGAGGGGAGGGCCTGTGGACGTAACTGACCGGGCCGAGCTGATCGTGGTCGGCTTCGCCGTACGCACCACGAACGCCGACGAGATGGATCCGGCGCGGGCCAGACTGCCGGCGCTGTGGCAGCGGGTGGGCGTGCCGGGGGCTTTCGCGCACGTGCCAGGACGCGTCGACGAGAACCTCTACGCCGTGCTGACCGACTACGAGAGCGACCACAACGGGGCCTACACGCAGATCGTCGGGACCGGGGTGCGCACGGTGCCGCGCATCCCCGAGGGCATGGTGGCCGTACGCGTGCCGGCCGGCCAGGCGCTGCGGCTGGCGGTACGCGGCCAGATGCCGCAGGCCCTGGTCGAGGCGTGGCAGCAGGTGTGGAAGCACACCGAGTCGGGCGGGACGCCGTCGCGGGCGTTCACGACGGATCTCGAAGTGCACCACCGTGAGGGGGCGGACCTCTACATAGCCGTCTGAGTCAGAGCCCGAGCGCGGCGGCCGCCGCTCAGCGTCCGAGCGCGGCCGTCGCCGCTCAGAGTCCGAGCGCGGCGGCCGCCGCTTCGACGGCCGTCGGCTTGACGTCCTCCAGCGGGAGGTGCGCGTATTCGACCGCGCAGTCGGACATCCCGCCGAGCGCCACCGTGGCCCGGATGTGCTGGGCCTGCGTGAGCTCGGGCCCCAGCAGCAGCGTGATCACCTGGCGCCGCCACTCGAACATGCGCGTCCCCAGATCCAGCACGCCCAGCGTGGACAGCTCCCGCACCACCATGACGATCACCTCGCGGTGCCGCCAGATCAGGTCGAAATAGTCGTCGAGCAGCTCCCTGGCGTCGCCGGGCTGCCGCGTGCCCACGAACCGCTCGACGTCCTGCACCATCGGCTGGACGATGCTGCGCACCAGGTCGTCGCGCGAGGCGAAGTGGTAGTAGAGCGCGGGCTTGGTGATGCCCAGCCGGTCGGAGATCTGGCGCAGGCTCGTGTTCTGGACGCCCTGCTCGGCGAACAGTTCGCGGGCCACGGCCTGGATGCGGGCCTTCGTATCGCTGGGCATGATCCCAAGACTACCCCTTACCTATCGTTAAGTAAGATGCTAGCCTCCGACTTACCATCCGTTAAGTAAGGAGGGGTCATGCGGATCCTCATCTCGGGCGCGAGCATCGCCGGACCGGCCCTCGCGTACTGGCTCACCAGGTACGGCTTCTCCGTCACGGTCGTGGAGCGGGCTCCCGGGTTACGCAAGACGGGCGGCCACGCGGTCGACCTGTTCAGACCGGCGATGGACATCGTCGAGCAGATGGGCGTGCTGGAGCCGGTGCGGGCGAAGAAGACCGGCACCGAGTGGCTGACCATGCACAGGGAGGGCGCGCGCAAGCCCATCGAGCTGGAGCTGCGCCGCGTCATGGCCGCCGTGTCCGACCGGCACGTCGAGATCATGCGCGACGACCTCAGCGAGATCTTCCACGACGTCACCCGCGACGACGTGGAGTACGTCTTCGGCGACTCCATCGCCGCGATGCCGGAAAAGGGCTCAGGAGCGGTCGAGGTGCGCTTCGACAGCGGCCGGACGGAGACGTACGACCTGGTGGTCGGCGCCGACGGCCTGCACTCCAACGTCCGCCGCCTGGTCTTCGGCCCCGAGTCGCGCTTCACCACCTGGATCGGCGCCTACCTGGCCGTCGTCACGGTGCCGAACCACCTGGGGCTCGACGGCCGCATGGAGGGCATCGCCGGGGTCGGCAGGATGGCCGCCATGTACGGCGCCGCGGACATGGAGGACGCGCGGGCCGGGTTCTTCTTCAGGACGCTGGAGCCGCTCGTCTACCACCACAGGGACGTCGCCAGGCAGAAGGAGCTGCTGCGCGCCCGCTTCGAGGGCGTGGGCTGGCAGGTGCCGCGGCTCCTGGCGGAGCTGGACCAGGCGTCGGCGTTCTACTTCGACTCGATCACCCAGCTCCGCCTGGACACCTGGTCGCGCGGCCGGGTGACGCTGGTGGGCGACGCCGGTTACTGCCCGGGCCCGGCGGTCGGGGGCAGCACGAGCCTGGCGGTCGTGGGGGCGTACATCCTCGCGGGCGAGCTGGCCGCGCACGGCGGGGACCACGCGCGGGCCTTCCCGGCCTACGAGGCCGAGATCGGCGACTACGTACGCCGCAGCCGCACGTTCGCCCTCGGCGCGGCCAAGCGCATCGTGCCGGGCACCCGGTTCGACCTGTGGGCGCTGGAACAGGGCGTACGGCTGATCAACCACCTGCCGGTCACGCTCACCAGGGCCGCCTCGAAGATCAGCAGCAAGGGCGTGCGCCTGCACGACTCGATCGCGCTGAAGGACTACTCGGCCTTCAGCGCCGCCGGAGCACGATCGGGAAGGACGTCACGCCCCTGACGAAGGCGTTGGGCAGGATGCGCGGGCCTTCCCGGTCCGCGTAGCCGGCCGAGTCCACCCGGTCCAGCCACTCCTCGAAGAAGATCCGCAGCTCCAGCCGGGCCAGCGCCGCCCCCAGGCAGAAGTGGGCGCCGTGGCCGAACGCGATGTGCCCGCCCGGCCTGCGGGTCACGTCGAAGACCTCCGGCCGATCGAACACCTCGGGATCGCGGTTCGCCGCCCCGTACATGAGCAGGACCTGCTGCCCTTCCGCGATCCGCTGCCCGTGCAGCGTGGTGTCGCGGGTGGCGGCGCGGCACATGTTGAGTATCGGCGTGGTCCACCTGATGAACTCCTCCACCGCCCCCTCCATCAGCCCCTTGTCCGCGCGCAGCAGCCGCCACTGGTCGGGATGGCGGATCAGTGCGTCGATGGCGGTGGCGATGACCGTCCTGGTGGTCTCCGCGCCGCCGTCGAGCAGCAGCAGCGCGTCGTTCGCCAGGCGGTCGTCGTCGTAGCCGGGGCTGGCGCACCACAGGGACAGCAGGTCGTCGCGCGGGTGGGCGCGGCGCTCCGCGGCCAGCGCCAGCACGGCCTCGCCGTACTCGCCGGCCGCCACGGCGGCCTCGTGGGTGACGTAGCGCAGGCCGCCACCGGCCACGATCGTGGTCTCCGACCAGTGCTTGAGCTTCGGCCAGTCCTCGTCGGGGAAGCCCAGCAGCCAGCCGATCATGCGGGCCGGCAGCGGCGCGGCCAGCTCGGGCACCGCGTCCACCGTGCCCTGCTCCAGCGCCCGTTCGAGCTGCTCGACGACGACCTCGCGGACGCGGGCGGCGTAGCGCTCGTGCACGTGGCGCGGCGTGAAGCGGCGGTAGACCAGGCGGCGGCGCTCAGCGTGCTCGGGGTCGTCCAGGCCGATCATCGACGGCTCGGATGGCAGCTGCGGGCGGTAGCCGACGGTGCTGGTCCACAGCTTGGGGTCGCGCTCGATGGCCGCGATGTCGGCGTGGCGGGAGATGCCCCACAGGCCGTTGGCCGCGTCGTAGTAGGCCGGCGCGTGCTCGCGCAGCCACGCGTACACGGGGCCAGGGTCGCCGGCGTACAGGTCGCCGTCGAGCAGATCGAGCGGGTCGGGTAAGCCGGACGGGTCGTTCATGCGAGCACCCCTTGGCTGCGCAGCTTGTCCGCCTCCTCCTGCGACAGGCCCCAGGAGGACAGGTCGGCCAGGCGGGTGGCGGGGGAGAGGTCCTGCGCGGGCACGCCGAGCAGGCGGGGCGCGGGCAGCGGCTGGGCGAGGCCACCGACCTCGGTGAAGCTGCCGCGGGCGACGTTGTGCGGGTGGGTGGCGGCCTCGGCCATGGACAGCACGGGGGAGACGCAGGCGTCGGAGCCGTCGAAGAGCGCCTCCCACTCGGCCCGCGTCCTGCTCTTGAACTCCTCGGTCAGCCGGGCCTTCAGCGCCGGCCACTGGCTCCTGTCGTTCCTGTCGGGCAGGTCCTTCAGGTCCATGAGGGTCACCATGGCGTCCCAGAACTGGGGCTCCAGCGACCCGACGGCCAGGTAGCCGCCGTCCGCGGTCTCGTAGGTGTCGTACTGCGGGGCGCCGGTGTCCAGGAGGTTGGTGCCGCGCGGGCCCCAGTGGCCGCTCGCCGCGGCCTGGTAGAACATCGCGAACAGGGTCGCCGCCCCGTCCACCATGGCCGCGTCGATGACCCGGCCCTGGCCGGTCCGCTCCCGCTCGAACAGGGCCAGCAGCACCCCGTACGCGAGCATGAGCCCGCCGCCGGCGAAGTCGCCCAGGATGTTGATCGGCGGGGTCGGCTTGTCCCCGTCGCGGCCCAGCATGGACAGGATCCCGGACACGGCGATGTAGTCGATGTCGTGCCCGGCGGTGGCGGCGAGCGGGCCGTCCTGGCCCCAGCCGGTCATGCGGCCGTAGACGAGCCGCTCGTTGACCGCGTGCAGGTCGTCGGGGCCGATGCCGAGCCGCTCGGCCACGCCCGGCCGGAACACCTCGATGACCACGTCGGCGTGCCTGGCGAGCTCCTTGAAGGCGGCCACGCCCTCGGGGGACTTCAGGTCGAGCCCGATCGTGTGCTTGCCGCGGTCCATGACATCCGTGCGCGGCCGGTCGGAGACGGCGCCCACGCGGTCGATTCGCAGCACGTCAGCGCCGTGATCGGCTAGCATCATTCCCGCGAACGGCCCAGGAGCGAGCCCCGCGAGCTCCAGCACGCGCACACCTGACAGCGGACCCCGGCGAACTTCAGGCATGGACCTCTCCTCGATGTGGACCCTGCCTCAGTAGAACAACATTCGGTGACCTGTGGCAAGCGGCCTTCCCGACCTTCCGGCGAAGTTGTGGGAGGTATGGGAAACTTGCCCACTGTTCGGGTGGTCTACAGACAGCCGCGTTCAGCGTCTGTTTGCAGCAGGCGCTTGCGCCGCTACAGGGGTAGGACATGGTTTCGGATGGCAACCGGCTCATCGCAGGGCGCTACCAGTTAGTGCGCGAACTGGGCCGCGGGGGAATGGGCGTGGTCTGGGAAGGTGGCGACACCCTGCTCAACAGGCAGGTCGCCATCAAGGAAGTGCTGCTGCCCGACGGGCTGTCGCCGGGCGACCAGGAGCGGCAGCTCATGCGTACCGCCCGCGAGGCCCGCATGGCGGCCAAGCTCAACCACCCGTCGGTCGTCGCGGTCTACGACGTCGTCGAGGAGGGCGGCCGGCCCTGGATCGTGATGGAGCTGCTGCGCCACCCCTCCCTGGAGGAGGTCGTGCTCACCACGGGCGCCCTGCCGGTGCGGCAGGCGGCCGACGTGGGCAGGCAGGTGCTGTCCGCCCTGAAGGCCGCGCACGAGACCGGGATCCTGCACAGGGACGTCAAGCCCAGCAACATCCTGCTGGCCGACGACGGCCGGGCCGTGCTCACCGACTTCGGCATCGCCACGGCCGAGGGCGACGCGTCGCTCACCAGGACCGGCATGGTGACCGGCTCGCCGAGCTTCCTGGCTCCCGAGCGGGTGCGCGCGGCCGAGTCGGGACCGGCCTCGGACCTGTGGTCGCTGGGCGCCACGCTCTACGCCTGCATGGTCGGGCGCCCGCCGTTCGAGCGGGGCGAGCCCATGGCGACGCTCAACGCGCTGCTCACCGAGGAGCCCGACTACCGCAGGATCCCGCCGGCCATGCACCCGATCCTGCGCGGCCTGCTGCGCAAGGAGCCCGAGGAGCGGGTGACGGCGGAGGAGGCCGACCGGCTGCTCGCGGCCATCGTCGCGAGCCGGCCCGCCAACACGGATCTGGACGCGCCGGAGAAGAGGCCGGGCGGCGGCCGGGGACGGGCCCTGCTGGCGGCGGGGGCGGCGGCGGTCCTGGTG
>NZ_VCKX01000284.1 GCF_005889725.1 Nonomuraea zeae
AGGTGTGTATAAGAGACGACCCCAAGCCGCTTCGCACGAAGCCGCCGCGCCTGAAGCCACCTGACCCGCCCAAGCCGTCTCTCCTGGAGCCGCCTCATCTGACGCCGCTCGATCCGACCCAGCTCAGCCCGCCTCCGACGCATAGCCGCCGGCGCGCCGAACCACCCCCAGCATTCCCCCCATTGGAGGTCATTTCGCCATGGGAATCGCCGTATGGGCGCTCATCGCTTACATCGCCATCATCGTCGTCTGGAACGGCGTGCTGAAACGCAACATCGGTGAGGCGATGCTCATCGGTTTCGCCGGAGTGTGCCTCTTCGGGGGCGCCGACTTCCTGAGCCTCGCCTGGGCGGGCATCGCCGACGCGCTGGCCGAGGAGGTCGTGTTCGCCGCGCTGGCCTTCGTGTTCATGGGCTACCTGCTCACCAAGCTGGGTCTGATCCAGGAGCAGGTCACCGTGCTCAACTCGGTCTTCGGCCGGTTGCGCGGCGGCGCCGGGTACGTCTCGACCTCCGCGGCGGCCCTGCTCGGCGGCCCCGCCGGGTCGGGGTCGGGCATCGCCGCCTCCGTCGGCTCGGTGACCATCCCCTGGATGACCCGCTCCAACTGGCGGCCCGACCTGGCCGCCTCGCTGGTGGCGGGCAACGCCGGGCTCGGCATCTCGATCCCGCCGAGCTCGTCGATGTTCCTGCTGCTCGGCTCCGCCGCGGTGGCGCCCGTACTGACCGCCGACCAGCTCTTCGTGCCCGCGCTCGTCGGCGGGCTGTGGACGGTGGCCTACCGGTTCGTGGTGGTGTTCGTGTGGGTGCGCCGGCACAACATCGCGGCCACCGACGCCGCCGACATCCTCCCGCTGCGCGCCGCCCTGCGCGCCGGGTGGACCTCGCTCCTGGTGTACGCGGGCATCCTGATCCCGGTCCTGATGACTCTCGACTTCGGCGTGAAACTGATGGAGTCGCGCGTCGGGGAGGCGGCCGACGACGTCAGCATCGTCGTCTGGATCCCGGTGCTCACGGTGCTGGCCACGTTCGCGGTGGCCTGGAAGCGGCTGCCCCGCACCGGGCGGGCCTGGAACGAGCTGCTCGGCGAGATGGCCCCCAGGTACGCGGTGATCGGCGCGACCCTGTTCTTCGCCTTCGCCGCCGCCGCCAGCCTGGGCGAGCTGGGTCTCGTCGACCAGCTCACCTCGATCATGCAGGCGCTGGACGCCCCGGCCGTCGTCATCGCGTCCCTGGTCGGCCTGCTCCTCGTCATCATCGCCGCGCCGCTGACCGGCACCGCCACCATCGCCGCGGTCGGCGGCGTGGCCTTCAGCGCGCTGACCGCGGCCGGGGTCGCCCCCGCCGCCGCGGCCACCGCGATCATGATCTTCGCCTCGACCGAGGGCGCGTCACCGCCCGGCGCGGCCCCGATCTACATCGCCAGCGGCATCGCCCAGGTGGACCCGGCCAGGACGTTCGGGCGGCTGATCATCTGGTTCGTCATCCCGACCCTGGTCATCGGCGTGCTGGTGGCGACCGGCCTGCTGCCGATCTGAGAGGAAGCCCATCATGAACACCGTCAAAAGCCTCATCATGGCGCTCTTCAAGGCCGGCGTCGTGCTGTTCCTCGCCCTCGGCGTCGTCGTCGTGCTGGCCCAGGCCGTCGGCCTCGTCACCGGGAACCCCGGCCTGGTCTCCGGCGCCGTGTCCATGCTCGGCATGGCGATGACCGTGGCGGCGGGGGTGACGGGGCTGCTCGGCTTCCTGATGTCGTACCTGTTCCACTGGCAGACCGGCGAGGACTGACCCCGCCTACGCCGAGGGGATCCAGCGGGCCGAGAGCTCCTCGTCCACGAGCGGCGGCCCCGGCAGATCGCGGTGGGCGGGCGGCACGCGCAGCCCGTCCATCGCCAGCGCGAGGAAGCGGTGGCGCAGCTGCGCGGTCCGCTCCTCGCCGCCCACCTTGATCGAGGCGAGCTGCTCGAACAGCAGCGCGATGTCCGCCACCGTCACGTCCGGCCGCAGCACGCCCGCCTCGACCGCCCGCCGGTGCGCCTCCGCGGCCAGGACCGCGGACCTGGCCGCCTCCTGGTGCAGCTCCTCCGTCGGATGGAACGTGCCCGCCAGTTTGATCGTCAAGGAGTTCGTGTCGGCGTCCACGATGCCGCGCAGGTAGCCGGCGAACGCCTCCCAGGGATCCCCGTCGTCGGCCAGCGCTCGCTCGGTGACCTCGATGTAGAGCCTGAGCCCGTCGCCGCAGAGCTTCTGCAGAAGGGCTTCCTTGCTGGGGTAACGGCGATAGAGTGCGCTGATCCCGACGCCCGCCTTCTCGGCCACGGCCGCGATGGGGGCGCCCGGGTCGGCGGTGAAGACCGCCCGGGCCGCCTGGAGGATCAGCTCGTCGTTACGTGCGGCCTGTGCCTTGCGGCCGCTCATGGGTGCGCTGGTCATACCTCCACTATATGGGAACGTATAATTCCGTTCTACTAAGTCGGTGAATCGGCGATCATCCGGCATGATCATCGGCATGAAAAAGACGATCATGACCACCCTCGTGGTCTGCGGCGCGCTGCTGGTGGGCTCCGTCCCCGCGCAGGCCGCCGCCCCCAAGGATCCCGTACGCGCCCTGAAGGGCAAGCTCACCGCCGGCCACGGTGTGCGGTTCACCGAGACCAGCGTCATCTCGGGTGGCGGCAAGGCCAAGCTGCAGAGCCGCAAGGGGACCTTCCAGTTCAACGCCAAGGGCATCGCGGCCTCCGACATCACCACCACCGCGGCCGACTCCGGGCGCGAGCGGACCATCAGCGTCGGCAAGGTCAGCTACACCTCGGGCGACATCTGGGAGGGCCGCCTCGAGCCGGGCAAGAGCTGGATGAAGACCGGCAACCTGCCGGGCGGCTCCGGCGGCTTCTACGGGCAGGTGATCAATCCCGCGGAGCCGAAGACCCTGGCCGCGCTGATCAAGAAGGGCAGGCTGACCGGGAGCGCCATCACCGGGAAGATCACTTTCAAGGAGCTGGCGAAGGTGTCGCCCTGGTTCGACGCCTCCGTCCCGCTGCGCATCCACAAGGACACCAAGATCACCTACGCTCTCACGCTCACCTCGGCCGGGCTCGTGAGCCGGGTGAAGAGCTCGTACGCGGCGATCGGCGTGTTAGGCAAGAGCGACCTCGCGGGCAAGACCATGACGATCGACAGCCGCTTCACCGGGTGGGGCGCCAAGGTGTCGATCAAGGCGCCGGACCCCGAGACGGTGGCCAGCGGCACGGACTGACTGACCGGGTTCGCCTCCCGCCGGCGGAGTCCGGGCGGGGGTCATGAGCGCCTGATCGGTCACAGGTGAATGATGATCGCCCAGCATAAGTCAGCATGTCTATACAAATAGATCGCATTGGGGTACAACCGGGGGCGAGCCCGTTGGTCATGGAGGTGTCCTGTGAGACGTACCCCGATCGTGCTGGCCCTGCTGGGCGCACTCGCCATAACCGGCTGCTCCTCCTCGGGAGGACAGAACGCGCAGAGTGTCCAGCCGAGCTCCGCCGCCGCTCCCGCGAGCGGCGGCGGCGCAGGTTTCGCCGTGATCACCCATGGAGCGCCCGGCGACTCCTTCTGGGACGTGGTCAAGAACGGCGCGGAGGCCGCCGGCAAGCAGTACGGCGTGAAGGTGACCTATCAAGGGGACGGAGATCCGGCCAAGCAGTCCCAGCTCATCGACCAGGCCGTCTCCACGAAGGTGGACGGCATCGTGGTCTCGATGGCCAACCCGGACGCGCTGAAGGAGGCCATCGGCAAGGCCGTCGCGGCGAAGATCCCGGTGGTGACGATCAACTCGGGGGCCGACTCCTCCAAGGCGTTCGGCGCCATCACGCACGTCGGCCAGTCGGAGGACGTGGCCGGGCGCGGCGCGGGCGAGCAGCTCAAGGCCGCCGGCGTCACCAAGCTGCTGTGCGTCATCCACGAGGCCGGCAACGTGGGTCTCGACCAGCGCTGCAAGGGCGCGGAGGAGACGCTGGGCGGCACGGTCGAGCGGCTGCAGGTGGACGTGAGCAACCTGGCCGACGTCACCTCCAAGGTCACCGCAAAGCTCCAGTCGGACAAGCAGGTCAACGGGGTGCTCGCGCTGAACCCGGCGATCGCCGTGGCCGCCAGGGACGCGATCAAGGACTCGGGGTCGCAGGCCAAGCTGGGCACGTTCGACCTGTCGGGCGACGTGGTGACCGCCATCAAGGACGGCGAGATCCTGTTCGCCGTGGACCAGCAGCAGTACCTGCAGGGCTACCTGCCGATCACGTTCCTCAACCTCTACAAGGCCAACCTCAACACCGTCGGCGGCGGCCTGCCGGTCAACACCGGGCCCGGCTTCGTGACCAAGGACAACGCCGAGCAGGTGGCCAAGCTGGCCGAGGCGGGCACGAGATGACGGTGGCGGCCGACGAACGGCTCGCCCACGTCGGCCTGGCCCGCCGCCTGCTGATCAGGCCGGAGCTGGGTGCCGTGGTCGGGCTGGTCGTGGTGTTCGCGTTCTTCGCCTCGCAGTCGCCGGTGTTCAGGTCGCCGGAGGGCATCGCCAACTGGCTCGACCCCGCCGCCACGCTCGGCATCATGGCCGTGGCGGTGGCCCTGCTGATGATCGGCGGCGAGTTCGACCTGTCGGCCGGCGTGCTCACCGGCACCAGCGGGCTCATCCTCGTCACCCTGGCCACCCGGTTCGGGTTCGACGTCTGGCTCGCGATGCTCGCCGGGCTCGTCGTCGCGCTCGGCATCGGGTTCGCCAACGGGATGATCGTGACCAGGACCCGATTGCCGAGCTTCATCGTCACGCTCGGCACGTTCCTCATGCTGCAGGGCGTCAACCTCGGCGTCACCAAGGCCATCACCGGGACCGTGCAGGTCAGCGGGTTGCGCCGGGCCTCCGGGTTCGAGGGCGCGAGCGCGGTCTTCGCCGGCACGATCCAGATCGGCGGCACGTCGTTCCGGGTGGCGATCCTCTGGTGGATCCTGGTGACCGTGGTGGCCACCTGGGTGCTCATGCGCTCGAAGGCGGGCAACTGGATCTTCGCGGTGGGCGGCAACGAGCAGGCCGCCCGCGCGGTGGGCGTGCCCGCCGCGCGGACGAAGATCGCCCTGTTCATGACGACGGCCGTCGCCGCCTGGCTGGTGGGCTCGATCCTGGCGCTGCGCTACACCTCGGTGCAGGCCAACATCGGCATCGGGCAGGAGTTCATCTACATCATCGCCGCCGTGATCGGCGGCTGCCTGCTCACCGGCGGGTACGGCTCCGCCATCGGCGCCGCCATCGGCGCGGTGATCTTCGGCATGGCCGACAAGGGCATCGTGTTCCTGGGCTGGGACGCCGACTGGTTCAAGTTCTTCCTCGGCGCGATGCTGCTGCTGGCCACGCTGGCCAACCGCCTGGTCCGGCGGTACGCCGAGGAGGTGAAGCATTGATACTGGAGACCCGTGGCATCGGCAAGACGTTCGGCTCGGTGCTGGCGCTGCGCGACGTGTCGATGCAGGTGGAGGCCGGCCGGGTCACCTGCGTGCTGGGCGACAACGGCGCGGGCAAGTCCACGCTCATCAAGATCCTGGCCGGGGTGCACCAGCACGACGCGGGCTCGCTCCTGGTGGACGGCGCCGAGGTGCGCTTCGCCAGCCCCCGCGACGCGCTCGACCGGGGCATCGCCACCGTCTACCAGGATCTGGCGATGATCCCGCTCATGTCGGTCTGGCGGAACTTCTTCCTCGGCTCGGAGCCGCGCAAGGGCCTGGCCTTCGACGTGGGCAAGGCCAGGCGGGTGGCCCGCGAGGAGCTGCGGGCGATGGGCATCGACATCCGCGACGTGGACCAGCCGGTCGGCACGCTGTCCGGCGGCGAGCGGCAGTCGGTGGCCATCGCCAGGGCCGTCTACTTCGGAGCGCGCGTCCTCATCCTCGACGAGCCCACCTCGGCGCTGGGCGTCAAGCAGGCGGGAGTCGTGCTGCGCTACATCGCCAGGGCCCGTGACCGGGGGCTCGGGGTGGTCTTCATCACCCACAACCCGCATCACGCCTATCCGGTCGGCGACCGGTTCCTGCTGCTCAAGCGGGGTGCCAGCCTGGGCGAGTACGCCAAGGCCGACATCACGACCGAGGAGCTGACGACGCTCATGGCCGGCGGCGCCGAGCTGGAGGAGCTGTCGCACGAGCTGCAGCGGGAGTGAGCTTGGCGGGAATTTGACGGATAAGGGCGATCGGCCGGACCGGTGGGGCGGGCACGTACCTCTCAGGGGCACTTCTCGGTGCGCCACGCTGGAAGCCGGGGGATCATCGTGACCGCTGCGAACGGCAGGGCGCCGCGTACTGGATCTACTAAGTAAAGGCGCTCGGAGTGGAGCTGTGGCGCGGAAAGCCCCCGGGGCCGTTATTACGCCACCCGCCGCCTCAGGGCGGCGGGCACAGTCACCCGCCCCGCGCAGGGCGGCGTGCACAGGAACACCTCGGGGCGGCGGCCTTATGGTGCGGCAATACTTCGCACCCCCCTCCGAGGAGCTTCCATGACCGCTGTCGACTCCAGGACCATGCCGATCGGCGCGGCATTCGACCGGATGCCGTTCACCCGCAGGCACGTGCTCATCGCGCTCGCGCTGTTCATCGCGTTCGTCATCGAGTCGTGGGAGCAGCTCGCGCTGGTCTACGTGTCCGGGGACCTGGGCGCGCGGTTCGGGATCGACGAGGCGGGCGTCGGCGTGGTGCTGTCGGCGGTGGCGTTCGGCATGATCCCCGGCGTGCTGGTCTGGGGGCCGGTGGCCGACCACATCGGGCGGCGGCCGACGGCGTTCTGGTCGCTGCTGGCGTACGGGGTGGTCGCGTTCGCGTCGGCGTTCGCGCCGAACATGGCGGTGCTGGTGGCGCTGCGGGTCCTGTCCGGGCTGGCGCTGGCCGGCGTCTACACGATCACGTTCCCGCTCTTCCTTGAGCTGCTGCCGACCAAGTACCGGGGCCGGGCGGCGGTCTACCTGTCGATCGGGTGGCCGATCGGCATGCTGGCCGCGATCGGGGCGTCGGTGACGCTGGGCGATCTGGGCTGGCACGTGGTGGTGATCGCCAGCGCGGTGGCGGGGCTGTGGGCGTTCGCGATCAGGGCGTGGGTGCCGGAGTCGCCGTACTGGCTGGCGGCGCGCGGCCGGCAGGACGAGGCGCGGGCGGTGCTGCGCTCGCTGGGCAGCCCGGACGCCGAGGCCACGTTCACGGTGGCGAGCACGCGGGTGGGGCGTCCGCTCGACCTGTTCCGCGGGCGGCTGGCCCTGGTCACCGTCCTCATGCTGGTGCTGAACTTCGTCTTCAACTGGGGCTACTGGGGGCTGCAGACGTGGCTGCCCACGCTGCTGCAGCAGCGGGGCCTGACACTGTCGGCCTCGCTCGGCTTCGCGGCGCTGAGCGCGCTGATGATGATCCCCGGGTACGTGAGCGCGTCCCTGCTCACCGGCCGCTTCGGGCGCAAGAAGGTGTTCCTGGTCTACGTGCTGGCGGCGGTGCTCGGCGGGATCTGGTTCGCCACGGCCGACTCGATGACCGGCCTGTACCTGGGCAACTTCGTGCTGGCGTTCTTCAGCCTCGGCGCGTGGGGCGTCTGGAACACCTGGAACGGCGAGTTCTATCCCACCGCCCTGCGCGGCACCGGCTATTCGTGGGCGACGGCCGCGCAGCTCGTGGCCACGACGGCGGCGCCGTCGGCGGTGGGCGCGCTGCTGGCGAACGCGACGGGCTTCACCGCGACCATGCTGATCATCAATGCGTTCATGGTGGCCACGGCGCTGCTGGCCGTGCCCCTGCCGGAGACGGAAGGACGCGAGCTGGATTGATTCTGGGCGTCGCTCTCGGACGGCACGCGCCGGTGGTGGTGGCGGTCAGCGACGGCGTTCCCGAGTCGCCGGTGGCCAGGGCCGCGGCCCATACCGCGGCGCGCGCCTGCGTGGCGGTGGACCTGGGCGGGGCGCGCACGGCCGCGGTGGCGGTCATCCGGGTGGGCGGGCCGTGCCCCGAGGTGCTCAGGCCGCTGGTCGGGCGGCCGGCCAGCGCCGGGGTGGCGACGATCGTACGGGGCGGGCACAGCCTGACGGGCCGGCCGCTCGCGCCGCTGGACACCGAGGCGGTGCGGCGCTTCGCCGGGTCCTGCGGCCTGCTGGACTTCGCGGTGACGGCCACGGGGTCGCCGATGCTGGCCGATCACGAGCTGGCGGTGGCGGAGATCGTCGCGGCCGAGGTGCCGGGGGCGCGGATCACGCTGTCGTACGAGTTCGGGCGGCCGGGGCTGCGGGAGCGGGAGGAGGACGCGATCCGCAACGCGGCGCTCGGCCCCGAGGCGGGGCGGATCGCCGACGAGGCGGCCAGGGAGCTGCCGGGGGTGCCGGTGTATTTCGCCAGGTCTGAGAGCGGGCTGGTGTCCGCGCAGTATTTCCGGCGCTATCCGCTGACCTGCGACGCGGGCCGGACGGCGAGCCTGGCCAGGGGCCGGGCGGCGCTGGACGCCGGTTTCGGCAGGCGGGCGGGCTCCGATGCGGGGCCGGGCTCCGGCGGGGAGGAGGTCTCCGATGAGGTGGCGGCTGCCTTCGGGGCGGCGCTCGGGCGGCCGGAGGCGCAGGTGGAGCGGATCGTGCAGGCCCGGGGACGGGCCGAGCTGGACCGGGTGCTCCAGGACGTCAGGGACGAGGTGCTCACGAGGGTGGTCAGCGCGGGTGCCGCGCCCGGTTCGGCCAGGATCGCGGAGACCACGGTTAACCCGCTGTCGTACCTGCCCGACGGGCTCTACCGGGTGCGCGTGACGGCGCAGGGAGCGGTGCCGTGAGCCGGGTCATCGACGCCGCCGGGCTCGGCCGGCTCTCGGCGGGCTCGCGGTTGTTCGCCACCGGGGCGGCGGAGTCGTCGTACAGCCTGGCCTACGCGTGGGCGGGCTCGGTGCTCGGCGACGGCGTGACGCTGGTGGCGGCCGAGGAGCTGGACGCGGGCACCCTGTGCATGGCGATCACCCTCGTCGGCTCGACCACCGCGCTGGGGGAGCAGTTGCCGCGAGGGGACGAGCCGGTGCGGGCCGTGCGGGCTCTGGAGCGCCGGCTGGGGGAGCGGGCCGGGGCCGTGGTGGCGCTGAACCTGGCGGCCGAGAACGCGCTGATCCCGCTGGTCGCGGCGGCCGGGCTGGGGGTGCCGCTGGTGGACGGCGACGGGTCGGGGCGGGTGTTCCCGCTGGTCGAGCAGACGACGTACACGCTGGGTAGGGTGCAGGCGGCCCCGCTGGCGCTGGCGGGCGCGTCGGGGGAGGTGGTGGTGCTGGAGACGGCGGCCGACCGGGTGGAGGAGCTGGTACGGCCGGTGGTGCTGTCGGTCGGCGGGTGGGCGGTGGCGGCGTGCTATCCGATGGCGGCCGGCGACCTGGCCAGGGTGCTGGTGCCGGGCACGGTGAGCCTGCTGCTGCGGGCCGGCGAGCCGGGCGTGCCGAGGTCGGTGGCGGCCCCGTACGGTGTGCGGACCCTGTGCAAGGGGCAGATCCTGGCCGTGGAGGGGAGCACCGGGCACGGCGCCGACCTGGCCCTGCCGTCGCTGCCGTCGAGCATCGTGGTGCAGGAGTCCGCCGGGCTGCGGCGGCTGGTCCGGCTGGAGGCGCACAACGAGATCGTGCTGGCCCTGGCCGACGGCGCGCCGGTGGCGATGGCGCCGGACCAGATCTGCATGATCGCGACAGCGGACGGGATGGTCGTGGACGTCGACAAGGCGGAGCCGGGTGTCGAGGTGGAGATCATGGTGGTGCAGGCCGCGCCGGTGTGGCACACGGACAAGGGTCGGGCATTGGGCGGTTTGAGCGCGTTCGGGATCCCGCTGTGAGCGCGGGGGTGCGGTCGCCGGGATGGGAGGCGCCGGTCACCGTGGCCGAGCTGGTCAACGCGGGGCCGCTGGCCGGGGCCAGGATGTACGGCAGCGGTGAGAAGCCGGTGCGCCAGGTGCGGATCGTCGACGAGCTGTCGGTGTTCGGGACGGTGACGCCGCACACCGCGGTGGTGCTGATCGGGACGGCGGCCAGTGGCGGGTGGGCGGTCGAGATGGCCATGCGCCGGGCCTGGGAGCAGGCGGCGGCGTGCGTGATCGCGCCGTCGGGCGGGCTGAGCGAGGGCTCGGGCGAGGTGCTGGCCGAGCGGCTCGGCGTCACGTTGATCTTCGTGGACGAGGATCCGCTGATCATCGCGGTCCGGGTCGCCTCGGTCGCCTCGCGTCCGGACGCCGCCCGTACGCAGCTCGTCGCCCGCTGCGCGACCCGGCTGGCCGAGGCGGGCACGTCGCCGCGCCGGGTGCTGGGGGTGCTGAACGCCGAGCTGCCGGGCACGTCGGTGGCGTTCATCGACCGGTACGGCCGTCATCTGGCCGGCCGCCAGAGCGTCATCGGCCGCCTGCCAGGCGAGCCCGGCGCCGACGACTCCTCTTCGCCGCCGTCGTCCGGCACCACCGGATCGGCGGCCGGGAGCCCGGGATCACCGGCCGGTCGCACGGGATCACCGGCGGGGAGCACGGGATCGGCGGCTGGTGCTGCTGGGCTGCCGGTCCAGGGTGGTGCGCGGGTGGTGGGGGCGCGGTGGTCGGCGGAGGTGGAGGTGCCCGATCGCGACGGCGCGCCGCTGGGGGTGCTGGTGGCCGGGGGCTCGTCGCGTTCCCCGGGGTGGCCGTCCGTGGTCCGTACCGTGCTGGAGCTCGCGGTGGCGCCGCTGACCGCCTGGGCCGCGCAGGAGCGCCTGCGGGCCTCCCGGGACTTCGCCATGCAGGCGGCCCTCGCCGAGCGCCTGCTCGCGGACGCCGAGGCCGCGGGCGCGACCTCCACCGCGAAGTCGGCCGAGCCCTCAGCCGCACCCTCAGCCGCACCCTCAGCCGCACCGTCAGCCCGGCCCTCGGCCGCACCTTCCGGCCGGACACCGGCCGCCGCCCGGGCCTCGGCCGTGTCCTCGGCCCGGCCCTCCGCCCGCTCTTTCTCCCGGCCCTCCGCCGGGGCCTCGGCCGTGAGCTCGGCTCTGACCTCGGCCGTGACCTCGGCTCAGGTCCGGGCCGCGGCCTCGGCGGCGGCGGAGCTGGACGAGGAGGGCGGCCCGGCGACGATCGCGATCGCGCTGGGCTGGCCCGTGGCGGGCGAGCTCACCGGCTACCACGTGCGGCCGCTGCTGGAGGTGGACGACACCCCGCTGGCCCAGGCGCTGATCACGGCCGCCGTCGGCGAGGTGCCGGTGCTGCCCAGGGGCGAGGGCTGGGCGGGCTGGTCGGCGCTGGACCCCGGCAAGCTGGCCCAGCGGCTGGAGCACTGCCTGGAGATGCTGCCGTGGCCGTGCGCGGCCGGGGTCGGCGCGCCGGTGGACGGCCTGGCCGCGGCGGGGGAGTCGCTGCTCGGCGCGGAGGCGGCGGCGTTCGTGGCCGGAGCCGGCACGGTGGCCCGCGCCGACCGGATGGGCCCGGCCGAGCTGCTCGGAGCCCTGCCCGCGGGCGTGCTGCGCGCTCCCGCGGCGGTGGTGCTGCGGCCGTTGCTGGAGATCGACAAGGACGGGACGCTGCTGGAGACGCTGGCGGCGGTGCTGGACGAGGGCGGGGCGCTGAAGGCGGCCGACCGGCTCGGCGTGCACCGCAACACCGTCACCACGCGCCTGGACCGCATCAAGTCCGTGGGCTTCGACCTGGACGACGCCGCGACCCGGCTGGCCCTGCAACTGGCCTGCCACGTGATGTTGCGCTGAGCTCGTCCGTGTCATGCTCGTACCACGCGGAAGGAGGTGCGCCCGTTGCCCGCCCCCCAGGACGGTCCGGCCGTACGAGGAGAGAGCAGACTGCTGGCGGTGAGCGACCTGCACGTCGCCTACCCCGAGAACCGAGCCATCGTGCAGGAGCTGAAACCGGCCGCCCCCGGCGACTGGTTGCTGATCGCCGGCGACGTGGCCGAACGCATGGCCGACATCACCTGGGCGCTGCGCCTGCTGGCCGCCCGCTTCGAACGCGTCGTCTGGGTCCCGGGCAACCACGAGCTGTGGAGCCCGCACGGCGACGAGCCGGACCTGCGCGGGGTCGCCCGCTACGAGCACCTGGTGGGCGTGTGCCGGGACCTGGGGATCCTCACCCCGGAAGACGGCTATCCCGTGTGGGAGGGCGCGGGCGGGCCCGTCAGGATCGTGCCGCTGTTCCTCCTCTACGACTACACGTTCCTGCCGCCCGGCCACCGCACCAAGGACAGCGCACTCGCCTACGCCCACAGCACCGGCGTGGTCTGCACCGACGAATACCTGCTGCACCCCGCCCCCTTCCCGAGCCGGGAGGCGTGGTGCCGGGCCCGGGTGGAGACGACCGAGCGGCGGCTGGCGGAGCTGGACGACGACATGCCGGTGGTCTTCCTGAACCACTACCCCCTCGTACGCGAGCCGACCGACATCCTGCGCTATCCCGAGTTCGCCCAGTGGTGCGGCACGACGGCCACCAGGGACTGGCACCGGCGTCACCGGACGGCGGCGATGATCTACGGGCACCTGCACATCCCGCGCGTCACCTGGTACGACGGCGTCCGCTTCGAGGAGGTGTCGCTCGGCTATCCCCGGGAGTGGCGCCCGCGGCCGGGCCGGCGCCGCCTGCTGCGGGACGTACTGGTCGAGGGCGAGGGCGAGGGCGGGCACACCGCGGCGTCCTCGTAACTTTTTGTCGCCGCGTCCATGAGCGCCGGTCGCGGGGCTCCGCGGGGGTCCCAAGTCGGCTCCAAGCCACAGACAAGAGCGGTCCTTCACTGTTCTCAACGTGACCGGATATTTCAGGAACAGGTTGACGAAGATCGCCGCGATCGCGGCGGCCGTCGTGGCGGTCGCCTTGCCCGCCGCGCCCGCGGCGGCAGACGACGCGCCCGACCAGCGGCCCGACGTGCCCGTGGGCACCTGGCTGGCGGCGCGCACCCAGCCCGCGGTCCAGCTGACCAGCTTCACCTACACCGGCACGGTCGCCGTTCCGACCAGCACGATCAACCAGAGCGCGTTCAACGCGCTCAGCGAGCAGGCCGTCGTCGCCGTGCAGGCCGGCAAGATCTCGTCGGACGAGCGCAGCATCGCCAAGTGGCTGTTCCAGCGGATCGCGGCCGACGTCGACACCTACCTCGCCGAGACCACCCCGGAACGCACGGTCGACGCCGAGGTCGGCGGGCTGTGCACCGGCTGGTGGGTCACTCCCGACGGGTACATGGTCACCGGAGCCCACTGCGTCCAGGTCGGTGAGACCGAGCTCAGCCAGCTCTTCGCGAAGCAGGCGCTGGCGAAGTTCAACGAGCAGGACGCCAAGGAGATCATCTCCGGCCTGCAGGGCATCGAGGCCGACGAGGAGATGGTCAAGCTCGCGCAGCAGATCTACATCACGTTCAACACCAACCACATGAAGATCCGCGGCCTGAAGCAGAGCCTGTCGGTGCTGCAGAGCCTGCCGGGCGGCGGCGTGGACAAGACCGCCAAGGCGGTCCCGGCCGAGCTGGTGTCGGTGGGCGAGAGCTACCCGGGCAAGGACTTCGCGCTGCTCAAGGTGAACGGCCAGCAGAACCTGCCGACCGTCCCGCTCGGCGACGACGCCGACGTGCGCACCGGCGACACCCTGTACATCAGCGGCTTTCCCGGGCTGGTCACCAACACCCCGTTCTTCAGCCTGGAGTCCAAGCTGGAGCCGGCGCTGACCGAGGGGCCGTACAACGCCAAGCGCACCACCCAGACCGGCGTGCCGTACATCCAGACCCAGGCGCCGTCCTACCACGGCAACTCCGGCGGCCCGGTGTTCAGCAAGGAGGGCAAGGTCGTCGGCATGCTGATCGCGGGCACGGTGAGCGAGGGCGGTGAGGCGTCGGAGAGCGAGAGCTTCGTGCTGCCGGTCAGCATCGTCAAGGAGAAGCTCGGCGAGAAGAACGTCAAGCCCGCCCAGGCGGTGACCGCGATCCGGTACAACGAGGCGCTCAACGACTACTTCCGCAACTACTTCGAGGACGCGCTGCCGAAGTTCCGCGAGGTGCAGGCGCTGTTCCCGAACCACCCGTACGTGGCCAAGTACATCAGCGACACCCAGGCGGCGATCTCGGCGGGCAAGGACGAGTCGCCCCGGCCGATCCTGATGTGGGTGCTGATCGGGGCCGGCGTGCTGGTCGTGATCGTGCTCGCCCTGGTCCTGGTGAAGGTCCTCGGTCGCCGGCGCCGCCGCTCCCGCTCCGGCCCGCCCTACGGCGGCCCGGGATCACCTCCGGGCCATGCCCCGTACGGTGCGGTCACGCCCCCGTGGCAGCAGCACCGGCTCCCGGCGGGCCAGGTCCCGGTACCGCCCCCGGCCCTGCCGGCTCACGGCGGCGCTCCCGTCCGCAACGGCGCCGGTGACGGCTACAGCCCAGGCGGGTACGGGCAAGGCGGTTATGGCCACGATGGATACGCCCACGGCGGTCATGGGCAGGATGGATACGCCCAAGGCGGCTACGGCCAGGACGGCTACGGCCGAGGCGGCTACGGTCAGGACGGGCACGCCCAAGGCGGCTACGGTCAGGACGGGCACGCCCAAGGCGGCTACGGGCAGGACGGCTACGGCCGAGGCGGTTACGGCCAGGAGGGTTACGGTCAGGACGGGTACGGCTCCGGGCCGCACGCCGGCGGTGACGGTGGCGGCTATGGTCACCACGCCCCGCCCGCGCAGGGTCAGGACGGCCGGATGTACTACGGCGACCAGACGCGCGACGTCCGTTACGGCCAGTTCGCGCCCCCGCCGGACGGCCACTCCTGAGCGCTCCCCGGTGTCATCGATCGAGGACATCCGGGCACCGTGAATCTCCGCCGCGCCATGATTGCAAACAGTTCTTCGCGAAGAACCCTTTGCGAAGAACTGTTTGCGGTCTAGTCTCGGAGGCATGACGCCCCCACCCGACGAGAGCGTGATCGTCCTCGACGCCAAGGGCCTGCGCGCCCTGGCCCACCCCGTGCGGGTGCAGCTCGTGGACCTGCTGCGCAAGCACGGCCCGTCCACCGCCACCCGCCTGGCCGAGCGCCTCGGGGTGAACTCCGGCACCGCCAGCTACCACCTGCGCAGGCTCGGCGCCGCCGGTTTCGTCGAGGAGGACACCGAGCGCGGCAACGCGCGGGAGCGCTGGTGGCGTTCGGTCCACCGCGTCACCCGCCTCAACGACGTCGACCTCGCGGACCGCGAGCCGGAGGCGGTCCTGGCGTACCTGCAGTCCATCGCCGCCCTGTACAACCTGCGCATCCAGCAGGGGCTGAACGAGCTGCACACGACCCCGCGGGAATGGCGGCACGTGTTCGACCTCAGCTCCCGGACGCTGCGGCTCACGCTGGAGGAGGCGGGGCGGCTGAGGGAGGAGCTGGGCGCGGTCCTCGACCGCTACCGGGACGACGTGCCCGCCCAGGAGGCACCCGACGACGCGGTGCGGGTCTACCTGATGACCGAGGTGATACCGGAGTTCGGGGAGCCGGAGCCCGAGGGGCGGGCGGAGCGGTGACGGCCCGGCCGGC
>NZ_VCKX01000285.1 GCF_005889725.1 Nonomuraea zeae
GTTCCCGGGGGAGTTTGGCGGGGGTCGCGGTGCTTCCTGGGGAGTTTGGCGGGGTCGCGGTGCTCTCGGGGGAGTCTGACGGGGAGGTGCTCCTGGGGGATTCGAGCGTCTTGGCGACACCGGCCGGTGCCGGCCCGCGAGCAGGCCGGCGCCGGCCCGCGAGCAGGCCGGCGCCGGGGCCATCGCGGGGCGCCTGCTGTGCCGAGCGGCCGGTGCCCTGCGCCGCCGGGCCATGTCCGGCGGCTGGTTCGCGCGTGACGGGGGCCGTGCCCGGTGACCGGGGGAGGCGGTTGACCGCCCATGGGGCCGGCCGGGTGGCGGGCCTGCCCGATTCGCCACCGGCCGTGCGGGCCGGTCGTTGGCCAGCGACCGGGCGCGGACGTACGCTCGGCACGTTCCCCGAGGAGCATCCGCACGTTTCCCCGAGGAGGGTCGCATGACCGTACGCGTGGAGCGCCAAGGCCCCGTCACCACCGTGGTGATCAGCAGGCCGGAGGCGCGCAACGCCGTCGATCGCAAGACCGCCGACGCGCTGGCGGAGGCGTTCCGTGACTTCGAGGACTCCGACGCCGACGTCGCGGTGTTGTGGGGCGAGGGCGGCACGTTCTGCGCCGGCGCCGACCTCAAGGCGCTCGACAACCACGTCGGCGAGGAGGGCGACGGGCCGATGGGGCCGACCAGGATCCGCCTGGGCAAGCCGGTCATCGCCGCCGTCGCCGGGCACGCCGTCGCGGGCGGCCTGGAGCTGGCGCTCTGGTGCGACCTGCGGGTGGCGGAGGAGGACGCGGTGTTCGGGGTGTTCTGCCGGAGGTGGGGGGTGCCGCTCATCGACGGCGGCACCGTACGGCTGCCCCGGCTCATCGGCTCGTCACGGGCGATGGACATGATCCTCACGGGGCGGCCCGTCGAAGGGCCGGAGGCGTACGCGTGGGGGCTGGCCAACCGGCTCGTCCCCACCGGCACGGCCAGGCAGCAAGCCGAGTCCCTGGCCAGGGAGATCGCCCGATTCCCGCAGACCTGCCTGCGCGGAGACCGGATGTCCCTGCTGGAGCAGGACGGGCTGGAGGAGACGGAGGCGATGCGCAACGAGTTGCGGCACGGGCTGGTCTCGGTGCCCGACGCGTCCGAGGGCGCGGCCCGGTTCGCGGCGGGTGCGGGGCGTCACGGCGACTTCAGCGGCTCGTAGAGGGGTACGCGAGGACGACTCGGAGCGGGGTGGAACGTGCTGGTCGGGCTGCCGGAGGTTGTCGGTGGTGCCGCGTATCGTGACCTTATGCCTGACATCGAGGTCGCCGGGCGCGAGGTGCGCGTCACCAGCCCCGACAAGGTCGTCTTCCCACAGTCCGGTCATACCAAGCTCGACCTGATCCGGTTCTACCAGGCCGTGGGCGAGGGGACGCTGCGCGGCGTCCACGGGCGGCCGATGGTGCTCAAGCGGTTCGTGCACGGCATCGAGCAGGAGGCGTTCTTCCAGAAGCGCGCCCCGTCCAAGCGGCCCGACTGGATCGAGGTGGCCGAGCTCAAATACCGGTCGGGGCTCAGCGCGGAAGAGGTGGTGTGCACCGATCTGGCGCAGTTGGTGTGGGTGGTCAATCTCGGGTGCGTCGATCTCAACCCGCATCCGGTGCGCGCCGACGACCTCGCCAAGCCCGACGAGCTGCGCATCGACCTCGATCCGGTGCCCGGTGTCGAGTGGGCCGACGTGCTGCGGACGGCGCAGGTGGCGCGCGAGGTGCTGGCCGACCATGGGCTGGTCGCGTGGCCCAAGACGTCCGGTTCGCGCGGGTTCCACGTCTACGCCCGGATCGAGCGGCGCTGGCCGTTCGCCAAAGTGCGCAAGGCGGCCGAGA
The DNA here is from genome assembly GCF_005889725.1 of Nonomuraea zeae. Taxonomy (GTDB): domain Bacteria; phylum Actinomycetota; class Actinomycetes; order Streptosporangiales; family Streptosporangiaceae; genus Nonomuraea; species Nonomuraea zeae. The sequence goes on from NZ_VCKX01000285.1 coordinate 1,851, forward strand.
CGGTGGCGCGCGAGGTCGAGCGGCGGGCACCCGACCTGGCCACCAGCCGGTGGTGGAAGGAGGAGCGGCACGGGGTGTTCGTGGACTTCAACCAGAACGCCTACGACCGCACGGTGGCCTCCGCCTACTCCGTGCGCGCCGTCCCGGACGCCCGCGTGTCCACGCCGCTGACCTGGGACGAGGTGCCCGGGTGCCGCCCCGAGATTTACACGATCGACACCGTGCCCAAGCGGCTGGCCGATCTCGGCGACCCGTGGGAGGACATGGACCTGCACGCGGGCTCGCTCGACGGGCTGCTTGAGCTGGCCGAGGAGCTGGGGCCCGCGCCCAAGCCGCCCAAGGGCAGCGGGCGCAGGCAGCAGACCATGCCCGTCATCGAGATCGCCAAGGCGGAGCACAAGGACGAGGCGATGGCGGGGTTCGAGCGGTGGAAAGCCCGCCATCCCGCGGTGGCCGAGCGGCTGGAGCCCGCCGATGTGCTGGTGGACGGCATGCGGGGGCGCAGCAGCGTGTGGTATCGCATCCGGGTCAACCTCCAGCACGTCCCGGAAGAGGAACGGCCCGAGCAGGAGCCGCTGGAGGTCGACTACGATCCCTGGCACGGCGCCTCCCCCGGAGGAGCCGCCTTCTGACAGCCCGCCTCCCCGCCGGCTCGCGCTGGGACCCCTGATGGCCTCGACGGCCGCCGATGGCTCCGGATGGTCTCGGCCGTATCTCCGACGGCCGCCGATTGGTCCCGGCGGTCTCCGACGGGTGCTCCGTCCTTCGGCTTCCGGCGGGTCCTCTGACGGGCCCGGGGGTCTCTGGCGGAGGTCCCCGATGGGCTTGATGGTTGCCGATGAGCCCCTTCGGTCTTCGGCGGAACCCCCGATGGCCTCCGAAGGGTCCGGGTGGCCTCCGAAGGGTCCGGTGGGGCTCGGGCGGGCTCCGGCGGGACCCCGAGGGCCCCGGCAGGCCCCTCGGGGGGTGTCCGGGAGGGATTCGCTAGCGGCCCGAGATCAGGTTCGCGAGGCGGGCGTAGGCCGAGGTCGTGGTGCCGCGTTCGTTCTCGTGCCGGTCCGCGGCCCGGAACAGCGCGTAGATGAGCTGCACCCCGGCCCAGCGCAGCGGCTCGGGCTCCCACTGGCGCACCTGCCGCCCCACCCACGGCAGCGCCGTCAGCTCGGTGTCGCGGCGCAGCACCAGGTCCCGCAGCGTGCGCCCGGCCAGGTTCGTCGTGGTGACGCCGCTGCCCACGTAGCCGCCCGCCCAGCCGAGCCCGGTCGCGTGGTCCAGGTGCACGGTCGAGCACCAGTCGCGCGGCACGCCGAGCACGCCGCACCACGCGTGCTGCACCCGCGCGTCGGCCGTGGCGGGGAAGAGCTTGACGAGCATCCGCCACAGCAGCGCGACGGTCTGCCGCTGCGTGGCGCCCCGGCGGTCGGTACGCGAGCCGAACCGGTACGGCACCCCCCGCCCGCCGATCGCGATCCGGTCGTCGGCCGTCCGCTGCGCGTAGATGTAGGCGTGCGCCTGGTCCCCGAGCAGCTCGTTGCCCGTCCAGCCGATGTGCTTCCACACCTCAGGGGGCAGCGGCTCGGTGACGATCATGGAGCTGTTCATCGGCAGCCACTGCCGGTGCTGCCCGGCCAGGCCGGCGGTGAATCCCTCGGTGGCGCGGATGACGTACTCGGCGGAGACCACCCCGCGCGGGGTGAGCGCGGAGGCCCGCCCGCCCTGCCGGGGCCTGATCTCGGTCACCGGCGTGTCCTCGAAGATGTCCACGCCCAGCCGGGCCACGGCGGCGGCCAGGCCGGTGGCGAGCTTGGCGGGCTGGATGCGGGCGCAGTGCGGCGAGTACGCGGCCTCCAGCGTGCCCGCCACCTGCACCCGCTCGCGCTGCTCGTCGCGGTCCAGCAGGCGCAGGTCGTCCTCGCCGTATCCCCAGGTACGCAGGTCGGCCACCTCTTCGCGCAGCCGTTGCCGCTGGGCCGGGTTCGTGGCGACGTGGACCAGCCCGCCCTTGTGGACGTCGGCGTCGATGCCCTCTGCGCGGGTCACCTCGATGACCTCGTCGACCGCGTGGAACATGGCGTGCTGCAGGTCGATCATCGCCTGTCGCCCGCGCGCCTTCGCGTGCCGCTTGCGCGAGCCGGCGAACTCCGCCGACAGCCAGCCGCCGTTGCGCCCCGAGGCGCCGAAGCCGGCGAACTCCTTCTCCAGGATCGCGATCCGCAGGCCAGGGTCGGCCTGCTTGAGGTAGTACGCCGTCCACAGGCCGGTGTAGCCGCCGCCGACGATCGCGACGTCGTACTCGCGCGGCCCGGGCAGCGGGGCGCGCCGCGCGGGCAGGCCGATCTGCCGGTACCAGTACGAGACGCCGCCGTTGGCGAAGTCCTTGGTCAGCGGGATTCGATTCACCGAACACATTTTCATGTGACTGCCACAGCCCCAGCAAGTGGGCGAAGTGTAATGAATGACGGCACCGGACTAGCTTCGTGTCGGGCGTTCGTAGCCCTCGTCGCCTCCGTATACGTGCAGGTCAGGATCCTGCTCCGGCTGGTTGGCCGGGCTGGTGGGCGACGCGGTGTGCTCGGAGGCGAAGTCGTCGGAGAGCGCGGGCGGCGGCGGGAACAGGTAGTCGTGCCAGGTGATCCGGCCCTTCGGGAGGGCGTCGGTGAGGAACTGCCCGGCGCGCTGGACGGCGTACCGGCGGCCGGGGAAGCGGACGGGCAGGCGCGGGCGGCGCAGGTTCCTGGCCCGCAGCCAGGTGCTGACCAGCTCGTCGGTGCCCAGCACCTGCGGCCCGCCGAACTCGACGGCGCCCGCGGGACCGCCGGACAGCAGCTCGGCCGCCCTGGCCGCGACCTCCCCCGTGTGGACCGGCTGCCAGGGCACCGAACGGTCCACCGGCAGCGCGGGAAGCGACGCCAGCTCGCCCAGCCGCCGGTCGAGCCACTCGTGGAAGGGGGTGGCGCGCAGGACGGTCCAGCCGAGGCCGCTCCCGGCGACCAGGCTCTCGGCCTCCCGCTTGTACCTGAGGTAGGCGGTGGCGGCGCTGCCGGTCCCGACGACCGAGGTGAACAGCAGGTGCGGGACCTGCGCTTCGCGGGCCGCGGCGATCAGCATGCGCGTTCCCGGCACGTCCACCGCGCCGCGGCCCTTGCGGCCGCTCGTGGCGAGGTGCGCGACGGCGTCGACCCCCCGCACGGCGTCCGCGATCCCGGCGTCGGAGATGAGGTCGCCCCAGACCCACTCGACGTTCCCGCGGCTCTCCCGCTTGGCGCGGCTCAGCGCCCGCACCTGATGACCGGCTTTGACCAGAGCGGGCAGCAGGGCGCTGCCCAAGGTCCCCGTGGCTCCCGTGACCAGAATGCGCATGTCGGGTCCATACCCGTGAATTCCCGGAAATGACTAATGAATCTCGCACCGGCGTCTGTGCCCGGCAGAGCGGGGTAGGGCGCGTCATATGGCTCGAATCGCAGCGGAATCCCTGATCGAGCGCCTCGCGGAGTGGGGCGTGGACACCGTCTTCGGCATGCCGGGCGACGGCATCAACGGCATCATGGAGGGGCTCAGGCGCCACCGTGACCGGGTGCGTTTCGTCCTCGTCCACCACGAGGAGGCCGCGGCGTTCATGGCCACCGGCTACGCCAAGGCGACCGGGCGGATCGGCGTGTGCCTGGCCACGTCGGGGCCGGGCGGGATCCACCTGCTCAACGGGCTCTACGACGCCAAGCTCGACCACGTCCCCGTGCTGGCGATCACGGGCATGCAGGAGACCTCGGTGCTGGGCACGGCGTACCAGCAGGAGGTCCACCTGGACAAGCTGTTCGCCGACGTGGCCGAGTACAACATGATGATCACGAACCCGGCGCAGCTCCCCGCGCTGGCGGACCTGGCGATCAGGACCGCCTACGCGCGGCGCGGGGTGGCCCATCTGACGCTGCCGAACGACATCCAGGTGGCCGAGGCGGGGGAGGAGCCGTACAAGAGCGTGGCCCCGGTACGCCCGCCGCAGACGGCCCCCATCTACCTGCAGCCGTCCGGCCTGCCGCGGCAGGAGGACCTCGAATGGGCGGCCGAGGTGCTCAACCACGCCGAGCGCCCGGCCATGCTGGTCGGCCAGGGAGCGCTGCACGCCCGGCAGGAGGTGCTGGCCGTGGCCGAGGCGCTCGGGGCGCCCGTGGTCAAGACGCTGCCCGGCAAGGCGGTCATCCCGGACGACTCGCCGTACACGACCGGCGGGATCGGGCTGCTCGGCACGCGGCCGAGCGAGGAGCTGATGGAGGACGCCGACGTGTTGTTCATGGTCGGCACGAACTTCCCCTACTCCAAGTTCCTGCCCGAGCCGGGCAAGGTGCGGGTGGTGCAGTTCGAAGCCGACCCGACCAGGGCGGGGGCGCGGATCGCGACCGACGTGCCGGTGGTGTGCGACGCGAAGGAGGGGCTGGCGGCGCTGCTGCCGCTGCTGGCTCCGCGGGACGGGAACGCTCATCTGGCGAAATATCAGAAGATGATGGCCAAGTGGCGGAGCGACATGGACTCTCTGGAGAACCCGGACAGAGACCCCATAGCCCCGCAGTACGTCATGTCCGTCCTGGACGGGCTGGCGACCGACGACGCCATCCTGGCCTGCGACAGCGGCACCATCGCGACCTGGGCGGCCAGGCACTGGACGATCAGGGGCGAGCGCGAGTTCTACCTGTCGGGCACGCTGGCCTCGATGGCTCCGGGGCTGCCGTACGCCATCGCCATGCAGCACGCCTTCCCCGAACGCCAGGTCATCGCCTACGTCGGCGACGGCGGCTTCGCGATGCTCATGGCCGAGTTCCTCACCGCGGCCCAGCAGCGGCTGCCGGTCAAGGTGGTCATCAACAACAACAACTCGCTGGGCCAGATCCTGTGGGAGCAGATGGTGCTCGGCTATCCGGAGCACGGCGTGCGCTACGCCCAGCCGGAGGCCGACTTCTCGACCTGGGCCAGGGCCTGCGGCGGGTTCGGGGCGAAGGTCACCAAGTCCGGCGACGTGGCTCCGGCGATCAGGCAGGCCCTCGCCCACGACGGCCCGGCGCTGGTGGACGTGGACGTGAACCCGAACGAGCCGCCCATGCCCGGCAAGGTCTCCTACGAGCAGGCCAAGAGCTTCGCCCAGGCGTTCCTCAAAGGGCAGCCGCACAAGGCCGCGATCGCGACCACGCTGTTCAAGGACCGCATCCAGAAGTTCACGGACTGAGCCGCTCAGGTGCGCCCGGCCCGCTCACGTATGCGCAGCGCACGCCCTGGCGATGCCGGCGGCGGCGCTGAGCAGCGGCTCGACCAGCCGTGGCAGCTCGCGGGCGCGGCGGGAGGACACGACCAGGCCCAGCGCCGCCACCGGCCGCCCGCCGACCAGGACCGGCGCCGCCGCCGAGCACGTGCCCAGCGTCATCTCCTCGTACGTCAGCGCGTACCCCTGGGTCCGCACCCCCGCCAGCTCCCTGGCCAGCCGCCCCGGCTCGGTGATCGTGTGCGAGGTCGGGCGTTCGAGCTTGCGCGCCAGGTACGACTTGACGAACCAGTCGGGCTCGTACGCCAGCAGCGCCTTGCCCACGCCCGTCGGGTGCATCGGCAGCCGCCCGCCGGTCCTGGAGACGATCGGCACCGCCCGACGGCCGTACACCTTGTCCACGTACAGGACCTCGAGCCCGTCGCGGACCGCCAGATGGACGTTCTCGCGCGTGTTGACGAACAGCTCCTGCAGCCACGGATGCGCCAGCTCGCCCAGCCGGCCCGGCGCGAGCTGGCCCAGCTCCCACAGCCGCAGCCCGACCCGCAGCCGCCCGTCGGGGCCGCGGCTCAGCGCCTGCCACTCCTCCAGCTCGCCGACCAGCCGATGCGCCGTGCTCAGGGGTACGCCGCTGCGCCTGGCCAGCTCGGTCAGGGTGAGCTGCGGATGAGCCGCGTCGAACGCCCCCAGAAGGGCCAGCACTTTGGACGTCACCGATCGTCCTGCGTCGCGGGATCCGCCTGCCATGGGGTAATCCTGCACGATTCTTCCGCTGAGTGGAAGGGACCTCTCGGCTGACACCCGGTCAAGGCAGGATGCTTTCCGACATGCGAACTCAGGTTGGGATCATCGGGGCAGGCCCCGCGGGACTACTTCTGTCCCATCTGCTCCACTTGCGTGGCATCTCCTCCGTGGTCCTGGAGAAGCGCAGCCGCGACTACGTCGAGCGGCGGGTGCGGGCCGGGGTGCTGGAACAGGGCACGGTCGACACCCTCGTCGAGGCGGGCGTGGGGGAGCGGATGCTCCGCGAGGGGCTCCCGCACCACGGCATCGAGCTCAGGTACGGCGGCGCGGGCCACCGCATCCCGTTCGAGAAGCTCGTCCCCGGCCGGGCGATCACCGTGTACGGCCAGCAGGAAGTGGTCAAGGACCTGATCGCGGCCAGGCTCGCGGCGGGCGGCGACGTGCGCTTCGAGGTCGAGGACGTGGCGGTGCACGGGCTCGACCCGGCGTCCGGCTCCGGGCCCTATTTGACGTTCGGCGGCGAGCGGCTCGACTGCGACGTGATCGCCGGCTGCGACGGCTTCCACGGCGTGTCCAGGCCGTCCATCCCGGAGGGCGTCCTGAGCATTTTCGAGCGGGAATATCCCTTCGCCTGGCTGGGCATCCTGGCCAAGGTGGCGCCGTCGTCGGAAGAGCTCATCTACACCAGGACCGAGCGCGGCTTCGCGCTGCACAGCATGCGCTCGCCCACGGTCAGCCGCTTCTACCTGCAAGTCCCCGCGGACGCGCGGGAGGAGGACTGGCCGGACGAGCGGATCTGGGCCGAGCTGAAGGTCCGGTTGGAGAGCGTCCCCGGCTTCACGCTGGCCACCGGCGAGATCATGGAGAAGGGCGTCACGCCGATGCGGGCGTTCGTCACCGAGCCCATGCAGTACGGCCGCCTCTACCTGGCCGGCGACGCCGCCCACATCGTGCCGCCGACCGGGGCGAAAGGGCTCAACCTGGCCGTGGCCGACGTCCGCGTCCTCACGGAGGCGCTGGCCGCGTATTTTGCGGACGGCTCGACCGCGCTGCTCGACGGCTACTCCGAGGCGTGTCTCAAGCGGGTGTGGCGGGCGCAGCACTTCTCGTGGTGGATGACGACGCTGCTGCACACGTTCGAGGACGACGACCCGTACGCGCGCCGGCTGCAACTGTCGTACCTGGACTACGTGACCTCCTCGGAGGCGGCGGCGACCACCCTGGCGGAGAACTACGTTGGACTTCCATGAGGAATCGGGCAAAGGAGACGGGCTGCAGTGAGCTCTGACGGCGCGGGACCGGGCGGCCCAGCCTCCGGCGGCGGGCTGCTCGCGCCCGTATGGGCCGGCACCAGGGCGGAGGCGGTCACTGCGGACGCGGCGTGGCTGCGGGCCATGCTGGAGGCGGAGGCGGCGCTGGCCCGCGCGCAGGCCCGCCTCGGGCTGATCCCGTCCGAGGCCGCCGCGGCCATCGACAGGGCGGCCGCCACGCTCGTCATCGACCCGGCCGGCCTGGCCAAGCGGGCCAGGCAGTCGGCCAACCCCGTCGTGCCCCTGGTGTCGGACCTGCGGCAGGCGGTGCCGGGCGCGGCCGCGTTCGTCCACCGCGGGGCGACCAGCCAGGACATCCTGGACAGCGCCGCCATGCTCGTCGCCACCCGGGCGGTACGCGGGATCGTGAGCGATCTGAGCGGGATCATGCGGGATCTGGGCACGCTGGCCGAGCGGCACCGGGACACCGTGATGGCCGCCCGGACGCTGGGGCAGCAGGCGGTGCCGACCACGTTCGGGCTGAAGGCGGCCGGCTGGCTGGCCGGCCTCATGCACGCCCGCGTCAGGCTGCGCGAGCTGCGCCTGCCCGCCCAGCTCGGCGGCGCGGCGGGCACGCTCGCGGCCTTCACCGAGCTGGCCGCGAGCCACGCCTCCGGCGGGCAGGCCCTGGCGCTGGACCTGGTCGAGCTGTTCGCCGAGGAGATCGGGCTGGCCGCGCCGCCCGCGCCGTGGCACGCGGAGCGCTCGCCGGTCACCGAGCTGGGCGCCGCGCTCGTCGGCACGGCCCGCGCGCTCGGCAAGCCGGCCGTCGACATCATCCTCATGGCACAGACCGAGGTCGGAGAGGTCGCCGAGTCGTCATCCGGCGGTTCGTCGGCCATGCCGCAGAAGCGCAACCCCGCCCTGTCCGTCCTGGTCCGCTCGGCGTCGTTCCAGGTGCCCGCGTACGCGCAGGTGCTCGGGCAGGTCGGCGAGCACGAGCGGGCCGCCGGGGCGTGGCAGGCGGAGTGGCTGCCCCTGCGCGAGGCGCTGCGCCTCACCGGCGGCGCCGCCGAGACCGCCGCCGAGCTGGTGGCCGGGCTGCGGGTCTTCCCGGAGCGGATGCGCGCCAACGCCGAGCTGACCGGCGGCCGCCTGGTCGCCGAGCGCCTCTCGGCCCACCTCGGACCCGACGAGCTCAAGCGGATCCTGGCCGCGGAGGGCCCGCCGCAGGTCGCCGCCGAGCTGCTCGATCCAGGGGCGTATCTGGGCGCGGCTCCGGATCTCGTCGATCGCATTCTCGCCACCTACAGGGAGCAACCGTGAAACTGCACCATCGCGTCGACGGCCCCGCCGGCGCGCCGCTGCTCGTGCTCGGGCCCTCGCTCGGCACCACGATGGAAGTCTGGCAGCCCCAGCTCCCCGCGCTCGTGGACTCCTGGCGGGTGCTCAGGTACGACCTGCCCGGCCATGGCGGCTCCGCTCCCGTGGCGGCCGGCTTCACCATCGACGACCTGGCCCGCGCGGTGCTGGACCTCGTACAGACCGAGGAGTTCGCGGTCGGCGGGATCTCGCTCGGCGGCGCGATCGCGACCACCATCGCCACCCGCGCCCGGCACCGGGTCCGCAAGCTGGTGCTGTGCTGCACGTCGGCCAAGTTCGGCGAGCCCGGCCCCTGGCTCGGGCGGGCCGCGCTGGTCCGCGGGAAGGGTGTGGGCGCGCTGGTGCCGACGCTCAAGGCGCGCTGGTTCACGCCCGACTTCGACGGCCAGTGGGTGATGGACATGCTCGCGGAGGTGGACGCCAAGTCGTACGCCGCCTGCTGCGAGGCCATCGCCGCCTTCGACCTGACCAGGCGGCTGGCCGAGATCACCGCGCCGACGCTGGTCATCGCGGGCTCCGAGGATCCGGCCACGCCGCTGGACCAGGCGCTCACGCTGGCGAACAGCATCCCGGGAGCGTTCCTCACGGTGGTGCCCAGGGCCTCGCACCTGGCGAACGTCGAACGCGCCGACGCCGTGACCACCGCCATGGTCGGCCATCTCTCGGGGGAGCACCGCGCGGACCCCGGCGGCTCCGGCGGGCCCGAGGCGCCGGAGCCCGCGGACGGCCGGGCGGCCGGGATGCGCACCAGGCGTGAAGTGCTCGGGGACGCCCACGTCGACCGGGCGATCGCCGCCACCACCGACTTCACCCGCGACTTCCAGGACTTCATCACCCGCTACGCCTGGGACGAGATCTGGAACCGGCCCGGCCTGGACCGCCGCACGCGAAGCTGCGTCACGCTCACCGCGCTCGTGGCCAGAGGGCACATGGACGAGCTGGCCATGCACGTCAGGGCGGCCTTACGGAACGGCCTCACCCGGGAGGAGATCAAGGAGGTGCTGCTCCAGACGGCCGTCTACTGCGGGGTCCCGGCCGCCAACGCCGCCTTCGCGGTGGCCAGGCGCACCCTCGCCGACATCGACGCCGAGGGTGGCTGACCAGGGACGATGCCTTAAGGTTGGCTGGTGGTTTTCGAGGAGGGCTGGGCGGTTTCGCCCCTGCGGTGGCTCATGAACACGCTGGGCGACGCCCAGCTCGCCAGAATGAGCGGCGATCCCGGGCTGGTCGCCGCGGTGGACCAGCACGCGGCCGAGCTGCGTGACGCGATCCCGCTGGACCGCGAGACGCTCGGCGACTACCTCCTGGGCTTCCTCGACGAGCTGCGGCACCGCGGCTGGATCTTCAGTGGCGAGCCCGACGCCCCCGCGCTGCGGCTGACGGCCGTCTGCTGGCTGGCCCGCGAGCTGGGCTTGCTCGAAGACGGCCGGCCCGCCTGACCCGAGACCCGCGGATTCCGGCCCTGCCCCTGGATCAGTCGGGAGGCAGGTCGGAACGGGTGGGCCCGCTCGGCATCGTGTGGATGCGCTTCTCCTCCCCGGTCATCGACCGGGCGTCCTCCCGCCCTCGCTGGTACGCCTCCGCATGCGCCCTGGCCTGCGGAGCCTCCTGCTCGATCCGGCTCAGCCAGCGCTCCCAGCGCTGCTGCATCGGACGCACAAGACCGCCGCCGAAGCCGATGGCCATGATCGCCCCGATGGTGGCGAGGAACGCGATCAGCACCGGAGTCGTGACGGTGGTGGCCACGCCGATCTGGTTGAGCGCCGCGATGATGCCCAGCGCCCAGATGAACACCGACACGGCGGTCGCCAGCCAGCGGCCGTAGGACAGCCCGCCGAGCATTCCGCCGACGATGTCGCTGACGGCCCTGGCCACGGCGCCGGCCACCACGATGATCACGATGGCGACCACGGCCTTCGGCAGCCAGGCCACGACGCCGGTCAGCAGCGCCGAGATCGGGTTCGGCCCGAAGACGCTGAAGGCTATCTGCAGGGTGATCAGCAGGATCGCATAGAAGACGAGCTTGGCCAGCAAGGTGCTGGCGTCGTACTTGCTGTGTTCCAGCCAGCGCCGCACGCCGCTGCGCTCCACCGCGCGGTCGAAGCCGACCCGTTCGAGCACCTTGTCGACGATCTTCGCCAGCGCCTTGGCCACGATCCAGCCGATGACGAGCACGACCAGGAACGCGACCAGCTTCGGAACGAACGTCGCTATCTGTCGCCAGGCGTCAGTTATGCCCTGGCCTAGGTTGATGTCCACGGTTTCCTCCTCCGAGGAGCCAATGCAACCGCGCTACCCGCTCCGCAACGCTCTATGCACACAGAGCCACCAAAAACTACGCACAAGACGACATATCGCCCAGATGGCTGACTTCTCCCCGGCCGGCTCTGCAACGGATGCGCAATCCCCGGCTGGCAGCATTCTGAGCACGGGAAAGCTGGATGCCGGCTGGGGAAGGGACGAGCAAGACGATGGCCAAACTGACCGTTGAACTGGCCGAACGGATCGTGGCGGGCTGGCGCGGGAGCCTCCAGCGCGCCGAGGGCCCGGCCGGCCGGGCGGGACCGCCCGGTGGCGAGCACGCCGAGCCCGATCCCACGGCGGAGGCGATCGTCGCCGCACTGGGGTGACCGCCACGCCACGCGGGCGCGTCTCGTACGCGCTCGCACGGGCCCAGCGCGGCGGCCTGCCGATCGGGCGTCTCATGAGCGCCGGTCATCGCACCGGCAAAAGTACGTGGAAGCGCGCATCGCGGATGATGTTCCATCGGGGGCATGACTCTGGCGGGCAACGACGCGTCTGCGGCCACCGTCACCAGATTCGTCGGCCGCGAGCGCGAGCTGCGCGAGGTGGCCCAGGTCGTCACCGAGGCGGCGGCCGGCGCGAGCCGTCTCGTCGTGGTCACCGGAGAGGCGGGCATCGGCAAGACGACCTTCTGCCGGCGCATCGCCGCCATGGCCGCGGACGACGGCTGGCGGGTGGCCATGAGCTGCTGCTGGCCCGGCACCGACGCCCCGCCCCTGTGGCCGTGGCCCGAGATCCTGCGACTCCTGGACGGCCCGAGCGCCGACGACCTGCTGCTGTCGGAGCGGTTCTCCGGGTTCACCGCCGTCGCGCAGGCCCTGCGCAGGAGCGGCGCCCCCGCGCTGATCGTGCTCGACGACGCGCACGCCGCCGACTCCGGCACGCTGCTGCTGGCCAGGTTCCTGGCCCGCGCGCTGCCCGCGACCCCGCTGGTGCTGATCCTGGCCTGCCGCGACGACGTCGGGCTGCTCGACGAGGCCGCCCTGGTCGTACGGCTCGGGCCGTTCACCGTGACGGAGACGGCGGCGTTCCTCGATCTGCACGCCCACGAGCGGCTCAAAGCCGGGCTGCTGGAGACCCTGCACCGGATCACCCGGGGCAACCCGCTGTTCCTGCGCAGGGTCAGCGCCTTCGGACCGCCTGACGAGGTCGTCGCCCCTGGCGGCGTGCGCGCGGCCGTACGCCAGGTGGCTGAGGGGCTGGGCGGCGCGGCGCTGCGGCTGCTCGGCGGCGCGGCCCTGCTCGGCAGGTCCGCGGTGGCCGGCGACGCGGCCGCGGCGGCCGGCCTGCCTGCGGCCGAGGCGTGGGACCTGCTGGCTCCCGCCCAGGACGCCGGGCTGATCAAGCTCGCCGCGTCCGGCCGGCTGGAGTTCACCCACGACCTGGTACGCGAGGCGCTGCTCGACACCCTGCCCGTCACCGAACGCATGAGCGTCCACGCCCGCATGGCCGACCTGCTGGAACGGAGGCGGGCAGCCGACCCGGCGAGCCTGGCCGCGTACGCGCACCACGCGGCGGGCGCGGCGCCGCGCTCCCGGGAGGACGCGGCCCGCGCCGTGGCGGCCTGCCGGGCGGCCGCGGCGGCGCTGCTGCGCGGCCTGTCCTACGAACGGGCGGCCGACCTGCTGGAGAGCGCCGTGTCGATCAGGGCGCAGGCACGGGTGCCTGGGCCGGTTGCGCCCTTGCTGGTGGAACGGGCGGAGGCCGTGCTCCTGTGCGGGCGGCTGCGCGACGCGCGCACGATGTTCGACGAGGCCGCGGCGGCCGCCACCCGGGAAGGCGACGTGGACCGCCTGGCCAGGGCCGCGATCGGGCTCGGCGGGATCTGGGTGGACGAGCACCGCACCCGCATCGAGTGGGAACGGGTGACCGGCATCCAGCGCCGCGCCCTGGCCGCGCTGCCCGTCTCGGAGCCCTGCCTGCGGGCCCGGCTGAGCGTGCGGCTGGCCGCCGAGGAGGTCTACCAGGGGGCGCCGGTCGAGCCGGTGTTCGCCGCGCTGGAGCAGGCCAGGCGGACCGGCGACGGCGAGGTACTGGCCGAGGCGCTGTCGCTGTGCCACCACGCGCTGCTCACCCCCGGGTACGCCCGCTCCCGGCTGCCGCTCGCCGAGGAGCTGATCAAGGTGGCGGCGGGGGCGGGCAAGGGCATGCTCGCCCTCATGGGGCTGTGCTGGCGGACCGTGGACCTGTTCCTGCTCGGCGACCCCCGCGCCGAACGCTCGCTGGCCGAGCTGCGCGAACGCGCCGAGTTCCTCACCTGCAAGACCATCGGCTACATCGTCGAGGCCATCGACGTCATGCTGCTGATCCGGGCGGGCCGGCTCGACGACGCCGAGGCCAGGGCCACGACCTGCTACCAGCTCGGCGAGCAGGTGGGGGACGCCGACGCGCTCGGCTACCTCGGCGCGCACCTGGCGGCGATCCGGTGGGCGCAGGGGCGGGAGAGCGAGGTGCTGGACATGGTCTCGGTCGTGGCGACCTCGCCGACGCTGGTGCCGGCCGAGTTCGCCTTCCGCGCCACCGTGGCCTGCTTCACGGCCGCCGCCGGCCGCCACGACGAGGCCCGTACGCTCCTGACCCGCCTCACC
>NZ_VCKX01000286.1 GCF_005889725.1 Nonomuraea zeae
GTCCTGCGGTAGTACGCCTCGATCAGCCGCCCGCACGCCACCGCCTGCCGCGCCCGCAGTCTCGCCGGCATTCCCGGCGCCTCGCCGTGTCGTCTGGGCATGCGCTTTTCGTGGCTCTCCTGGAGTGGGCGATCACTTCATCGCGGACTGGACGGCCGAGCTGACGTCGGCGATCGTCGGGTTGCTCAGGATGGAGTGCACGGTGACGCTCACCGGCCACGTCCGGCTGATCCGGGCCGCGACGCGCATCGACTCCAGCGACCGCAGGCCATAGCGGCCGAGGTCCTCCAGCCGGCCCACCCCCCGCACGTGCAGGACGTCCTCGACGAGCTGCGCGACCTGCCGCTCCAGCGGGGTCTGCGGCGGCTGCGCGTCTCCCGCCCGCTCGGCCGCGGCGCCGAGGGCGGCCAGGGCCCGCAGGTCGCGTTTGGCGTTGTGCGTCAGCGGCATGGCGTCCAGATGGAGGTAGCGGTCGGGCACCATGTACGGGGCCAGGCGGTCCTGGAGGAACCGGCGCAGCTCCCCGGGGTCCGGAGCGGGGCCCGCGTCCCCGACGACGCAGGCCGTCAGCGATCTCTGGCGGGCCTCGTTCTCCGACACCAGGACGGCCACGTCGTTCACACCCGGGCACAGCCGCAGGACGGCCTCGATCTCGCCCAGCTCTATCCGGTAGCCGCGGACCTTCACCTGCCCGTCGTCGCGGCCGAGGAACTCCAGCTTTCCCTCGGGGAGCCAGCGGGCGCGGTCGCCCGTCCAGTAGAGCCGGCCCGGCGGGTCGGCGGCCAGGGGGTGGTCGCGGAAGCGCTCCCGCGTGCGTTCGGGAAGGTTGCGGTAGCCGCGGGCCAGGGCGATCCCGCCGATGCACAGCTCGCCCGGGACGCCGACCGGCGAGGGCCGGCCCAGGTCGTCCAGCACGTACAGGTCGGCGTCGCCGACCCGGCGCCCGATGGGCACCGGCCGGGCGGCGCCCACCTCCTCGATCGTGGCCCACACGCTGGCCTCGGTCGGGCCGTAGACGTTCCACAGCGGCCGTACGCCGGCGCGCGCCAGGTCGTCGGCCAGGTCCCCGGACAGGGCCTCGCCGCCGACCACCCCGGTCAGGGAGCCGGGCGCGCGCCAACCCGCCTCCATCAGCAGGCGCCAGCCGCTGGGGGTGGCCTGGTGGTGGGTGGCCTCGCGCCGGGTCAGCTCCTCGCCCAGCCGGACGCCGTCCACCACGACGTCGTCGGGGAGCACGGTGACCCGCCCGCCGAAGAGCAGCGGCATGAAGAGGTCGACGACGCACAGGTCGCAGGCGGCGTTCGCGCCGGCCGCCCACGTCGTGCCCTCGCCGAGGCCGATCCTTTCCCCCAGGTCCCGCAGGAGGGCGAGCGTGCCCCGGTGCATCACCTCCACGCCCTTGGGGCGGCCGGTCGAGCCGGAGGTGTAGATGAGATAGGCCAGGTCCGTGCCTTGCACGGGGACGCCGGGGGCGCTCGTCCCGTGGGCGGAGACGGCCTCGCGGTCCCGGTCCACGTAGACGACCCGCACGCCGGCGAAGCGTCCCCAGTGGGCGCTGTCGCTGACGACGAGCTCGATGCCGGCGTCGGCGGTCATCAGCTGGAGTCGCTGGTCGGGAAAGCCGCCGTCAAAGGGGACGAAGGCGGCGCCGCACTTCATGATCGCCAGGAGGATGACCGGCAGCTCGCGCGAGCGCTTCACCAGGACGCCGACCGCGCCGCCGGGCCGCACGCCCTGGTCCATGAGGTGGCGGGCGAGCTGGTTCGACCGGCTCTCCAGCTCCGCGCGGGTGATCTCCCCGGTGCCGTCCAGCACGGCGACGCGCTCGGGGGAGCGGGCCAGCGCGCGGCTGATCGCCTCGTGGATGGTGGGCGCCGGCGTCCTGATCGCGGGGCCTCGCCCCCACCGCAGGATCTGCGCGCGCTCCCTTTCGGAGAGTACGTCGATCGAGCCGACCGGCCGGGCAGGGTCCGCGGCCATCTCCGCGACCATGGCGCGCAGGTGGGCCAGCAACTGCCGCATCATGGTGGCGTCGAACACGCCGGGCCGGTAGACCAGGCGCAGCCGGAACTCCTCGCCGTCGCGCGCGATGACGGTGAGCGGGAAGTGCGGGCGGCTCTCGTACCTGATGCCGGTGATGCCGAGCTCGGGCGCGAGCTCGGCGGGCCGCAGCTCCTCGAACACCACGGCGCTCTGGATCAGCTCGTTGCCGCCGATGCCGGGGCAGAGCCGCTGGATCTCCGGCAGGGGGAGGGAGGCGTGCCGCCACGACTCGTCCCGGGTCTCCTGGTAGCCGCGCAGCCATCCGGCCACCGATGCCTCCGGGCGGATGTGCTGCCGCACGGGGAGCGTGAGCGTCATCGGGCCGATCGCGTCGTAGGCCGCTCCCAGGGGGCGGTGCACGTCCGTGCTGCCGAGCACCACGTCCCGGCTGCCGGTGTAGCGGCCCAGCAGGAGGTGCCAGGCGCCCTGCAGCGCCGTTTCGCGGCTGATCCCGCAGGCCGCCGCGATCCGATCGAGGTGGGCGGACGTGTCCGCCGCCGGTGTCTCCAGCAGCCCGGGGACCGGTGGCGAGCCGGTCGCCGTCGTCCGGGCCCCGGCGATCGCCGACAGGCTGGGCGGCTCGTGCCCGGAGAGCAGCTCCCTCCAGAACGTCACGTCCTCGTCGCCGGCCGGGCCCCGCTGCTCCCACCAGTCCACGTACTCGCGGTAGGTTCTCGTGGTCGCGGGGCCGGCGTCCCCGCCCGCGTACAGGCGGGCCACGGCGTTCAGGACCTTCTTGAGCGACCGGAAGTCCATGATCAGATTCGAGTACTGCAGGAGCAGCAGCGGCTCGCCGCTCGCCGATCGCGCGAAGACCGCCCGCACGAGTGGCGCGCCGGTCAGCTCGAAGCCCTTCTCGCGCTCGCCGGCCAGCCAGGCGTCGATGTCGCCGACGGGCGGGTCCAGGACGTCGATCGGCAGCTCGGCGCCCGGCCGCGGTCGCTGCCGCGCGGTGGCCTCGCTCGTCCAGTCGAAGGACATCGTGAGCATCTCGTGCTGCTCGAAGGCCGTCCGCCAGGCTCGCCGGAAGGCCCGCGGCTCGGGCCGGGCGCGCAGCGTCAGCAGGACCTGGTCGAGATAGGCGCCGCCGTCCTGGACGGCGTGGAAGAGCAGGCCGTGCTGGATCGGCGACAGGGCGCGAAATTCGTTGCTGTTCATCCGTTGATCCCCCTAATAGGTGAAGACGACGCCGTACCGGGTCCTGGCGGAGCTGCCGATGACCTCCCGCCCGCCGGTGTCGTCGAGCGCGCGGACGAACGAGCCCGAATAGCCGGCGCCCGACACGAAGACCCCCCAGTTGACGTCCCATTCGACGCCCGCCCCCGTGCCGGGGTCGAGCACGATCTCCCGGTCCGGCACCACGCGATCCTGGACGACGTAGCCGCCGAGCTTCGGCGCGGCCAGCATCGACCGCCACTCCCCGGCGTCGATCCGGGCGCCCGGCAGCACGCCCACGCTGTTGTTGCCGAAGGCCGGCTTGAGCACCAGGTCCTGCCTGCGCTCCACGCACTCGTCGAGCAGCGCGCGCTGGTGTGCCGCGCGGACGATGGTGAAGTTGTCGCCCAGCAGCCTGGTCCGCGGAATGAGGCGATCGACCAGTGCGCGTTCCGCGCTGCTCAGGCCGGATCGGACGATGTCGTGGTGCAGGAGGCCCATGACGGCCTTGTTGCTGATCAGCTCCGAGTCGAGGGGGGTGAAGAAGGCGGTCCGGCCGTACCGGTGGGCCTGCGCCAGGTCGTCGATGAGCGCCGGCCCGTCGGGCTCGTGCATCAGGTGCTCGACGAAGAAGTAGCGGAGCACGACGTCCAGCGGCTGGTTCCCGCGCAGGGTCACCTTGCCGCCGGCGGTGGAGAGCTGGTTCAGCTCGCCCAGCTCCACGCGCAGCCCGCGGGCCCGTAGCGCGCGGGCCACGTGCCGGCAGGTTCCGCCGCTGCCGGTCTCCTCGATGAGGCCCACGACGGGGTCGTCCGCTCCGACGACCGCGCCGGCGACGGCCCGCAGGAGGTCCGCCATGACCTGGGCGGTGTCGGTATGGCCGAGCGCGAATTCGCCGGCGAAGCGGCGGAACTCGTCCTGCTCCAGCAGCAGGCGGTTCATGAGGGCGGCCTCGACGCCGCCGATGTCGCTGCCGACGTTGAACTCGATGACCCGGAAGGAGCCGTCCTGGATGATCGCGTCGGCGCGGGCGTAGGGGTCGAGCGCGCCCACGCACCCGCGGCGGATGATCTCCGCGCGGCGGGACGGCTGTCCCTGGGCGGCGAGAAAGGACTCCGCGTCCCCGAAGAAGCGCCGCGGCAGCGCGTTGAGGAGATGGAAGAGGCCGAGCAGGTCGTCGCCGAGATCGTCCATGTCGCTGCGCGGCCGGAAGAAGGGACGGGCCAGCGCCCTGTGCTCGAACACCGACGCCGGCGGCGGTCCCGACACGGCGTCGGCCAGTTTGAGCAGGGCCGGGGATCGGCGGCAGCGCCGCAGGTAGGCGGCGGTCACGACGTCACGCCCCGCGCGGCCGTCCGGTCCGGTCCCCGAGCCGGGGTCATCCGCGTTCGCGATCAGCGCGCCGAGCTCCCGGCCGGCGAACAACTCCGCCGCGACGTCGCCGATCACCAGGTGGCGGGCGACGCAGGACGGCGGGCACGGATGGTCCCTGGAGGTGACGTGCACCTCTGCCGCGCCGGTGGGAGGGGCGTCCGGGTCGCCGGCGGCGGCCAGGTAGGTCACCCAGTCGGCCTGCGCGGCGGCCAGCTCCCTGGCCATCCGCGCCATCCCGGGCGTTTCCCGCCCGCCTTCCGCCAGATGGCTCAGGAACAGTCTCTCCTCGGCCCTGCCGATCGCCGCCCTGGTCAGCGGCTCGTCGTCCGGCCCGGCAGGCGATCCCGCCTCGGTCAGGAAGGTCCGGAGCGTCCCGGCGGCGGTGTCCAGGTCGGCCGGCTCCGGGTTGATCGCGTACAGGCGCGGTCCGGCGCGCCCGGCGCGGCGCAGCAGCCGGTCCAGCTCGCGGGCGATGGACGCCGCGGCGCAGTGGGCCACGATGGCCGATACCTCGCGCCCGGCCAGGCCGGCGGAGTCGAGCAGGGTCCTGGCGTAGGCGCGGGCGGTCACGTCGCGCGGCCTGACGGCGTCGAGCAGGTGCACCACCTGCACGCCGGGCGCGGCGATCTCCAGCCGGCGCAACCGGTGCCGCGACCGCGGCCCCGGAAAGTCCAGCGTCAGCACGCAGGGCGCCTCCGGGCCCCCGCGCCGATCCTGCAATGGCATCTCGGACACGTCCCTCGGTGTGATGGGTTTCAGTCGGTACGGGTGCCGGCCCCCGGCCTCGGCGTGCTCATCGCCCACCGGGCGGCGGGGACGCACAGCGCGGCCACCGCCAGGAAGAGCACCACCATGACCAGCCAGCCGGCCGGCGTCATGACCAGGGCGACGACGCCGAGGGGACCGAGGATCCAGGTTGCCTTCGGCCCCAGCTCGTGGACGGCGATGTATTCGGCGCGCATGCCGTCCGGGGCCAGCCCGTAGGACTGCCCCCAGGCCGCGGCGGACGCGTACAGCTCGCCGAAGGTGAGAGTCACCAGCCCGCCCACCAGGAGGGCGACGGTCCAGGGGCCGGAGCTCAGGCCGCTCGCCCAGAACGTCAGGCACGCGGCGGCGAGCCAGCATCCGGCGAACCGCTGCGACCTGGCGGCGCCGATGACGTCCTCGGCCCTCCTGCTGGTCCGCACCTGGAGCAGGACGGTCATCGCCATGTTGACGACGAGCGTGACGGCGATGAGGACCTGCGGCGCGTCCGTTCTCTGCAATATCCACAGCGGCAGGACGACGAACAGCATCGGCTCGTTGAGCGCGAGCAACCCGTTGAGTGCGGACAACGCCAGGAACGGGACGTCGCGCATCGCCGTCGTCCGGCTGAACCGCGCGGGACCCGCCGCCGCCGGACTGCCGGCCGTGGCGCCGAAACACGCCAGGAGCAGCACTTCCAGCAGCAGTATCCCGCTGTTGAGATAGATCACCAGCACGTAGCCGGACGGGGTGTCCACGGCCAGCGCCAGGCCGGCGAGCCCCGTCCCGGCGGCCAGCCCGATGTTCTGGACGGAACGCAGGAACGCCGACACGCCCACCCGGCGGCCGGCGGCGACGACGTCCCCGATGTATCTGGCCCGTCCGGCGGCGCCGAGAGATCCGGCACAGCCCATGAGCACGATGACGGCCAGGAAGGCGGACACGTCGCGGACCTGCGGATAGAGGGCGAAGAGCAGGGCCTGGGCGAGCGAGCCGGCCAGCCACGCGCGAAGGCCCCCCACGCGGTCGGCCACCCGGCCGAGCGAAACGCTGACCAGCAGCTCGACCGCGGCCCGGACGGAGAGCCCCAGCGCCACCTCGGCAGCCGACAGGCCCGCGTAACGGGTGAAGAACACGGCGTTGACGGCCAGGTAGGCGCCGGACCCGACCGCGTACGTCAGCGTGCGCACGGTGAGCAGCCACGGGCTCCCCCCGGGCGGGACCACGAATCCCACGACGGCGCGGACGATGCCCGCGAGCCTCCTCGCTCCCGGGCTCTGGGCGCGCTCCCGCACCTCACCCACGTCGCACCCGGGCGAACGGGAAGCTCGGCACGCTCGGCTCCATCCGGGCCAGCAGCGAGCGTCCGCCCCGCTGGACGGGCACCACCGGACCGTCACGCCCGTCCGGGACGGCGGAGATCGCGCCGGCCGGCCCTCGGGCCAGAAGACCGCTGTATCGCCCGTAGCGGAGGCGGAGGTGACCGCCGTCCGACGGCGCCACGGTCAGCGTCCCGAAGCCGGGATGGGAGTAGGAGCCGGCGAGATCGGGCTCCGCCGCCGCCCGCACGGCCCGGGGGAGCGGCGCGGCGTCGGCTCTCCGTACGGGAGGCGGGACCGGCTCGTCCGGCAGCGCGAGCTTCGTGGCGCAGAGCCAGTCGATGACCCTGAACACCACGGCGCACATGAAACAGCACTCGGGATGCACCGGTGAGTGCTCGGCATCGCCGTTGCACAGCAGCGACACCCCGACGCCTGAGTCGGGCAGCAGGGCCGTCATGGCACGCATGTTGCCGACGCTGCCCGCGTGGATGAGCATCTCGTGCTCCCCGGCCCGGCCGAGCACCCAGCCGAGCCCGTACCCCGTCGAGGTCGCGCCCGCCGGATAGCCGATCTCCGGCATGCGGATCCGGCTCCGGCGGAGCTCGGCCAGGTCGCCCTCGCCGAGGAGCCGCCCTGACTCACCCGTTCCGAAGAGGTGCAGGCGCATGAAGGCGACCATCTCCCTGATGTCGCAGATCAGCCCGGCCAGCGGGTGCGCCGTCGCCGGGACCGGCTCGATCTCCTCGACGACGAAGGCGCCCTGCTCCTCCGCCCAGCCGTGGGGGGACGCCTTCTCCACGCCCTCCGCGTCGATCATGTGCCCCGCGATGCCGATCGCCCGCAGCAGGTCGTGGTACTGCCGCTCCCAGGGCACCGCGGTCAGGCTCTCCAGCAGGCCGCACGCGGCGATGAACATGGTGTTGCTGTAGAGGTAGGCGGTGCCGGGAGCGTGCGCACCGGCCAGGTGCCTGAGCCGCTCCAGCAGCGCCGCCCTCGTCTCGTCCGCCGAGTAGTGCAGCAGCAGGTTGTACGACGGCATCCCGGACGAGTGCGACAGCAGGTGCGCCAGCGTCACCCCCTGATGGCTGGCCGGCAGGAACGAGGGCTCCTGCGCGCGGTCCCAGCCGGTGACCTGCTCGGCCACCCGCTGGGCGGCCACCGCCGCGATCAGGGATTTCGACAGGGATCCGAGCGGCACTCTGGTCGATTCGGTCATCGGCAGGCGCCGCCCGGCGTCCCGCAGCCCCCAGGCGTACGTCGCCGCGTCGGCCTCGCGGATGATCGCCAGGCTGAATCCCGGGATCCGCCAGAGGCCCGCGATCCGGGTCAGCGTGTCGAACCGGCCGCTCATCAGGGCGTCGAGTCTCGCGTCGTTCATACGGCTCCCGGATCGTCGGAGTCTCTCGCGGCCGGTACGCCGCCTTCCGCCGCCCGCACAGGCCGGAGCGCGTGCGCGCACACCGCCTGCAGCGTCCCGAGGCGGGCGTCGGCCAGGAAGGACCGGAGCGCGACGTGCACTCCCAGGCGGGCCTCTATGCGCGCCAGCAGCCGGACCGCCTCGATCGAGGTGCCACCGGCCAGGAAGAAGTCCGGGTCGCCCCCGCCGGGCTCGCCGGGCAGCGTCGCGGTCCACTCCTCGGCGACCACGCGCTCGACGGCGGTGTCAGCGCTTCCGCCGGTCATGGCGTGCTCACCTGCCGAGCTGCCCGCCTGGCCGGCCGGGCACGGGAGGCGCGTTCCGCCAGCAGCTGCGCCGCCACCACGTCGGCCCCCCTGTTGACGGCGGGCAGGCTGCTGGCGTAGTAGATGTCGCCCGCGGTGAGCTCGCCGACGGCGAAGATGCCGAGGGGCCCGGCGCCGCGCGCGGGGATCAGCCGGGCGGTGCCGGGGTCGGTGGCGAGCCCGCCGTAGGCGTTCCAGGTCGCCAGCCCGTTCCGGCGCAGCGCCGCCACCAGCCGGCCCTGCCGCCCTTTCGCGCGGGCCGGCGTCGTACGGGTCGCGTCCACGGCCACCTGGGCCGTCACGACCTCGTCCCCCGCCAGGGCCGTCACGGAACCCCGCGCGGAGCGGACCTCCCGCACGCCGGCCAGCACCCTGAGCTGGCCCGCGTCCATGGCCGAGAGCAGCGACCGGGCGGTCGCGGGCGGCATCGGGCACTGCAGGCTCCGCAGCCGCGGCTTGTAGTCGTTCAGCATCGCGGCGACCTCCTCCTCCGGCAGGGCGGCGCGGATCGCGCGGGCCAGCGGCGTGGGGATGCTCAGGAAAAGGGACTGAACGGCGTTCGCCCCGGGGTGCGTGAGCTGGTGGCGCAGATGGTCGGCGGCGGATCTCCCGGGCCGGTACCAGCCGGTCTCGGCCCTGGCGTCGAACCCGGCGGCCGCGAGCTCCTCGTGCAGCAGCTCCCATATCGCCCGGCGGGTGAGCGTGCCGTCCCGTGCCTTGCGCTGCTCGATGCCGGCCGCGTCGGCGCGGGTCAGCGGCCAGTCCCTGGCCGGGGCCAGCACCTCGGGCAGCACGCCTCTCCGCGACAGCATGGTGACCGGCCCGCGATGGCCGGCCGCGAGGAGGGCCAGCACGGTGTCCACCGCCGTGAGGCCCGTACCGATGATCAGCACGTGGCTGCCGGGGGAGATGCCGGCCAGCCGGTCCTTGAGCGGGTACGGGTGGCCGAGGAAGACCGGCGAGCCGGCCAGCCGGTAGGGGTCCGCCGGTCCGCCCGGGCCGACTCCGAGCACGACGTGCGTACAGGCCCGCGTGCCCCCGTCGGACCTGACGAGGAAGCCGCCGTCGTGGGCTCGCGCCACGTCGAGCACGGTCTCCGGATGGACGGTGACGCGCCATCCGCGCTCGCGCGCCGACTCCTGACAGGCCGCGAGATGATCGCGCAGGTAGCGGCCGAAGACCCGGCGGGGCGCGAAGCCGTCCGCGCCGGGCTCAGGACGGCCGGGCCGCGGCGGGCCTTCGTGCCGCCGCAGCCAGCGCAGGAAATGATCGCGCTGGTCGTCACGGATGGACATCCGCCCGTTCGGCAGGTTGATCAGAGCGCAGTCCAGGTCGTCCCGGAACGCGACACCGTGTCCGAGGTGGGCCGGCTCGTAGATGTGGATCTCGGGAGCGACGTCACCGCCGGTCTCCTGGGCGAGCAGGCTGTCCAGGAGACTGACCGCGGTCGCGCCCCCGCCGATCATCGCGATACGCAACATTTCCTCCATTCCGGAATGGGTGCACCGCGCCTGAGCGCGATGGCCGGCTACGCGGCGGTGAAGCGGCCGATGGCCCTGGAACGCAAGGAGGCGACGTCCGCGCCGCAGAAGGCGTCCACATACGGCTGGTATTCGAGGAGGTGCGCGCCCGCCAGGTCGTCCTGGTGGCCGAGGAGGAAATGGAGTTCGTCGCGATCGGCCGACCAGGAATAGCCGTTGAAGACCTCCACGCCGGTGAATCGCGTTTTGTAGAGGTCGCCCGCGGTGTAGCACGAGCCCAGATAGCAGTGGCGCGACCCCCGGCTCCTGAGCTCCCGGAGCGCGCTGCTCATCATGTAATTGCCGATGCTGATGTCGCGGTGGCGGGCGTCGTAGACGGGAATGCCGTACTGCGACAATCCCGCGCCGAGGTATATCGGGACGAGCCCGGCCGGAGAGCCGTCGCGGCGGTCGGTGAAGGCCGCCACATGGGTGGTGAAGGGGGAGTCCAGCATCTCCTCGAAGCGCTTCCTGCGGTACTGCGCGTTGATCTGCTGCCGGTCGAAATAGTCGTCTGCGAGCCGCCTCCACCCGTCCGACCAGGGGAAATCCTTGCGATCGAGCAGCTCGGCGCCGATGCCGGCGCAGCGGCGCTCGACGTAGCGCACCCGGCCGGTGGCCGTGTACCGCCGCAGGTCGACGCGGACGCTCCGGGTCAGATAGAACCTCGACAGGTCCAGGGCGCCGGGCAGGAAGCCGTGCTCGTAGGCGACGCCGACCGGCTCGCCGTCTTCGAGGAACGCCCATACCTGGTAGGGGAAGACGTACGCGCCGTAATGGGGAGCGCATTCGGAGAAAACAATTCTCATGAATCCTTCTCGTCACGGTCTCAACGGACGCGGCGGGTCAGGCCGGCCGTCCAGCTCGTACGAGTCTGGTGGCCCGGCTCGGCCTTGATCCAGGCCAGCGACCGGACAATGACCGGACATTCTCTCCAGCGCGCCCGGAACCGTGGCGACTGCCGGTCTCGAATTCCGTGTCCGGCAAAAGTCCGGTCCATGACCTGGTGCTCCGCATTCACCGTCTGGAACGTTGTTCTCCCTGCCGTACTTGTGAGCTGCGAAAAAGCGAGGTGGAAAGAATGGGGAAGGCCCGACGTCCAGGCCGCCCTTGTCACGACGCCGGTCCGGCCGGCCGCCGGCCGGGAGCCGGCCCCACAGCCCCGTCAGGCGGGAGCGGCACGCGCCGGATCGTGCCCGGCCCGGACCGGCCGGCATGAGCGCAGCCGCGAGCCGGGAAGGGCCCGTGCCCGGCACGCTCTTCTCCAGCCTGGCCGAGACCGATCCGGCGCTGCGCCTGCACTGCGCCGTGGAGCGCGACGGCGCCACCTACCCCCGCCATCCCGTGCACGGGACGGCCACCCGCGTCGTGGACCCGGACGGGATCCGGTCGGGGGCCGGCGGGCTGCCCGCCTCGCTGGCCCGGGTGTTCAGGATCGCCGCCGACCGGTACGGCGCCGGCATCGGCGTCCCCCGCTTCGAGGTGGACCAGGACGGGCGGGCGACGGGCCGGGTGGTGGTGCCGGACGCGGCCGTGGAAGAGCTGGACGAGCGGACGGCCCGGCGCGGGCTGGCCGAGCTGACCGGCCTGCTCACGACCCTCGGCCGGCTCGCCGGCCTGCCGGAACACGCCGTGCAGCACACCCTCGCGACAGAGCTGCGCTTCCTCTCACCCCGCACGGCGGGACTGCTCGATCCCGCGGGGACGGGCCCGGTCCACACGGTGGGTCACCACCAGCACGCCGTGCTGAGCGAGGTGCTGCGGCGCGTGGCCGAGCGGGCCCGCCTGCGGCGCGACGATCCCGCGCTCAAGCCGCCGGCCGTGCTGCTGGACATCGACCTGTGCGCGCTCGATCCCCGCGCCCGCGTCGCCCGCGCCCTCGGGGCCGTCGGCGTCGACCCGCGCGGGCTCGCGGCGCTGCCCTCCTACCATCGCCCGGCCTGGGACCTGTGGGCCCGCGAGACCGGCGTGGACGCCGACCACCTGGCCTTCTGCCACGCCTTCTTCCGTCCGTGGGACAACCTGCGCTGGGACACGCCGGTGCCGGGGCTGGCGCGCTTCGTCTGGGACGTGTACGACGCCGGCGGCCGCGTGGTCTTCAACACCGGCCGGCGGGAACGGGTCCGCGAGCACACCGAGCACGCGCTGGCCCGCGCCGGCATCACCCGGCCTCGCATCGCGTTCCAGCCGGACGACCGCCGCCGGGCCGTGCACGAGCTGAAGGCCGAGAACCTGAGGCTCTTCGCCGACCTCGACATCGTCGCGGTGTTCGACGACATCTGCGAGAACCGCCAGGCGATGGCCAAGAAGCTCACCGGCGCCCAGTTCGTCGCGGTGGCGCTGCCGGGCTACGTCCAGGAGCCGGCCCATGACGGCGCGGAGGTCATCGGCTCCTTCGAGACCGTTCCCCGCTGCGCGCGCACCGCCCGTGCCCCCGGGCTTCCCCGGCTGTCCCACGCCAACTCGCTGGCCGAACTGCCGCTGGCGGAGATGTCGGCGGGAGAGCTCGCCTTCGAGCATGCCGTCCAGCTCGGCGAGCGCGAATCCATGGAGATCGTCGACGCGCTGCTCAGGGACGCCGACCGGGCCGCGATCCGGACCGCCGCGAACGCCCCCAAGACGGACGACCTCGCGGACACCGTCTACCACCTGTTCATGCGCCCGCAGTTCCGCAAGGGAGCGCGGGCGAACTTCTCGCTCGCCATGGCCAGGCGCGAGCTCGGTCCCCATATGGCCGACGGCGCTCCCATCCCCATCGTCACCAGGGGATTCCCGGTCAAGTTCCCCTACAACAGCCTGAAGACGATGGGCAGCCGGCCCGACCTGTCGGAGCTCGCCTCCCTGATCCGGCTGCGCGAGCTGCAACGTACGGTGCGGCACGTCTATCCGCCGGGACTGGCGATCACCGTACTCGCCGACGGCAAGCACTTCCGGCAGCACCCGCCGGACCTGATCCGCGACTACCAGCGGAAACTGGCCTTCTACCACGTGCTGGCCGGCGGCACGGAGGTCCTGACCATCGCCGACCTGAACGCGGTCGCCGAGCAGCGCATGGGAGCGGCGGCCATGCGGCGCTACGCCGTCCTGGTTCCGCAGCGGGAGGCCGAGATCCGCGACACGCTCGCCGGGCTCGACGTCACCGCCGCTCCGGCGCCGGCGCTGGAGCAGGCCACGCGCCGCACGGCCCGCACGGCGGGCGGCCATCGTGCGGGCGACAGCGCGCCGCCGCACTTCGAGAGCCTGTTCCGATCGCTGATGTACACGGTTCCCCTGACGGGCGAGCGCCGGGACGCCGCCTTCGCCAGGCAGGTCTACGCCGACCTGTTCAACCTGACCGGCCAGGACGTTCCCCGGCGCGTCGCCGCCGCGCGCCGCGCGGTGCTGGCCACGGCCTGGTCCGACACGATCCGGTACCTGGCGGTGCAGGGGGCCGATCGGGAGCTGGGATTCGACCGGGCGATGTTCTCCGGCGGCATCCGGCTGACGCCCAACCCGCGCAGGGGCAGTCTCGGCTTCACCTACCTCGGCGGCGCGTCCATCCTGCCCTGGCACGGCACGGCGGCGCTGGACGCCTCCGGCCGGGTGTCGACCGATTTTGCGATCTCCCTGCTCGACCAGGGCTTCGTCCCTGCGTACTCGCCGCTGCTCGGATCCGGCCAGCCGTGGGTGATGGTCCCCGTCACCGCCACGGAAGGCGGCCGGCTCCAGCGCCGCTTCCTGGCCGGAGTGAGGCTCAGGCGCCGCTGAGCCCTGCGCCGAGCCGGTGGTCCGCCGGGGTGTTCAGGACCGGACGACCGCACCGGTCCGGGTGGCTGTCCGCTCGACGGTAGGAGTAGCAGTACCACCGTCGGCGCCGCGTTCGAGTACCCGACATGCCGGAAGATGGAGGTCATGAGCACGACACCAGGGGCCGGGCTGGGCGCGATGATCCGTACGTGGCGGGATCGGCTGCCCCCGTCGGCCGCGGCGCTGCCGGTGGGCCGGGCCCGCCGCGCGACCGGGCTGCGCCGCGAGGAGCTCGCCGAACTCGCCGGCGTGTCGGTCGACTACGTCGTGCGCCTGGAGCAGGGCCGGGCCACGACGCCCTCGGCGCAGGTGGTCGCCTCCCTCGCGCGGGCCCTGCAGCTGACCGTCACCGAACGGGACCACCTGTACCGGCTCGCCCATCTCGTACCGCCGGCGGACGACACGATCTCCGACCACATCCCGCCCGGCCTGCAGCGCGTGCTCACCCGGCTCGGGGACGTCGCGGTCGCCGTGTTCGCGGCCGACTGGCAGCTGGTCTGGTGGAACCGCGGCTGGGCCGCGCTGCTGGGCGATCCCGCGTCGGCACCGCCGCGGCTGCGCAATTTCGCCCGTGACAGGTTCCCGGTGGACGGGAGTCCCGCCCGCCTCGCGCTCTGGCCGGTGACCGAGCTGGACCCGGACACCACCGATGTCGCCGTCGTGTCCGACCTGCGCCGCGCCACCGGCCGCTTCCCCCGTGACGCGCGCCTGGCCGGGCTGATCCGCGACCTGAGCGCCGGCAACGAACGGTTCGCCGAGCTGTGGGCGATGGGCACGGTGGCCGCTCATCGTGAGGACCACAAGACGATCGAGCACCCCTCGGTGGGACCGGTCTCCGTGGACTGCGACGTGCTCAGCGACGGCGACTCCGAATGCAAGATCGTGATCATGACCGCAGTGCCCGGCAGCGCGGACGAGACCAAGCTGCGGCTGGCCGTCGTCGCCGGCCCGCCGCCGCCACGGCCAAGCCTCGCGGCCGACCTCAGCTGATCGGCGCGCACATGCACGTGGACCTCGACGATGACCTTCCGGACCGCCGCGGCGCCGGTCCGCGGATGCCGGTCCGCGGATGCCGGTCCGCGAGCGCCGGTCCGCTGTGGCGGCCCCGCTCCGAGCGGCCCCCGCCGGTCGTTCAGCCGGTGAGGTGCGCGAGCTCGCGCCACTCGACCATGGGCGGCCGGTCCTGGTCCGCGGTGAGCACCTGGAGGCAGACGTGGTCGGCGCCCGCGTCGAGATGCGCGTTGACCCGCTTCGCGATGGTGGCGGCGTCGCCGTACGCCACGATGGCGTCGACCATGCGGCGGCTGGGGGCGGACATGTCGGCGTCGTCGAAGCCCAGCCGGCGCAGGCTGGCGGCCTGGTGCGGGGCCTGCTGGGCATAGAAGCCCACGTGAGTGGCCGCGACCTCGCGGGCGCGGGTGAGGTCGTAGTCGAGGACGACGGCCTGCTCGACCGCCAGCAGGGCATCGGGTCCCATGATCTCGCGGGCCCGGTGGGTGTGCTCGACCGGGACGAAGTACGGGTGCGCGCCGAGGGTGCGTTCCGCGGCCAGGGCGAGCATCTTGGGGCCGAGGGCGGCGAGGACGCGGCGGGGCGGGGCG
>NZ_VCKX01000287.1 GCF_005889725.1 Nonomuraea zeae
GGCTACCAGGGTTCGCCGAGGGGGAGTGTCGACCGAGTTCGGCAGTACCGGGATGCTCACTCCTGCTTATAAATCTACATTGTAAAGGCGCTGGGTTCAGTGCAAAACCCCTCAAACAACACCAGAAGGAACGGGCTACGCCCGCACGCCTACCAGAAACACCCCGTCAGCTCGGCCAGGGCGAGCCGACGATGCGCTCGACCGTCGTGGTACGCCGGAAGCCCGGGATGAAGTGTTCGAGCACGTCGGAGTTCACGGTGCCGTTCGTGGTCTCGGGGCGGTGCTTGAGCCCGTCCACGTACGCTCGCAGAAACTCGTTCTTGAAGTCCCCGCGTGGGTGGACGGCGAGGATTTCGTCGAGCTGATCGCGTTCGAGTCCGTCCAGGCCGAAGCCGAGCACGTCGGTCAGGACGCCGAGGTGCGTGGTCGCGATTTCCGGGGCCATCCGGCCGGGGATGCCTGGTGTGGTGTGCAGTGCGATCGCCGTCCAGACGGTTTCGGCGGCGGTTGTCGAGAAGCCGTGGTCGAGGAGGAACTTGCGCGCGTGGTCGGCGCCGTCGACTTCGAAGCGCTGCTCGATGTCGGAGTAGGGGGTCAGGAGGCCGGTGTCGTGGAACATGGCCGCCAGGTAGAGCAGCTCCGGGTCCGGTTTGACGCCGAGTTGGTGCGCGTGGATCAGGGCGAAGAAGAAGACCCGGCGGGAGTGGTGGTAGATGAGGGGGGTGGTCGTTTCCTGGATGTGTCTGGTTGCTTCTTCGGCGGCTGCTGTCTCGGGGATCTCCAAGCCCGCGATGATCTCTGGCATGCCCTCTGACCTTCCGGGAGGCGTGTTGATCGTGGACCGTGTGTCCGACTTTCATGTTGCCCGCCGGTCGGTGTGGGGCACCGCCTTTGCCTGGTCAGGAGTCGCCTATGTTCGGGCAGGGTTGGATCTTGGCTTGGGCGCCGGCCTGTTAGCGGGGGGTTCGTGGGTCGTGGCCGGGCGGCGTGGTTGATGTGGCGGTGTGATGGTTGTTGAGGTGGTCTAGGGCGGCGGTGGTGGCTTCGTCGGAGGCGAGGTAGACGATCAGTTGCTGCTCGTCGGGGTCGGGTAGTTGCAGGCTCTCGTACGCCAGTCGTAGTTCGCCCACGTCGGGGTGTGTCCATCGTTCGATGCCGGTGCGGGCGGGCAGTGTGGCCGGGCTTTCGAACCGGTCGCGGAAGCGGGGGCCGGTGGTGATGGTCAGTTCTTCGGCGAGCAGGGCCGCGTGCGGGTCGCCGAGTGCGGCGGCGGCTCGCAGTGTGGCGGCTCGTTCGCGGGCGATCGTGTCCCAGTCGGGGTGGGTGTGGGGTGCTCGTGGGTCGGTGAATGCGTACCGGATGAGGTTGGGTGGCTGGGTGTCCAGCAGTCCGGTGGGGCCGGCGAGCCGGGTGAAGCCGGCGGTCCATGCGAGGAGGTCGCCGGGCGGGTTGGTAACCAGTGCTGGGGTGGGTTCGAGGTGGTTCAGCAGGGTTTGGACGGTTGGGCGTACTGTTCGGGCGCGTGTGGTGGCGGCTGCGGCGCAGGGGCTGCTGCCGGGGGTTTTGGCGAGCCGGTGCAGGTGGATTCGTTCGTCGCGGGACAGGCCGAGGGTGTCTGCGAGTGCGGCGAGCACTTGGGCGGAGGGGCTGCGGTCGCGTCCTTGTTCGAGGCGGGTGAGGTAGTCCACGCTGACGCCGGCGAGTGTGGCCAGTTCGGCGCGGCGCAGGCCGGGGGTGCGGCGCCGGTTTCCGGCTGGGAGTCCGACTGTGGCGGGTGGGACCGCTTCGCGGTGTGCGCGGAGGAATGCGCCCAGCTCTGTTTCGGTCATTGGTTGCGATTGTATTCGTGGTGAGGCTGGCCCTGCCAGGGCTAGGAAAACCGCGGCCTGGCCTGGACGTGTGTGGTTCGGGGAGGCTGGCTGGTGTGAGCACCTTTGCCGGAAGGGTTTGGGGAGGAGGTTCTGTGATCCGGATCGCGATCATTCTGGGTAGCACTCGTCCTGGGCGGCGGGTGGTGGATGTGGCTGGGTGGGTTGCCGAGGTGGCTGGTCGGCATCCTGCGGTGAAGGCGGGGCGGGCGGGTTTGGAGCTCGTTGACATCGCGGATTTCGAGTTGCCGTTGCTGGATGAGCCGGCGCCTGCGGTCATCGGTGCGTACCAGCATGATCATACGAAGCGGTGGGCGGCGGCGATCGGCAGGTTCGACGGGTTCGTGTTCGTCACTCCGGAGTACAACAGTGCCGTTCCGGCGGCGTTGAAGAATGCCATCGATTTTCTGTACGCGGAGTGGAATGACAAGGCGGCCGGGATTGTGAGCTATGGGGTCTTCGGTGGTACGCGTGCCGCTGAACAACTGCGGCAGACCATGGGTGAGATCAAGATCGCGGATGTGCATGCGCAGGTGGCGATCAATCCGTACGTCGACTTCGATTTCACTGGTTCCGCGGCGGGCGTCTGTGCTCCGGGTGAACGTCAGGAGGCCGCCCTGGCCCTGATGCTGGATGAGGTCTTCGCCTGGTCTGGTGCCCTTCGGGTGTTGCGGGACCCTGCTACTCGGAGGGACCTGGCATGAGGGTTGAGGTGTACAGCGATGTGGCGTGCCCGTGGTGCCGTCTGGGCACGCATCAGTTCCATCGTGCGGTGGAGGCGTCCGGTGCGGAAGGGGATGTCGAGCTGGTCTGTCGTCCGTTTCAGTTGCTTCCCGACGCGTCGGAGGAGTCTCGGCCGCTGATGGACACGGTGGTGGAGTTGTTCGGTCGGGAGCAGGCTGAGGCGATGCTCGCGGAGATGGCACGGGTTGGTGCTGTGGAGGGGGTCGAGTACCGATTCGATCGTGCGGTGGCGGTCAATACGTTGACCGCGCATCGGCTGTTGTGGTTCGTCCTGCGTGAGCATGGTGCCGGGGTGCAGGCCGCGCTGGCGACTGTCCTGTTCGATGCGTACTTCCGTGATGGTGTGAATGTCGCCGATCACGGGCGACTTGCCGAGCTGGCTGAGCGGGTCGGTTTGGGCGGCGGTCGGGTGCGGGGTTTTCTCGCCTCCGGGGAGGGGGTTGCCGAGGTGCGTGAGCAGGTGGCCGCGGCGCGGCGCGCGGGGGTCACCACTGTGCCGAGATTCGTTTTCGAGAACGGTGAGGTGATCGTCGGTGTGACGGGCACCGAGGCGCTCGGCGGCGCGATCGTGCGGGGGCGCGGGGTTCAGTAGGAGCCGGCGGTGAGAGGTGCCGGCCAGTGGATCTCCAGGTCTTCGCGTGGGTGGTGCATGCGGGTGTGCTGGAAGTGGGCGAGGTGGTTGCGCAGGTCGTGAGGCTGCCCGCCGCTCAGTGATCGGTGGCGGGTGACGGTGCCGAGGCGTGCAGCAGCAGGTCGCGCAGTGCTGTGGCGGTGTCCGACGGCTCGGTGGGGGTGAGGACGACCTGGTCGGCGGTGGTCGAGGGGCCGGTGAGGGGGATGACGCGCAGGCCGGGTGGCTGGTGGTCGAGTGCGGATTCGACGGTGATGCCGATGCCCGCTCCTGCGGCGACATGGGCGGCGATGGCGTGCACGCTGTCGGCGGTTCTGATGATGCGCAGGTCGGCTCCGCCGATGTGGAAGGCGGACAGCAGGCGGTCGCACAGGCCGCTGTTGATCTGGTGGGGCCAGGTGAGCAGGCCGGTGGTGGACAGCTCGGACGCGCTCAGCTCGGTGTGGGCGGCGAGTGGGTGGGTCGCGGGTACGAGTGCCATGAATCTCTCGGTGGACAGGACCCTCGCGCGTACGCCGGTGACGTTGCCGGTCGCCCAGCCGATGCCGAGCCCGATCGTTTCCGCCCGCAGGGCGGTGAGCTGGGCTGTGGTCGGCATGGCTTCCGGCACGATCGTCACGTCGGGGAAGCGTTCGTGCAGTTGTGGCAGGCAGCGCAGCAGCAGTTGGTGGCCGGTGTATTCGGCGTGGGCGACGACGAGGGTGGTGCGGGTCCGGTCGCCGGCGGCCAGGGAGCGTCCGCGTTGCTGGAAGCGGCGTAGCTGGGCCAGGGTGGCGTGGGCGTCGGGCAGCAGCGCTTCGCCGAGGTCGGTCAGTGAGACCCGGCGGCTGGTGCGGTGGAACAGCCGCCCGCCCAGGGTGCTTTCCAGTCGTCTGATGGCGTCGCTGACGGTGGGCTGGCCTCGGTGCAGGCGTGCGGCGGCGCGGCCGAAGTGGAGCTCTTCGGCGACCGCGACGAATGCTTCCAGTTCCATCCTGTCCATGGGGTCAGGCTAGCGCGATCGATCGGTGTGGCCGATCGCTGGGTGGCGGAGGTCGGCGTTGATGCCGGTGGCGTAGGCAGGCTGTGATGGTGGGGCAAGCAGGGTTTTCCCCTACGACCGGGAGTAGTGAAGAGCACATGACAGGCATTGACGTTGACCGTGAGCAGGATGCGCCGGTGGTCACGGTGACGGTGGTCTACCACTCGGTGCACGGGCACACCCGGGTGCTGGCCGAGCACCTCGCCGCCGGGGTGCGGCTGGTGCCGGGCGCCCGGGTGCATCTCGCCGAGATCCGGCCCGAGGACGTCACCGCGGGTCGTTGGCATGATGCGGAGGTGCTGGCGCTGATCGGGCGCTCGGATGCGATCGTCTTCGGCTCCCCGACGCTGATGGGGAGTGTGTCGGCGGTGTTCAAGGCGTTCATGGAGGCGGCGTTCACGCCGTTCACGACGCAGGCGTGGAAGGACAAGCTGGCTGGGGGGTTCACGATGTCGGCCTCGCAGAGCGGCGACAAGCTGGCGGTGCTGGAGCAGCTGGCGGTCTTCGCGGCGCAGATGGGCATGCAGTGGATCGGGGTGGGTGACATGCCGGGCAACAACTGGAGTGGTGGCTCGCGCGATGATGTGAACCGGCTGGGCTCGTGGCTGGGCCTGATGAGCCAGAGTCACGCCGACCTGGGGCCGGAGCAGGCCGGTTCGCGCGGGGACCTGATCACGGCGGAGCGGTACGGCGAGCGGATCGCCCGGCTGGCGCAGCGTTGGGTCAACGCCGTGCCGTACGACACCTCGCGGATGACCGAACATGAGGCTCGGGCGCTGTCGGCCTCCCTCAGGGAGGCGGAGGACGTACCGGCGGCGATGGCCGGCGCCTGACCTCGCGGATCGCCCGCCCCGGCGTCCTGGGCAGGTGAATTAGCGCTGGGCGGTTGCGATGAGGCGCTGCAGGGCCGCGTGGGCGGGTGGGCCCCACGTGGCCTTGCCGCCGGGGCGGCCGCGGAGGCCGGCTTCTCCGATGTGGATGCCGCCGAGGGCGCGGCGTACTGCCCATCCGCGGGCGCGGCGCAGGGTCGCGGCGTCCGGGGCCGGCTGGTAGGCGGCGTGGAAGCGGTCGGCGGCGCCGTCCGGCAGCAGGCTCCAGGCGGCGGCGAGGTCGCCGGCCGGGTCGCCTGCGAACAGGTCGCCGAAGTCGATCACGCCGCAGATGGTGCCGTCCGTGGTGAGGATGTTGGCCGGATGCAGGTCGCCGTGGAGCCACAGGGCCGGGCCTGTCCAGCCGGGTGCGGCGACGGCGTCGTCCCAGACCGCGCGGACGGCGTCGGGGTCGGGGATCAACCCCATCTCGGTGGCCGAGGCGAGCCCCTGGATGAAGCCCTCGGAGTAGTCGGCCAGCGGCCCTCCGCGGTCCCGGCCGGCGGGAGCGTGTTCGGGGGCGGGCTGGTGCAGTGCCGTCAGGAAGGCGGCCAGGGCGTCGGCCGCCTGCGCGCCGCGCGTGATGGGGGCGCGGTCGGCGGGCTGGCCCGGCACCCAGGTGGTGACGATCCAGGGGCGCGGAAAGCGCGGCGACGGCTGGCCGAGGCGTTGCGGGACGGGGATCGGCAGCGGGAGGCGCGGGGCGAGGGCGGGCAGCCAGGTGTGCTCCTTGCGCAGCAGCGCGTCGGCGGACTCCGTCGCCCAGGGCAGCCGGACGGCGAGGTCGTCGCCGAGCCGCCAGAGCTGGTTGTCCCAGCCGCGCGCGCCGAGACTCACCGGGTGATCGGCCAGGTCGGGATGCTGGTCGAGCAGCAGCTCCCGGACCAGCTCCGCGGTGATCTCGATCTTGGTGTGCGTCATGCGGAGCAACATTAGCCGGATTTGTGCCGCCTGGCGGTCGTGGCGCAGGCTCGGCGAGCTGTGCGGAACATCCGGTGCGGCCCGTTCGTCGTCATTGCGTGACCCTCTCCCCGGAACTTGACGAACGGTTGCGCGAGGCGTCTGCCAGGATGCACCGCGCCGAGCATGTCCGGCGGCTGCGCCAGACCGTCGGGCAGCAGATCGCGGACGTCCGCGGCGCCCTGGAGGTCCTGGAGTTCGAGCTGGTCGAGGAGGAGCGTGACGTCGCCCGGCTGGAAGGCGGGCTGTCCGCCGTCCTGGCCCGCATGCTGGGCAACCGCGAGGAGCGGCTGGAGCGCGAGCGCGCCGAGGCGGTGGTGGCCAGGGAACGCGTGGACGGTCACCGGGTCCGGCTCGCGCAGCTCGAAGCCGACGCGGCGGTGGCCGGCGCCGAGCTGGCCGTGCTCGACCCGGCGTCCCGGGAGTACGCGCGGCTGCTGGTGGTGAAGGAGCAGCAGCTCATCGCGAGCGGCGATCCGCGGGCGCGGGAGCTGGCCGATCTCGGCGCCGCGATCGACCGGTTGAGCGCCGAGGTGCGCGAGTGTGAGGAGGCCCGGCAGGCGGGGAAGGACGCGCATGAGGCGCTCGGCGTCGTGCTGCGCTTCCTCGACTCCGCCAGGAACGCCTCCACCTTCGACATGTTCGGCGGCGGCCTGTTCGTCGACGCCTACGAGCACGACAAGCTGACCAGTGCCGACAAGGCGGCCTGGCATGCCCAGCGGGCTCTGGACGTCTTCGCCCGCGAGCTGGCCGACACCGGGGTCGCGGCCCGGCCGGTGATGCCCAAGGTGGACACGCGGTGGTTCGTGGACGCTTTCTTCGACAACATCATCAGCGATGTGCTCAAGCATCAGCGCATCGAGAAGACCCGGGCCGAGGTGAAGAAGCTGGCGCAGTGGGTGTGCGAGACCGGGGAGCAGTTGGCGGCGCGTCGCGCCCGGTTGCTGGCCGAGCGCGTCCAGCTGCTGACCAGGCGCGAGGAGCTGCTGCGCCCCGCGTAGCCGCTCGTCGAGGGCGCGTTACGAAGATCTCCGGCCTCCGGTTACGTGTCGATCGGGGCGGTGGGAGCTCCAGGCCGACCCGGCAGCGACGAGGACGACGATGCTGATCAAGGCCAGCGACGTTGTCGCGGATTCTCGCCCGGACAGCTCCATCGCGTTCCGGAAGATCTCGCCGGCGCCGTGGAAGGCGAAGGCGGTCGCGCCACAGCCGAAGGCGAGCCCGGCGGCGGCGACGGCCGCGGTGACGGTCCTGCCGGCGTTCGCCGGCAGGAACCGCGCGAAGGCGGCGCACACCAGGCCGGCGAGAACGACATCGGCGACGGCGGCGATCAGCAGGGCGAGGCTGGCCACGGCGTCGTCCCCGTAGTGCTCGAAGTGCTCCCACGTTCCGCCGGCATCGGGGAGTCCGGCGACGCCGAGCGCCGTGATGGCCGCCATCGCCGTCAGGGCCACCGCCGGCGCGGCGACGCTTGAGGGCTTGCCCGGCCGCGCCGGCAGGATCTTGGTGTCGCGCCGCAGGCGGACGGTGGTCGCCGGCTGCTCACCTGCGAGGTCAGCCGCCATGGCCAGGGCTTCGCCGGCGGTGGGCCGCCGGTCCGGGTCCTTGTCCAGGAGGCGGGTGATGAGCTGGGTGAGCGGCCCGGATCGCCGCGGCGCGGGGGCCTCCTCCAGGAGTACGGCGGCCAGCGTCGCTTCCTGGGTGGGGCGGCGGAACGGTGAGACGCCCTCGACGGCCTGGTAAAGGGTCACGCCGAGGGAGAACAGGTCCCCGGCGGGAAGGCCGTCGCTGCCGCGCAGCCGCTCGGGCGCCGTGTACTCCGCCGAGCCGATGAGCATCCCGGTGGCGGTCAGCGCGGTGTCGGTGGGGTGGATCGCCGTCCCGAAGTCGGTGAGCAGGATTTTGCCGTTGCCGGCGAGCATGACGTTGGCCGGTTTGATGTCGCGGTGCACGACACCTTCGCGGTGTGCCGCGCCGATCGCCGTCAGCAGCGCCACGGCGACCTCGGCGGCCCTGCCCGCCGGAAGGGGGCCGTGCCGCTGGAGGTGCTCGTCCAGTGAGCAGCCGTCGACCAGTTCCATGACGATCCAGGGAAGGTCGTCGTCGATGACGACGTCGTGGATGGCGACGATGCCGTCGTGCGTGCGTAACCGGGCGGCATTGCGGGCCTCGCGCGTGGCGCGCGCCCGCCGCTCGGCTCGTTCGGTTTCCGGCATCCCCGGCGGCAGTCGCAGCTCCTTGATCGCAACGTCCACGTCGAGGGTCTCGTCGCGGGCCCGCCAGACCCGCCCGAAGCCACCGGAGCCCAGCTCGGCGGCCAGCCGGTAGCGGCCGCCGACCATGTCACCGGCCAGCCTGGAAGTCATGCCCCGTCTCCTGCCATGGTGCTCGGCACGAACAGTTGATCAGGGTACAGCCACCGCTGATCGCCGTGCGCTGGGAATCGGCCATGACGCCATCTACCGGGCCATAGGGCCAGGCTCAGCCGGCGCGCAGTGCCTCGACGACGGCGATGGCGTCGTCGAGCAGGTCGATCGGACAACCCCAGTAGTCATAGATGCCGCCGCGGGCGCGGTTGCTGCCGCAGATGACGAACACGCCGGTCCCCAGTCGTACCTTCAGCCGGCCGGCCAGCCAGCCGACGAAGCCGCTGTTGTCGAGGTCGGCGGGGAAGTGAAACGAGAAGATCCCGAACCGTTCGATGTGCTCTTGCTCCTGGGTGAGCGGGACCAGGCGGCTCCAGCTCTGGTCGTCGCGGACCACGGCCAGCGTGTCGCCGGTGAGCACGGGCGACTGGTCGATGGGGGACTCTTCGAAGCACCAGACGCCGTCGTGCACGAGGACGTCGGCTCGGGCGATCACCCGGCGGAGACGCTCTTCGGTCTGTTCCGGCGTCTCCATGCTGACACTGACCATCGGTGATCTCCTCTGCGGTCCGCTCCGGGCAAGCGGTGATCGCCGCGTTCTAGGGCGAGGAACATCTGGACGATCATCTCCAGTGCGACGATCACGACGCGGACCGAGCGTCACGTGCCGGAGCGGGCCAGCGGTGCGGCGGCCGGGCCGTGCGGTGTCGACCTTGCCGAAGACGAGGTCGGGGTGGCGGCCGGCGGCGGCTTCGAAGACCGGTGTGAAGCGCAGGCAGGGCCCACATCAGGACGCCCACAGGTCGATGCGGATCGTGCCGGTGTCGGTGACGTGCTCGGTTCAGTTGGCGGCGGTGATGGTGATCGGCTTGGTCACGGCTTCCTCCCGGGCTTGATACCCCTAGGGGTATCGACATCGGAGCGTGAAGGCTGCTTCCTCTTGATCGATCGGCGTCGCCGCAGCACGAGGACGGCGGCGGCGGCCAGCGCCGCCAGGGCTGCCGCGGCGGCGGTCCAGGCGGTGTGCAGCAGGGCGGGCGGCACCTGCTGGACGAGGATGAAGGAGCCCATGGCCAGCACGAACCAGCCGAACGCCGTGCGCAGCCGGTCGGCGTTGATCCGGCCGGCTAGGGAGCCGCCGGCCAGTCCGCCGGCGACGGCGGCCGCGGACACCGGGAGTGCCACCGACCAGTCGATGGGGACGCTGTGCAGGTATCCGGCCAGGCCGGCCAGGGACTTCATGGCGATGACGAGCAGCGAGGTGCCCACCGCCACGCCCATGGGCAGGCCACCGAGCAGGACCAGAGCGGGCACCACCAGGAAGCCGCCGCCCGCGCCGACGAGCCCGGTGACCAGGCCGACGGCGACTCCCTCGGCGATCACATGGAGGACCGGCAGTTCGTGGCGGGCCGGTGTGGCGGGTGGGGTGCGGCGGTCGCGGATCATGGCGATTGCGGTGGCGAGCATCATGGCCGCGAAGGCGGCCATGAGCAGTGTTTCGGGCAGGTGCGGGCCGATCAGCCCGCCCGTGTAGGCGCCCGCCATGCCGGCCGCGCCGAAGACCAGCCCGGTACGCCAGCGGACGCGCCCGGCCCGGGCGTGCCCGATCGCGCTGACCGCACTGGTGAGGGCCACGACGAACAGCGACAGGGCGATGGCCTGCTTGGCCGGCACGCCCGCGAGGTAGACCAGCACCGGCACGGCGAGGATCGACCCGCCGCCGCCGAACAGGCCGAGCGTGACGCCGACCAGTGCGACAGCGGTCAGAGTCAAGGTGAACATGTTTACCCCCGGGGGTATGCAGAGGTCATGGAAAGGTCCAGCCTCAACCGATCGTCCTGGAGCCGCGCAGGCGGGCGAGGGCGGCCTCGACGTCCACGCCGCTGCCGCGGTTGTAGGGCAGCCTGGCCAGCAGCAGACCCATGGCGCAGGTGTCGGTGAGCGCCGCGAACGCCAGGCCCGCCCCGACGAACGCGGCCAAGAGCAGCGCGAAGGGGATCCAGAGGCTCGCTACCACCGAGGCGAGCACGATGCTGCCGGCGGCGAGCCGGACTTGGCGCTCCAGCGGCCAGCGCGCCCGGCCGCGGTTGACCGGTGCTCCTGAGGCGATCCAGGCGTTCATGCCGCCGTCCAGGACCGCGACGTCGGACAGGCCGGCGTCGCTGAGAGCCGCCCGGGCGCGCTCGGCGCGGCTGCCGGACTGGCAGATGAGCAGCAGGCGGCCGCCCGCGTCGGTGACGATGCGCCGCAGGTGTGCGTCGACCTGATCGAGGGGCAGGTTGATGGCGCCGTCGATGTGCGCCGTGCCGAACTCGGCCGGGGTGCGGACGTCCACGACGAGGACGTCCGGGTTGGCCGCGATCAGTGAGCGGGCGGTGGCGGCGTCGATGGGGGACATGGGGTCCTCTCCTCTAGTTGAGCTTGTCAAGGGCGTTGGCGACGTCGGGGACGCCGGCTCCGGTGAGCGCGATCGGCCGGTAGCCCTCACGGGCGAGATAGGTGGCGGCGATGGCGGCGCGGCGGCCGGAGGCGCACGCGACGAGTACCGGCCGCTCCGGGTCGAGTTCGGCGGGAATGCCCTGGGTGAACAGGTCGGGCAGGAAACGCTCGATGGCGCCCTCCAGCCGGGTCTGCTCCCATTCGCTGGGCATGCGCACGTCCAGGAGTTGCAGGCCGGCCCCGAGCAGCTCGACGAAGGCGTCGAGGTTCGCCAGCCGATAGGTCTGCGTGGCGGCCTGGCCGAGGTCGCGGACGACACCCTGGACGGTGTCGATGCCGATCTGGGCGAGCTGGGTGACGGCCTCGGTGACGTCCTGGCCGGGTTCGGCGACCAGGGTGATCGGCTGGTCGTGGGGGAGCAGCCAGCCGGTCCAGCTGCCGAAGTCGTCGTCCAGCTCGATGCCGTACGAGCCGGGCAGCATGCCCTGTGCCTGGACGTGCCGGGGGCGGAGGTCCACGACATGGCCGGCGGGCTCGTCGATGTCGGGCACCCGGGTAGGTGGCATGGCCGGCACGCCGAGGGTGTTGGCCGGGCCCATATACCGGTAGAAGGCGGGGATGGGCATGGGGGCGGCCAGCAGCGTGTCGGCGAACTTCTCTGCGTCGTCGATGGCCAGCAGCGGGTTGACCGTCAGCTCTGTTGCGATGGTGGAGGTCAGGCGGCCGGCGCCGGTGGCGGTGCAGAACGAGCCCTCGCCGTGGGTCGGATACAGGGCGATGCCGGGCGGCAGCGCGGCCAGCCGGTGCAGCGATCGGTGCTGGAGGCGGGCCAGGGAGCGGGCGCGTTCGATGCCGAGCAGGTCAGGACGCCCGGCGGAGGCGACCAGTAGGCTGCCGCCGGAGAACAACGCGACCGGCTCGCCGTCGATGAGCACCAGGTAGCTGGTGTGCTCCGGGGTGTGGCCCGGCGTGTGGACGGGCCGCAGGGTCAGGCCGTCGCCGCCGTCGATGTCCTCCAGGTGGAAGGCGGGCGTGTGCCGGTAGGCGGGGGCCGCGGCGGCGGGCAGCACCAGCTCGGCGCCGGTGCGCAGGGCGGCCTGCTCGGCGCCGGAGACGTAGTCGTTGTGCAGGTGGGTCTCCAGCACGAACCGCAACTCGACGTCCCGTTCGGCGGCGGCGTCCAGGAAGCGGCCGATGTCGCGCTGGGGATCGACGAGGACTCCGCGGCCGTCGTGGGTCAGCAGGTAGGTCTGGTCGCCCAGGCCGGGTGTCCGGAATGACAGGACATCCATAATCTTAATACCCCCCGGGGTATGCGAAGGTCGAAAATGTGCGGCCACGGACGTCCCGTGGCCGCCGGCTGTCAGGCGAGCGCCAGGAAGAGCTTCTCCAGCTCCGCGACGCTCATGGGTGGCTCGTCGCCGCGCCTGTCGGCGTCCTGGCAGTGTCTCAGGCCGGTGGCGACGATCTTGAATCCTGCCCGGTCGAGCGCCTTGGAGACGGCTGCGAGCTGGGTGAGCACCTTCGTGCAGTCCTCGCCCGCCTCGATCATCGCGATGACCCCGGCCAACTGGCCGTGCGCCCGCTTGAGGCGGGTCAGGGCGTCGCCCACCATGCTCTCGTTCAGCTCCATGCCTCCAATATACCCCTGGGGGTACCCTTCGGAGCAAATGCGGGGGACCAAAGGCGCCACCGGCAGGACCGACGACCGGTCACCAGCTCCGCCCTCGCGAGGATGCTGAGGGGATGGTGACACAGTCCGCCGCGCCGCGCCGTGCACGAGGGCGTCGGCGGCGGCCCGGACGACGTGGTGATCTTCTGCGGGTCGGGGGCGACCGCCGCCGTCGACAAGCTGGTCGGCATCCTCGCGGCGGCTGCTCCTGCGCCCGCCCCTACGGTCGCCGCCTGTTCGCCATCGACGCCGCGCACTCCCGCGCCTTCGAGCCGGAACTCGAGGCGGGCTGCCAGGGCATCAAACCCGGCTGGGGGCGAGTCAACTTCAACTACTTCATCTCCAACGGTCCGCGACTACCTCATCGACGCCGTGGACCTGATCGCCCGGCACGGGCGACCGCCTCGCGCAGGGTGGGGCCGGGCACGTACTCGCTGACCAGGTAGGGCCTGGGGCCCTCCGAGCACGCCTCGATCACCCGTGCGGTGCAGAAGGAAGCGACCCGCTGCGCGGCGGCGGCCTCCTTGGCGAGCTGCGCGGCCCGGTCACGGTGCAGGACCTTGACGGCCACGCGGGTGTCGTCCCCGGCGTAGCCCTCATAGACGACGCCCTGACCGCCGGCGCCCAGCCGGCCCGCGAGCCAGTAGCCGCCCAGGCGCTGGGGGTCGCCCGCGACGAGAATTTCCACGGGACTTGGGATGCAAAGATCGTCGGGAAAGTTCTGGGAAGGCTGCGTGGTTCTTCGCACATCGGAACAATCTTGACGATGCCGGGCGTGGTCACCCTAGGATCACGGCTCATGATCCTGACTGTCGCGCTCAGCGCGTCCCTCGTCCTGACCGGTTCGCCTGCGCAGGCCGCCACCAAGCCGGTGACGTTCCAGGGATTCACCCTCCGGGTCCCCCTCACGTGGCACACCAAGAAGGAGGGCGTCAACCTGCGCGTCATCACCGGTGCCTGCTCTCCGGCGGCCGCCGAGTGCAGGAGCTTCCTGCTGGGCGGCCCCCGGGCGGTCAGGTACGCCTCCGAGGGCAGCGCGTACCAGGCTGACCGGCCCTACCACCCCAGCAGCGGGGTGAGCGAGTGCGTGCCGAAGAAGAAGTACTTCAGCGGGCAGGCCACCCGCGTCAGGACCTCGAAGGCGGCGTTCGGGGCCGGGCAGCGGGCGCGGTTCACCGAGTGGAAGGTGTCCTGCGACGGCGGCAGGCTGAACGTCGCCTCCTACACCCAGCGCGTCTGGTACGTGAAGGCCAAGAAGGTGATCGTGGTCGACCATTGGAAGACGCCGGGCCTGGGCGCCATCCTCGGCAAGGCGGTGTGGGGGTAGGCGCCGTCCCTGGGTGTGGCGTGCGCCCCGGCCGCTCACGGCCGGGGGAGAAGCCCGGTCCAGGCGGCACCACGGCCCAGCTGCCGCTCGTCAGATCTTGACGTCGAGATGGCGGGTGTCACCGAGGTGGACGACCTGGCGGTTGCCGACGACCCTTTCGGCGTGGTGCGTCGCCTCCGGATGGGTGACGGCGTAAATGGTGCGCATAGGTGAGCTCTTCCGATAGGGAGCTGTTCCTGAGTGATCTTAAGAGTGGCTCGCGAATTCGCCGGACATGACGGACGGCATCGTTGCTCCGCTTCCTGGTCTCTCTCGGTGCGTGGGGCCGACGAGATCTGGCCCCATTCCTCGTGCTCCGCAACTGCTGTTGCGACGGGGAGCCCGTAAGGTTTTCGG
Source organism: Nonomuraea zeae (assembly GCF_005889725.1). Lineage (GTDB taxonomy): Bacteria > Actinomycetota > Actinomycetes > Streptosporangiales > Streptosporangiaceae > Nonomuraea > Nonomuraea zeae. Next base: position 14,294 of record NZ_VCKX01000287.1, read on the forward strand.
CCGGCCGAACAACGTCCCTGACCTGCCGGTTACCGCAGGCGCGCGGTTCATTGCTGATCATCGCTCCGGTATAGGGCTGGCGGCATGGCGTTGCGACTCGTTCAGGTGAATGTCAAAGCCCGGGACGACTCGGCGCTGGGCCGGTTCTGGGCGGAGGCGCTCAACTGGGGCCTTTCCAGCGAGGGGCCCGGTGTGACCAACCTCGAGCCCGTGGATTTCACCTGGCCGGACCCCGCCGGTTTCTACATCGATTTCGTCACCGTCCCAGACCCCGAGACGGTGAAATACCGCGTGCACATCGAACTCACCACCACCTCTGCGGCCCATCACGCGGAGCTGGTCGCGCGCCTGAAGGAGCTCGGCGCCACGCCCGCCGACGCCGGTCAAGGCGACCTCCCTCGGACGGTGCTGGCCGACCCCGAGGGCAACCTGTTCTGCGTCCTGGAGCCTCAGGAGATCCACCAGGACACCGGGCCGATCGCCGCGGTGGTCGTCGACTGCGCCGACCCGCGGGCCATGACCCGGTTCTGGGGCGAGGCGATCGATTGGACCCTGCACGAGGTGACCGACGATCGCGCGCTGCTGCGCTCGGCCAAGGGTGTCGGCCCGTATCTGGAGTTCCTCCGCACGCCCCACCTGAAGGACACGTGGAGCCGCGTCCATCTCGACCTGCTGCCCGACCCCGGTGACGATCAGGCGGCGGAGGTGGCCCGGCTTGAGGCCCTCGGCGCGAGGCTCGCCGATGTGGGCCAGGGGGACGTCTCGTGGAAGGTCATGGCCGACCCGGAGGGCAACGAGTTCTGCGTCCTGGGCCGGGGCTGAGCCGCCGCCGAGGCCCAGCCGTCTCCTACGGCTGCAGTTGCCGGCACCGGCACCTGCACCTGGCGGCCGCCGATGTGGTTCTGAGAAGCCCCGATGTGGCAACGCACCCGGCGGGCGGGCAGGGAG